>NZ_JCAMOT010000016.1:0-171062 GCF_059512425.1 Bradyrhizobium sp. Leo78
CAACAGACCTGAACGAAACGAGAATTGTGTTACCTATGTCGTCGGTCTGAACTGTTACCTATGTCGCCGGTTGCTCATCGCATCGACAGATGCAATCCGGGTGAGGGGTCCCGGCCTCTCGAGGAACGTCCGCCCACAGATAGACCTGGACCCCTCACCCGGATTCCACGCGTGCCGCGTGAAATCCGACCTCTCCCAAGGGAGAGGTGGGAGCTCGCTGCTCCAGTCGCGCCCAAATTACACACCTGTCATGAGCCGGTCTTCCGGAACGCCCGCCTATCATTCTTTTCCCGCGACACGTTGACACCCCGCTGGGAGTCTAGGAAAAGCGCGGCCGTGACGAATATCCCGCTCAAAACCGGCCGCGCAACGCCGGACGACTATCCTTCCGCGCCGTCATGGCCCGTCGTGATCGCCCTGATCGCGGCGATGACGGTTCTGCGCCTGATCTATGCGGCCGTGCTCGACCTGCGCACGGACGAGGCCTATTACTGGACCTGGTCGAAGGAGAACGTGCTGTCGTTCCTCGATCATCCCCCCATGATCGCCTGGTTCATCCGCTTCGGCACCGCGATCTTCGGCGACACCAATCTCGGGGCGCGCTTTGCCGGCATTCTGGCGATGCTCGTGACCCAGCTCCTGCTCGCCGATATCGTCCGCCGCGTTACCCATGATTTCAGGGCGGTCGTGCTGGCGCTGCTGTTGCCGGAGGCCGCGCTCTATTACGGCCTCTTGATGGCGAAGGTCGCGCCCGACATCGCGATGATCCCGTTTGCGGTCGCGATGTTGTGGTCGCTGGTGCGGCTCACCCAAAGCGGCGAGCCGCGCTGGTGGCTCGCCGCCGGCCTGTTCGGTGGACTTGCGCTGCTCTCGAAATTCACCGCGATCATGCTGCTGCCGGCAGTCGTGGCGTTCATACTGGTGCCGTCCTGGCGGTGGCGCTGGCTCTCCAGCCCCTATCCTTATCTTGCCGTCGTGATCGCGATCCTCGTGTTCTCGCCGGTGCTGATCTGGAATTTCCAGCATGATTGGGCCTCGTTCCGCTTCCAGTCGGTGCGCGCCACCGCCGATCATCCGTTCTCGCTCCGCACCCTGGGTGAGTTTTTCGCGCTGCAGCTCGGCCTGGTCGGATTCGTGGTGCTGCCGGTGGTGCTGTCGGGCATCACGCTGACCGCATGGCGCGGCTATCGCACCGGCGAGCCGGTGGCGATCCTGCTCTCGACCGCGGTGATCGTGCCGTTCTTCTATTTCCTGTGGAAGTCGCTGACACTGCGGGTCGGCGACACCTGGCCGATGTTCCTGTGGCCCGCCGGCTTTGCCGCCACCGCCATCAACATCGCCATGCTCCCGCGCGAAGGTTGGCCGAAATGGATGATCCGCGCGACCATCTCCTGGGCGCGGATCGCGGTGATCTCAGGCATCGCCTTCGTCATCTGCGTGTTCGTCTACTATGTCGCGACGCCCTTCAATTTCATCGGCCGCACCGATCCGATCGGCGGCGAAGCCGGTTACGAGCAGCTCGCCGCGCGGGTCGAAGATCAATTGCAGAAGCAGGGCGCGAGCTGGATCGCGACCACTGACTACCGCACCTATGCGATGCTGCGCTGGTTCTTCAATGGCCGCGTGTCCGTGGTCCAGCTCAACGAGCGCGGCCGCTTCCAGGGCTTCCGCGATCCCGGCATGGACCGCATCAGGGATCACGCCGGCATCTATGTCGTGCGCGAGCTCGACAGCCAGATGCCATTTTTGGATGCGGCAGGCGCCGTGCGCCAGCCGCTCGAACGCGTCGAGCGCGTCTGGCGGGGCATGGTGATGGACAGTTTTTTGCTTGAGAAGCTGACCGGCTACACCCCCGAACTCGCGCCGCCACCGGATTCGCCGCTCTTCCGCTGGCGCGTGCTGGCGATATTGCTCGCGCCGGACGCGACCTGCACCTTCTCCCCTTGTGGGAGAAGGTGGCAGCCGAAGGCTGCCGGATGAGGGGTTCTCTCCGCGAGCGCCCATGCATGTGGAGAGAGACCCCTCACCCGACCGAGTTCGTTGCTGGCGCCGGAGCAGCCCTCTCCCACAAGGGGCGAGGGCACATCAACCCGCGCCACGCTCTTCGTCGTCGCGCTTGCGCAGCAAGTCCTTTGCAAGATCAGCCAGCGCCGGCCTTGGCAATGCGGTGAACGGCAACGGCCGGGTCACCTCGATCGCGGCGAGGCCGAGGCGGGCGGTGAGGAGGCCGTTGAGGACGCCTTCGCCGAGGCGCTGCGAGAGCTTGGCGGCGATGCCGTGGCCGAGCATCTGTTGGATCACGCTGTCGCTGGCGGCCACGCCGCCGGTGATCGCCAGATGCGTGATCACGTGGCGCATCAGGCTGAACATGCCGAGCGCGCCGGGCCGGCCGCCATAGAGATAGGCCAATTGCCGGATCATGCGCAGCGCCGCTACGAACACGAACAGCACGTCGATCGCCGCACGCGGGCTCACGGCCGTCACGACCGAGACCCGCTGCGCCGCCGATGATACCAGCCGGCGCGCTTCCTCATCGAGCGGCGTCATCAATTCGCGCTCGGCGAGCTTGATCATGTCGGCGCCGTCGATGATGTCATCGGCATGGCCTTGCAGCGTGGCGCGGGCGCGGGCGAGTTGCGGGTTCTCGTGCGCGAGCTTGAGCAGATCATTCACGATCGCGCGGCTTGCCGCGCGGTCGTCGCTGAGCAGCACGTCAGCGGCGCGCAGATGGAGTTTCTCGATCGTCGCCAGCCGCGCTAGTCCAAAGGCCTCGCGGCCGATGACGACGAGCAACGCGACCGTCGCGACCACGGCCAATGCGAGTCCGACGAAACCGAGCCCTTGGTTGCGCGCAAACAGATCCTCGATCAGGTGGATGACGCCGAGGCCGGCGCCGAGCAGCATCAATCCACCGGCCGCGGCCCAGAACAGCGTGCCCCAGCGGAAGCCGCGGCGCGCCGGCGCAAGCGACGCATCGACCGGCACCGGCAACAGCGCCGGGTCGGGCTCCGGCGTGATCTGGATGGTGCCGCGGGCGGGCCGGCCCTTCTCGTCCGCGTCGATCACGATTACGGAGGGGTCGTCGAGCTTGAAGGTCGCCGGCCGCCGATGGGGCGTTTTCTCGCTCATTGCAGTCGGTCTCCGATCAGGAACTGGAGCGCGCGGTCAAGACGGATATGGGGCAGGGCGGGTTCCTCGTCACCCTCCCGCACCAGCTTCGGAGGCCGAAATCGCAGGAAGCGGTAATCGGCCTTGTCGGCGGTCGCGCTGGACAGGCCGCGGAAGGTGCCCCTGAACAGTTCCTCGGGATCGGCGGGCAGGTCGCCCGGAAAGGTCGCGACCTCAGTCTCGCCGTCGAAGGCCTCGCCGTTGGCGGTCTCGCCCGGCGCCGGCGTGCCCAGGATCGACGGCAGCTTTTCGCGGCCGCGCGCCACCTGCGCTTCGCGGGTCGCGCGCACCGCGGCGAGCGCCACCACGTCGATTGCGGCGCCGGCAAATTCGGCGCGGTCGGCGGCCTTCGCCACCGTGCGCCGCAGGATCGCTTCCAGCCGGTCATGGCTCTGGTGATGCAGATGATCGGCCTTGGTTGCCGCAAATAAAATGCGGTCGATCCGCGGCCGGAACAGCGCGCTCAGGATCGTGCTGCGTCCGATGCGGAAGCAATCCAGGATGCCGGCCAGCGCGGCTTCGAGATCGTGCAGCGCCTCCGGCCCGGCATTGAAAGCGGCGAGCGCATCGACCAGCACGATCTGGCGATCGAGCCGCGCAAAATGATCGCGGAAGAACGGGCGCACCACGACGTCCTTGTAGGCCTCATACCGCCGCCGCATCATTGCCCATAGCGAGCCGTCGGGCGCGCTGCCATCGATGGGAACCTCGAGCGGCGCGAAGGTCAGCGCCGGCGAGCCGGCGAGGTTGCCCGGCATCAGGAAGCGGCCGGGCGGCAACAGGCTCATGGCAAAGCGTTCGTCGCGACAGGCACGAAGATAGTCGGTGAAGAGTTTCGCCGCCTTAAGCGCCGCCTGCTCGTCCTCGCGGCCTTCGGCATCAAGCGTCTTCAGATGCTCATGCCAGGGTGCGGCGAGTTCGGCGCGAAGCGGTTCGCGTGAAAGCGCAAGGCTCTCCGCCGACCACTGCTCAAAGCTCTTGCTCAGCAGCGGCAGGTCGAGCAGCCACTCGCCGGGATAGTCGACGATGTCGAGGGTGAGCGTGCGGTCCGCGCCATTTTGCCGCTGGTAGTCAATGACGAGGCGAAGCTCGCTGATGTCGGTGGTCGAGTTCGGCCAGCGCCGTTCCTCGACGAGGGTGCGGACATGGTTCTCATAGTCGAAGCGCGGCACCGCATCGTCGGGCTGCGGCTCCAGACGCGCCCGGGCGATCCGGCCCGAGGCATAGGCCTCGAACACCGGAAAGCGGCCGCCGCGGGTCAATCCATGGATCAGCGCCGTGATGAACACCGTCTTGCCGGCACGCGATAGCCCGGTGACGCCGAGCCGCACGGTCGGGTTGAAGAAACTGTCGCCATAGTCCCAGAGCGCCCGCGCCGACAGGCGCGCTTCCTCGACGATATCGGTGAGATTGAGGGCCATGCAGGCGAGGAGCAACCCGGGCGGGAGGAGGGCAGTTGGCGAACGATTATCCGCAAAATGGCAATTGATGGGCCAAAATCAAGCACTTCGTCAGTCTGCCGCTGGCGGCCCCGTTCATCGCCGGTTCAAAAAACAGCCACGACGATAGGGTACTAGATCGGCTAACCTCCCAACGCCGATGTCCCCTCGCTTCTACTGTGCGCGCCGACTGGTCATGACGATATTCCGACTGAAGCAACTCGCCTCCAATTCGATCCACGCGGCCGGTGCCGTGATCTGGAACTATGACCGCGCCGAACTGATCGCCGACGGCATCGTCCATGTCGTCGGCATCTGTTTCGGCCTGATCGCCGCCACCGTGCTGATCGTGCTGACGGCTATCTACGCGACACCGGGCGATGTCGCGGTGGTCTCGGTCTACGTTGCGGGCCTCTTGGCGATGCTGGTGCTGTCGGCGACCTATAATCTCTGGCCGGTGTCGCGCGCCAAATGGGTGCTGCGCCGGTTCGACCATTCGGCGATCTATGTCCTGATCGCCGCGACCTATACGCCCTTCATCATGGAATTGCGGGAGAGCTATTTTGCCATCGCGCTCCTGATCGGGGTCTGGTGCGTCGCGATTGTCGGCATCGTGCTGAAACTGACGCTGCCGGGCCGCTTCGACCGGCTGTCGGTCGGGCTCTATCTCGCCATGGGCTGGAGCGGGGCGATGCTCTATGATGCGGTGGTGAAGGTGCTGCCGGCGATGGCACTGTGGTTCGTGGTCGCGGGCGGCGTCCTGTACAGTCTCGGCGTGATATTCCACGCGTGGCAGCGGCTGCGCTTCCAGAACGCGATCTGGCACTGTTTTGTCTTGCTTGGCGCGGCCTGCCATTATACGGCGATCCTCGACCTCGTGCTCGCGAGTTGAGGCGCTGACAATTAAAAATCGGGAGGGCGCCATGCAGGTGGCAGAAAAAGTCGTGGTCGTCACCGGTGGCGGCAATGGCATCGGCAAGGCATTGTGCGAAGTGTTCCATCGCGCGGGTGCCGCCAAGGTGGTGGTGGTCGATCTCGACCATGCGGCCGCGGAGAAGGTCGCAGCCTCTGTCGGCGGCGCGGCGTTCAAATGCGATGTCGGGCAGGAGAAGAATGTTCTGCACGTGATCGAGGCGACCGAGCGGATGTTCGGCCCGATCGCGCTGTTCTGTTCCAATGCCGGGATCGGCGGCGGCTTCGATCCGCTCTCCGTGAACGCCGGCGGCACCTCCGATGAGCCCTGGGCGCGAAGCTGGGCGATCCATGTGATGGCCCATGTCTATGCCGCGCGGCATCTGGTTCCACGCATGAAGGCGCGCGGCGAAGGCTATTTCCTCAACACCATTTCGGCGGCCGGCCTGTTGTCGCAGGTCGGCAGCCCGGCTTATTCCACCACCAAGCACGCCGCGGTCGGCTTTGCCGAGAACCTCGCGATCTCGCATCGCGCCGACGGCATCAAGGTTTCGATCCTCTGCCCCCAGGGGGTCGACACCAACATGCTGCGCTCGATCCCGAAGGGCCCGCAATCCGGCGACGGCGACCTCACGGCAGAACAGGTTGCGCAGGACGCGTTGCGCGGCATCGAGCAAGAAACCTTCCTGATCCTGCCGCACCCGCAGGTGCTCGGCTACATGCGCAAGAAGACCGAGAACTACGACCGCTGGATCGGCGGCATGGCCAAGATCCAGGCCAAGATGCGTGAAGAGCACGGGAAGTAGGCGCAGGCGGCGCAACTCCCACCGTCATTGCGAGGAGCGACAGCGACGAAGCAATCCATGCCTCCACAAGCGGCGAGATGGATTGCTTCGTCGCTTCGCTCCTCGCAATGACGTGGAAAGAACGGCGCACTCCGCACGATCCCTCTGTGTGGATGAGGTCTCTCCGCCGTTACAGATGTAGCCACGCCTGGCTTGACCCAGGCATCCACGCTGCAGTTGAGTAAAGCGAAAACGGAAATCTGCGAGGACGTCATGGATTTCGTCACGGTGCGGAACGGATCGATCAACCTCAATGTGGCCGTCGCCGGCCGCGGTCCCCTGATCGTCTGCGTTCACGGGTTTCCCGAGCTCTGGTACTCATGGCGTCACCAGATCGATCATTTCTCGGCGCGCGGCTATAAGGTGGCGGCGCTCGACGTGCGCGGCTACGGGCAGAGCTCCAAGCCGCAGGAGATTGCCGCCTACACCATTCGCAATCTGGCCTCCGATATCGCCGCCGTGGTCGATCAGTTGGGTGACGGCAAGGCGATCCTGTTCGGTCACGATTGGGGCGCGCCGATGGTTTGGAATACCGCGCTGCTCTACCCGAGCAAGGTGACGGCGGTCGCCGGCCTCAGTGTTCCCTACATTCCCAGACGACCCGTGCCGCTTCTCGACACGTTCAAAGCCACCTACAAGGACCGCTTCTTCTATCAGCTCTATTTCCAGGACGAAGGCGTGGCGGAGAAAGAGCTCGAGGCCGACATCCGCGTCGCTTTGCGAAAACTCTATTTCGCCATCTCAGGTGGCGCCCCGCTCAACAAGTGGCTCGATCATAAACCGGTGGATGCGAAATTGCTTGACGGGATGATCGATCCGAAGCCGTTTCCGGACTGGATGAGCGAAAAGGACCTGCAGGTCTATGTCGACGCATTTCGCGCCGGCGGCTTCCGTGGCCCGCTCAATCGCTACCGGGCACAGGATATCGATTTTAGAGAATTGGCGGAGTTTGCCAACAAGCCCGTGACGCAGCCATCGTATTTTGTGGCCGGCGAGCGCGACGCGGTTCGCGCGTTCATTCCCGGCATGGATCTCTATGCGAACCCCGGGATCGGCTGCACCGACTTTCGCGGATCGGTCATTCTCCCAGGTATCGGCCACTGGGTGCAGCAGGAAGCACCAGCTGAGACCAACGCAGCGCTGGAGCGGTTCCTCGACGGGCTTTGACGGTTAAGGGCCAATATCCGTGCCTTCTATCGTCGCGCCTTCTGCGTGGGCTTCTTCCTTACCCTCCGCGTGAGCTTTTCTTCTTCAATACCTTTACGAGCCGCGCGCGGCCTGAGCTTCGCCCCTTGCATAGTCGGCGTGCCGCTTCGCGAGACGACGCCGTCATCGACCTTCTGCTTGTGGCGACGCTCAGTGTGGGACAGCCGCCAGCGAACCAAATCGTCCGCACCGGGGCCTTCTTTGATTGCGAGATCCAGGGCGCTGAGCTGCTCACCAGTGTTCTTGTCGATGAAACTCCACTCGACGTCGGCCCCGGTCTTTCGATTGACAAACTTCAGCGGCGGCGCTGAAGCGCCAGAGACGTCGCAGCGATCCCCGATCTGCGCGAGCACCGGCATCACAGAGGCGATTTGCCAGCCCTTTTGGGTCAACAGGTATTCAAATCGTTCCGGATTTACCTGATAGCGCCGCCGCTCGATCAGGCCATTGGCCTCAAGGTGTTTCAGCCGGTCGCTGAGCGTCGCATTGGTCGCGCCAGACGATTGGCGAAAGTCCTCGTATCGGTCGAGACCGAGGACAAGGTCGCGCAGGATCAGCAGACCCCAACGATCGCCGATCACCGCCATCACGCCGGCGATCGAGCATACCATTCCGTCGAAACCCTTCGAGCGCATCAACCATTTCCAGTTACGCGAGGATCATCGTCGCGCAGCTCTCATCATAAGAGCCAACTTAGGTCGGCAACACGGCAAATTCAACGAAGCGTGAGACGAGCCAGACTTTCTTGCTTTTCTGAGTCACTCTTATTATAAGAGTTATGGTCCAGTGACGAGTGCCGTCGTTTCGAATGACCGCGAAACGCCCGATCACCAGGCGAGGCTCCCGTTGGCCGGCCGCGACGCCGCTGCCAATCGGCTCAAAACCTGTGGAGATAACCATGCCCACGCACAGCACCTCCAAGATCTTCGTCATCGGCGGCACGGGCGCTCAGGGCTTGCCCGTCATCGGCGCTCTGGTCGCTGACAAGAAATATTCTGTCCGAGCCCTTAGCCGCGACCCTGCCTCCCGACGGGCAAATGCCCTTCGCGCACTCGGCAACGTGTCCATCCTGGAGGGAACGTTCGCGGACGAGGCCATATTGCGGGAAGGCTTCCGCGGTTGCGACGGGGCATACGTCAATATCGATGGGTTCAACACCGGCGAGAAGGCGGAGACCTATTGGGCAATCCGCAGCTACGAGATAGCCGTGGAAGAAGGGATCAAGTTCTTTGTCTATGGAAATCTGGACTACGCGCTCAAGAAGTCCGGTTATGATTCCAGATTCCGTGCGGGTCACTATGACGGCAAGGGCCGCATGGGCGAATGGATCTTGTTTCAAAACCAAGCGAACAAAGACAGGATGGGCGCGGCGGTGTTCACCACTGGCCCATACATGGAGATGGCAATCTCGGCGATGACGCCCATGACTCCTTCTGTGGAGGATGGTGTCGTGACGTGGCGAGTTCCGCTCGGCAACGGAGCCGTGCCGCACGTTGCTCTTGATGATTGTGGCTATTATGCCCGCTGGCTCTTCGACAACCCGGAGCGGGCGAATGGCATGAATCTCGAAGTCGCCATCGAGCATGTCGAGTATCAGAAACTTGCTGCGGCGTTCGCGAAGGTGACGGGGCATCCGGCTCAATACATAGATACGGACTTGGACGCGTACTGGAATGGCCCGCTGAAGGCGGCCGCTGACTTGCCCGCCGGATACAACGCGGATCCCAACGACAAAAGCACCATGAGTTTCCGGGATAACTTCACCGGGTTCTGGAACGTCTGGAAATACGGAGTCGTCCAGAGGGATTACGGGTTGCTGGATGAAATTCACCCCAATCGAATCAGGAGTGTCGAACAGTGGCTTCGGCGGGAAGATCAGTTGGGAAGAGAGCTTGGGAAGGGGAGCCTTTGGGAAAGAGTTCAACCGGAAAATTTGTACAAGTCGCCGCCGCTTCTGAAGCTGACTGAGGATAAGAGGAAGGGGACGCTTTAGGGTGAACGGATGAAACAGGACGATCTTACAGCGACGGATTTCTACAGGGCTTGCGTATGTCTCGGCCTGAACAGGGCCGCCCGCGCCACATCGCGGAGATACGACGCGATGTTCAAGCCCATCGGCATCACGTCCGGACAGTTCACAATCCTGTCCGCGTTGAAGCGCAACGAGCCGGTGCCGATCAGCGACATGGCCGATCTGCTCGGTATGGATCGCACCACCCTCACGCGCAACTTGAAGCCGCTCGAAACCATGAAGCTCGTTGCGATCCAGCCGGACGTGCGAGATCGTCGTATTCGTAGTCTGACGCTGACGGCCAAAGGCCGGCTACTCCTGAAACAAGCGGTGCCCCTCTGGCGGAAGGCCCAGAAAGAAAGCAACCGCCGCATAGGCGCCAATCGTTGGGACGAGCTCAGACCAACTCTGGACTTCTTATCAGCCTGACGAGCGGGAAGAAGCGTCACGCATTTTTGTGCTCAAGTACGTGTAACTACACCTAAAAGGAGATAGGTCATGGATCGAGAACTCGAGCTCCGCAAACGCCGCGGGACGCGCGTCTTGCTGGTTGTGCTGGCCATCTGGGGATTGGCGGTCGCCTTTGCCGCGGAGGCAGGATTCTATCGTGCCATTCCCCCGCTGTTTCTGGCTGCCATCATCGCCTTGGGGATTGTGGTGCCTATTATTATCTACGCAATGTCCGATGGCTTCCGTGCATACATCGAAGCCATCGGTCTACGATCGATAACGGCATTTCATATCTGGCGCATCGCGGCCGCGTTGGTTTTCTTCTGGTATGGGGCGCACGACCTCCTCCCGGAAGCCTTTGTTCGAAACGCGGGGTGGGGCGACCTCATCGCGGGGTTCTTGGCCCTCGGCGTTTTACTTCTGCCCGAGAGTCGCAACCGGTACTTGGCCTTCCACATCTTCGGCTTTGCTGATTTTGTCGTGGCGGTCGGTACGGGGCTGACCTTCTTCCTCCTCAACGACCCCCGCATGTCCGGCATCCAGACGCTGCCCATGGCGCTGATCCCGCTCTACGGCGTCGGCATTTCGGGTGCGAGCCACATCATGGCGTTTGACCTGCTGCGTCGTGGCCCAGGGAGCGAAGTGAAGCGCGCCGCTGTCCAGACATGAAACGCGTGCTCCGGAATCCACGAAGTCGTGAAAGGAAAAGAGATGACCAACTCAAATGTGAAGGCTCCGGCAGCGCAGGATCCGACTGCTGAGACGAGCTTCTTTAGATGGCTCTGGCAAGGCATTCTGCGGTTTGATGAAGCACTGAACTTTGACCCATGCAGCGACGTTGCGCGTCGGATAACGGACCTCGAGAGGCATATCGAAGCTTCGAAGATCCCGAATAGAACGTCTTCGCCGCTGCGATAGCACGCGCGGTGCACACGATACTGCACAAGGCAGTCCAATCATCGCCAACTACAGGGAATTCATCATGACGTCTCAACGTGCTCGCGCGGCAGCCAGCCTGCTGCTCGGTATCCTGCTTTCTGGAACGATGCTCTCAGGTGTGGGATTCGCTCAATCTAGTTCGCGATCTGCCGCGGCTGCCGGCGAGCCGGCGTCACCTTGGGACCAGCGTGTGAATCCCGCTGCCGTGCAAGCCGACGCCTGGTTTGACAACTATAAGTTCCGTGACGGGGAGACGCTGGCGCGCCTCAAGATTCATTATTCGACTCTGGGCACACCGCACCGCAACGCCAAGGGCGAGATCGACAATGCGGTCCTTGTTCTGCATTGGACCGGGGCAGACAGCCGCGCGCTGCTGAGCCCGACCTACACGAAGGCACTCTTCGATCCTGGTCGCGCGCTGGACGCGCAGCGTTACTATCTGATCTTTCCGGACAGTGTCGGTCATGGCCAATCCAGCAAGCCGAGCGACGGGTTGAAAACGAAATTCCCGAACTACGATTACAGCGACATCGTCGACCTCCAGCATAAGGTGGTGACGGAAACACTGGGCATCAAACATCTTCACGCCATTCTCGGCATGTCCATGGGTGGAATGAATGCCTGGCAATGGGCCGAGGCCTATCCCGACATGATGGACGGCGTGATGCCGGTGGTCTCGCTGCCGATCTCGGTTTCGGGCCGCAATCTCCTCTGGAGGCGCATGGTGATCGATGCGATCCGTGCCGATCCAGAATGGAAAAACGGGGACTATACGGAGACCCCGCGCGGTTGGATCATGGGGTACAACATTCTGCGCCTGATGATCGACAGCGCTCCCGCTCTTCAGCACGAAGTGCCTGACGGCCCCGCGGTCGATAAATTCCTGAGCGCCAACCGTCTCACAGCGGAGCATGTCGACGCAAACGATATTCTTTATTCGCTCAAATCATCATTCAGCTACGATCCTGAGCCTGAGCTTTCCAAGATCAAGACGAAGCTCTTCGCACTCAATTTTTCCGACGACGAGTTCAATCCTGACAAACTGCAAGTTCTCGAAAAGTCCGTTCCGAAGCTCGAACGCGGCCGTTACGCAGTTCAAGCGGGAACCCCGTCATCGCCCGGTCACTTCACCATGACACGGCCCGACCTATGGGCCCAGCATGTCGCCGAGTTCATGCAGTGGCTTGGCGATACGCCTTCTCGGGCGAGCAACTAGAGCAATTTGCGGCCAAACATCCTCGCGCGTCCGATCAGCCCACAAAACACGATGCCGGCAGCTATAGTGGCGTGACCGCTGAACATCACGAGGCCGAGGCTCCAGCCATGCCGAGCGACGAGAATGCCGAGCGCAAAAACCAAGGCGCATGCGCCGGCAATGCGATGGACATATGTCATGCTTGGCCGCAGGAGCCTGCCAAAGATATCGCGCTGCTGGCGAGTCGTGGCGAACGCCAGCGCGGTGAACCCTGTAAGGCACAGCGCAAAGGAAGGGAGATGACTCATCCTGTCGCCTCGCCGGACGCAACGGCGGCCAGAGCCTCGCGGCTCGTCTTGCGCCTGAACTGAGATCCGGTCTGCTGCCGAGCCGTGCGTATCGCCAAGACGGCATGGAGCGCAGCGAGCGCCCAGCACATGAGATCCACACCGGCAAAGACCCAGTCGCTTTCGGTGAGGCTGTGCCACAACGGACGCTGCGTCGTCACGGCGTTGAGGATCGGCAGGAGCAACAGCAGCGCCGATGCCGCCCATAATTGCTCGACCCAGGCTGACTTGGCGGGACGCACCAAGGCATGCAGCAGTGTCAGGGCCCAGACGATGAAGAACAGGTCAATCTCCCAGTTGGCGCGGCCTTCCAACGGGTGTGGCAGCAGGCGGTTGGCCCACAAGAATGCAGTCATTGCGATCGACAAGCCGGCGATGCACGCGATGTTCAGCCGCTCCACAAGACGGAAGCCAAAATAGGGGCGATCCGGGTCAGGCAGCTTCTGTCGCCGCTTCACGGTCCACATCACGAGGCCCGTGCCCACCATGGCCGTACCCATGAAGCTCACGAGAAAATACAGCCGCCGCGTGACGGTGTCGCTGAAGCGTCCCAAATGGAGCGCATAAAGGACGCCTCGGGTTTCGGCCGCAGCCCCCACATGCTCGCGCACTGCCAGCAGTTTGCCAGTGGCGCCTTCGAACTCCAGATATTGCGGACTCATGGAAACGCGGCCGGCTTCTCCCCGCGTCACAGCCACACGCGCCGCCGCATCTCCGGGATGAACCGCATTGACGCGCCCCACATTATCCCGGCCCCAGCGTTCTTGGGCCTGCCGAACCATATCCTCGACCGATGCCAGTGGCACTTTCTGCCCGTTGGGTTTGCCGGGCTGGATGAAGGCACTGAGTTCGGCGTTGAGTTGCTGTTGCTCCGCCGGGCTCTTGAACGCCACGCGCTCGCCCCACGGCATGTACAGCGCCATCAAGGTCACCAATCCGGTGTAGGTGATCATGAAATGGAACGGCAGCCCGAACACCGAAAAGGCGTTGTGGGCGTCCAGCCAGGAGCGCTGTCCTTTGCTCCAGCGGAAGGTGAAGAAATCGACGAAAATCTTCTTATGGGTGATGACGCCACTCACAATGGCCACGAGCATGAACATTGCGGCCGCACCCGCAAGCCATCTGCCCCACACCACAGGCATGTAGTGGAATTGGAAGTGGAAACGGTAAAAGAACTCACCGCCCAGCGTGCCGCGTGAGGTGACTTTCTGGCCGGTGGCGGGGTCGAAATTGGCTTCGTCAAAGGCACGGCCGCCCGGATTGCCTGTGGGTGTACGCCAGAAGGCGTAGACACTGTTATTGCGCGCGTCCGGCAGGCGCATGCTCCACTGCGAGGTTCCGGGCGCGATGTTGCCGAGTTCATCAGCAATTCGCTGCGCCACCACCGCCTGATCGGGCATCTGGGCTAGAGGCGGCAGCTCCGGTCGCATCCATTGCGACAGCTCGTCCTTGAAATAGGACACTGTCCCTGTGAGGAACATGGCATAGAGAATCCAGCCGAGCAGAAGGCCAGCCCACGTATGCAGGCTGGACATACTTTGCCGGATGCCGCGGCCGGCAACTTGCACATCGTTGTCCGTCTTCACGCCTCGGCCCTTCGTCAGGAAACGGACCATGCCGCCAGCGACAGCGGCACCGCCACGACAATCAGGCCGGCCCAAGCCTTCAGCGCGCTGCGCACGGCAAAGACCCAGATCACTGCACCGGCGTAGATGGCAAAGCTCGCCAGCATGCCGGTGAGCACGGCCTGGGGCTTGCTCATGGGCAAAGCGAGCACGGCGACGCTGTTGAGCGCGGCCAGCGCATAGCCGCCGAACAGGGCGGCGACGATGCGCGAGATGAGCGGGCCCGTGGAGCGAAAGCGATGTATCAGGGCGTTCATTTGCCCGGAGTTGCCGGCGGGCCTGCAGGAATTGGTGTCAAGCCGTTGGCATTCACAAAGGTCACGGTGGTGGCATAGCTCACGGCATCGTACTTCTCAGCGCCCTTCGTCCCCGTGCGCTCGCCGGGGCTGCGGTCGTTGAAGCTGACTTCAGCGACGTAAGTGCCTTTCCAAGGCATACTAAACGTTACAAGGCCCTGCTCGTCGGTGTGAGCTTCCTTGGACCAGCCAGATTCCGTTACCAGAGTCACCTTGGTCTTGGCTTTAGGTTGATTTTTGAAGAAGAGCTTGAACTGGCCTTCCTGACCTGTGGGCACGAGGTCCAGTACCAGCTTGGGCTGCTGCGCGGCAAAGCTGGTGATCAAGCGTGCGGCAGGATAGAACCAGTTCGTGACCTCTTTGTCTTGTTGCTTCCAAACATAGAGCGGGTAGCTCGCATCTTCCACGACAATGCCGTCGCCGGGGGCCGTGGAAAATGGCAACGTGAAGCCGTTTGCGGTCTTCGTGGCATCGGACTTTTGCTCGCCCTTGGTGGAGATGAGCGTACCGGTTACCTTAGCGAACTTGTCGAGCAACCCCGGTGACACTTCACGAAGGTTCTCGCCGAACTCGCCAAAGCGAACGACGGCATTCTGCCCATCGGACTGCTCGATCCAGATCTGGTGCGCCTGCACGGGCGTTATCACGCCAAGCAGGGCGACTACTGCGATGAAGGGCTTTGTCATGACAAACACCTTAGAAATCGAATGAAGCGGATACGATGTAAGTCCGAGGCGACGCAACCGTTACGAATGTACCGGTCGTGAGCCAGTAGTTCTCGCCGGTCACGTTTTCGATGTTGGCGCGGATCGTGACAGGTCGGCCGTCGATCGAAGTCGCATAACGCGCGCCGATGTCGACACGAGTCCAATCGGGGAATCGCAGGAGATTGGCGCTGGTGAGATAGGCGCCCGACGTATAGATCACGCGCCCATTGAGAGCGAGGCCCTCGACCCACGGCGTATCCCAGTCGAGGCTGGCCGAGAACGTCTTGTCCGGCACACCCTGGGCATCGTTGCCGCGCTCCAATGGATTGGTCGGGTTGGTCAGCTCCGGACGCAGGAAGGTTGCGCTGGCCATACCGCGCAGACCGGGCAGCAACAGGCCATAAGCGGACAGCTCCACGCCGCGGTTACGCTGTTCGCCGTCATAGGCCAGTGCGTTGGATGCGGTCCGGATCTGGCTGGGTCGTGTAATCTGGAACACCGCCGCAGTCGTCGTGATGGTGCCCCAGTCCACCTTGATACCAGCTTCCTGCTGCTTCGATTTGAATGGGGCAAGCACGGTACCGGTGTTGCTGTAGCCGGGACCGACGATGGTGCCCTGGCTCAGTCCTTCAGCGTAGTTCGCGTAGAGCGAAACATTATGCCAAGGCTTGACTACTACGCCGGCAAGCGGCGTCAGCGCTTCTGCTCCGTAGTTGCTTGTTGGGAGACCGGTGGTGGTGCTGAAAGCGTCCTGTTCCACTCTCTGGTGACGAGTACCGACGATCACCAGCACCGCATCATTCAGGAGTGACATTGTGTCGGCGATCGCAACGCTCCTGAGCGTTATCTCGTTGGCTAACCGCGGCGGCGTGCGCGCGCCAGTGACCACAGGAAGGGGGGATGGGTTGTAGATATTCGATGGGACCGACTGAGCCGGTGTATTGGCAACGTAAGCGTTGCCGTTCTCCTGATAATAGCCGGTGAAAGCGAGATTGATCGCATGACCGACCGGCCCTACTTGGAAACGTGACCGTATGCCTGCGTTGCCGCTCGTCGTCTTGGTGTAGGAGTCATAATACGCGTTGATGAGCCTGAAATTGCCGAGAGCGTCTATGCCGCTAGGGAATCCCGTGACACGGGAATCAGGGAACGTCTGGTAGTTCTCACCCTCACGATAGCCGATGCCCGCATAGGCCGTCAGCGATTCGGTCAGATCGTATTCGAGGCCCGAGGCGATGGTGTTGTCGCGCTGACGGAGCATCGTGTCCGGGTACCAGTTGCTGCGCGCGTCGGGCGGGGCAGGAATGAAGGGCACATTACCCTGAATGGTCATCTGCGGACGGAAGTTCTTGGTGTCGTCGTTCTGCGAAATGGCATCGAGCGTCCAGCGCAGGCGCTCCCCGCGATAGTCGAGTGACAACGCACCGAGACCGGTCCGCCAGTTTCCGCCGTCGATCGAGGCTTCGCCATTGCGCCCCACCCCGTTGAAACGAACGCCCCACTCCTTGTTTTCACCAAAGCGGTGGCTGGTCTCTAGATGGAGACCGTAGTTGCCGGCGCTCATGAAGACCGGCGTCAAACGTGTGAAAGGTACCTCAAGCGCGCGTTTGCTGACGATGTTGACGCCGCCGCCGACGCTGCCGCCAGGGGCTATGCCGTTGATGAGCGCACCGGGCCCCTTGAGCAATTCGATTCGCTCGATGATCTCCGCCGGCACGCGACTGGAGGACACCAGCCCGTAGAGACCGTTGAAGCCAACGTCACCTGAAGGAACGCTGAAGCCGCGGATCTGGAACGTATCGTCGAATCCGTTGCTGCCTGTGGTGAGTCGCACCGAAGAGTCGTTGATCAGCGTATCCGCGGCCGTCCGCGCCTGCTGATTCTCGATCAGTTGCGACGTATAGTTGACGGTGCTGAACGGCACATTCATGACGTTCGTGCTTCCGAGCAGGCCGAGCGTTCCACCCTGTGCCAACTGGCCGCCAGCATAGGCTGGCGCCGGCGCTCCGATCGTCCGAGTCGATCCCATCGTGGTAACAGGCGCAGTCGGCGCAGGAGGCTGTTCGGTTCGCTGCCGGGATGCGACGCGAGCAGAGTGCTGAGCCGAACCGCGAGTCCGAACAGTGCGCGTCGCTCGCGCTCTTTGTTGGGGCGCATCGACGTGCACCGGAGGCAACACGTGCGGCTGCGCGCTCTGCGCCCTGCTCTGAGAAGAGCTCACACCGCTCAGGCATAACGTAACAACGCCCGTCGCCACGCCAACATACAAACGGTTCTTGTAATTCTCGAAGTTGCTCAACAATCGCCCCCAGTTCGCCTAGTCGATGTCCGACTAGGAAATCGAAGGTGCGAAGGCAACGAAGGCGATTTAGAATCTATTGATGCATGCGCGTAAGAGTTTGTGAGTCCGATCTCTAACCACTCTAGTAAGCCAACACTGAAATCTCTCTAATAAGCGAACACTGACAACTCATCGTCCGGCATTGCGACGCTTTGACGCGTGAGGAGTGGAGGTTGTGCTAGCTAACACGTGCCGCCGCTTGATAGTCCGCTTTGCGAAGCTCGCTCGCGCACCATCGCGACGCCACACGTCGAACTCTGCCGTCGGCCAGCTCAGAGCTTCTTTGTGATTCCGAGGCCACGCCTTAGGCCGAGTCGGAAATTGAAGAGGCGCCCGAAGGCGCCTCCAATTCGCTGGAGTGATTGCGCCGCCTCTTTAGAACCGGTCGGCAACGCCCATGCCAGGATCGCTCACCGAACCGCGGCCGGTTTCCACATGGCCGGCGACGCGCCGATAGAAGCCGCTGCCCGAGTCGCTGGTGATGACGAAGTCATACCACAGGCCGGTGGTGCGCAGATTCCAGTACAGTTCACCGGGGTGGCCGGAAGCGGACACTTTGACATCCCACGACGTGCGCGGACCGCCGCCGAAGTCGGGTCCCGGGAAGAAGACCGGCGGATTGAAGCCGAAGCCGGGGGCGCAGAAGTCGGGAGCTTGCCGGAAACCAGGCACCGGGCCGAAGCCCACGGGACGGACGCTCGGACGCGGACCGAAGCCCGGAGGCTCCGGCTGCATCGCGGCGGCGACCGAGGCACTCACGGCGAGCAGCGGTCCATAGATCTTGTTGGACTTCACCGTGAAGCGAAGGTGGCCGTTGCCGTCGTTGCGAAACTGCAGGTGCAGACCGCCGTCGTGGACGTTGTAGCCGACGAAGACTTCCGGGTTCGGCTCATTCTTATGTCGCATCGTGGAGATGTCGCCTTTGAAGTGGCGGTGGAAGCCATTGGGGGCGAGCACCCACAGATCATAAAGGCCGTCGTCGCCAACCGTCCATTCGTCGTCCAGCATCTGGCCCGCCTCGACCGTGTAGCGCCGTGGAATGCGATCCAGGTGCATCTTGTCGTAGACGTGGAACACGGCGCCTGCAAAGCCGGTATTGGCGAACAGCAGCCTCACCTTGCTCTTGCTGGCATCAACCTGCGCGCTGGCGTGCAGAATGTAGGGTAGCGCGCGCGAGAAGCGCACGCCGGTTTCCTGAAACAGCGGCTGCGGCGTCGTCGGCGCGGTGGGGGCCGGCAGTGTCTTCTGGTGCGCATCCGATGCCTGCCAGTTGCTCTGGTCGGGAAGCTCCGGGAAGCGGGGATCGTTGGGGCTCGCGAAGTCGAAGGCGGTGGTGAGGTCGCCCGAAATGGCGCGGTGCCAGGGGCTGATGGAGTCCACCTTGATGCCGAAGCGCTTCTCGAGGAAGCGGCCCACCGACGTGTGGTCGAAGACCTGCGAATTGACCCAGCCGCCCTTGCTCCACGGCGACACGACGTACATCGGCACGCGCGCACTGAGACCCCAGGGACGGATGTTGCCGCTGATCTTGTCGTCGCTGCTCAGCACGTTGCCGACCGTGTTGGAAAAGTATTCACCCGCGAGCGGCATCGTGGCCTTGCCCATCAGGTTGCCGTCGTTGTCATAGGACGGCACCGCCGGTGCCGGCAGGTGATCGAAGAAGCCGTCGTTCTCGTCGAAGGTCAGGAAGAAGACGGTCTGGCTCCAGACCTCGGGGTTGGCGGTCAGTGCTTCCAGCACCTGGTCGGTGAAATTGCCGGCGCGGGTCGGGCTGCCGCCGCCGGGATGTTCGGAGTTGGCTTGCGTCGGCAGGATCCACGATACCTGCGGAAGGTTGCCGCTCATCACATCGGCCTTCAGCCTGTCGAGATAATCCGGGCCACCGGTCAGGCCGTGCACATAATTGGGATCGCCCGGCTGGGCGTGGCGGAAGCTGGCGAACGCCAGGCAGCCGTGCATCGCGCCGGTCCAGTTGTCGTTCATGTCCTGGTAGACGTGCCAGCTGACGCCGGCGCGCTGCAGCAGGTCGGGGAGGGTGGGCCAGTTAAAGTCGCTGCCGACATAGCGGTAGTTCGGCTGCGGCTGAGGCAGGCCGGCCACCCACTTCGAAGGGTTGGGCCAGCAGCGGTTGTTGTTGGGCTCGGAATCGTTCGTCGTGCAGTTGATGCCCTGCGCACGCAGCGCGGGATTGAAGTTGGAGCCCGACCAGAACACGATCCGGTTGGGATCGGTGCCGGTGGTGATGGAGGCGTGGTAGGCATCGCACAGCGTGAAGGCCTCGGCCAGCGCGAACTGGAAGGGAATGTCGTCGCGGCCGAAATAGCCCATCGCGTACGGGGTCTTGTACTTGGCCCAGAAGCCCATCTTGCCCTGGTTCCACGCGGCCTGACTGTCGCCAAACGAGTGCGGCGTGCCGTACCCGACCAGCGCGTTGCTGGTCGCGGAGTCGCGGTGATAGGGCGGGATCTCACGGGCGCCGTCGGACTGAAACCACACCGGCTTGCCGCTTTCGAGCGGAATAGGGAAGCGATCGCCGAAGCCGCGCACGCCGCGCAGCGTACCGAAATAGTGGTCGAACGAGCGGTTCTCCTGCATCAGGATCACGATGTGCTTGACGTCCATGATCGTGCCGGTCCGGCGCCGCGCCGGAATGGCCAGCGCCCGGTTGATGCTGGTAAAGGCAGCCGCCGCCGTGGCGCCCGCCAGAAAGTCGCGACGTGTTGTCATTATTGTTCTACCTTTGGTTGAATAGTTGAAGGAACGGACGACGGCTTGCGGTGCAGGCTTGGTGCACTGCCCGGGCCAGCCGTTCGGCAATACCAGTGCGACTTGACGTCGCTGTGAATAATTTATTTCCGAGAGAATTTTTTGTGAGCTTTTCTCAGTGTAGGGTGACTGAGCACCGAGAGAGGGGAGAGCGGGCCGGACATGACACATGGGCCATCTTCGTCGCCGGCTCATCCCGGCGGCCGACGAGAATTGAAGCTCTGCGCAAGAGGAATCGCGGTAACCTTCCGCGATCCACCAAATGAATTCCCACGTTGTTCGCGAGGACGCGGGTGACACGCTCGAACTTCAATGCAGGGCCGTCCGTGAGCGGTATTCTGTCCCGCGTTCGTGAATTGCAATCCGATCTTCCTCCAAAAGCCAGGCAAATCGCCGAGCTGATTATCGCGCAGCCGGAGTCCTTCATTCACATGTCGATCACCGAAGTTGCCGAGACATGTGGCGTGAGCGAAGGCACGATCGTTTCCTTTTGCGGCCGGGTGGGCGTTCGCGGGTTCCAGGAGCTCAAGATTCTTCTGGCGCGCGATCTGATCGAGCCGGTTCGTCTGATTCAGGAGGATCTGCATCGAGGCGATGATCCGGCGACCGTCACGGATCACATCTTTGCTGCTCACGCCGCTTCGCTCCACGAGACGCGCCGCCTGCTCTCAATGGAATCGCTGGCGAAGGCGGCGAGCTTGTTGAGGGAAGCGCAGCGGATCGAGATCTATGGCATAGGAAGTTCGGCGCCGATTGCGCAGGACCTCTCCTATCGCCTGCTGCAACTGGGGCTCGCGGCGAGCGCAGTCGTCGATTCTCATGTCCAGGCCGTCAGCGCGGGCATGACCGGCCCGGCGGTCACGACCGTTACGGTGTCTCACTCAGGCAGCACGGTCGAGACGGTGCTCGCGACCCGATTGGCGCGGGAAGCCGGCGCTCGGACAATCGGCATCACCCGGCTCGGCAAGTCGCCTCTGGCGGCCCATTGCGACGTTCTGCTCTATACCGTCGCCAATGAAACCAGATATCGGCCCGAGGCCATGAGCAGCCGCGTGGCTCAGCTCGCCATTATCGACACCTTGGTGAGCTGTTGCGCCCTGACCGACACCGAGCGCTCTGTGGACCGGCTTCAACACGCCGCGCGTATTCTTTCCGAGAAGCGCTTTTGACTGCACAGCTTGCGGCGGAGAGCCGCAACAGGATGGCTCCGACCCGAGCCGAAAATCTCCGCCCTAGATGCCTTTCGGAGGATGCCCCCACTTGGCTTTGATGTACAATTGATGCCGGTTGCCCACCACAGGAGGTAAGTCATGAAAAGCCTCTATGCTCTCGCGTCAGTTGGGTTCTCTGCGTAGCTTCGGCGGCCCTCACCATCACCTCGGCGTCGGCTTTTCCAAACGAGGAGATCCCGAAAACCGAACCGGAGTACATCGCCAAGACAAAGACCGCCGCGCCGGCGTCGGTCGTGAACAACGCGACGATCACCATGCCGCAGCCGGATGGGTCTTCCAAGACCGTCCAAACCGGATCGAACGGTTTCACGTGCTTTATCGGCAATGACGGAACACCCGAATGCGATGACCAGAACGCCATGGAATGGCGCAAAGCTCTCCAGGCCAAACAGACCCCGCCGAACAAGATTGGCTTCATCTTCATGCTGGCCGGTGACACCGGCACGAGCAATCATGATTCCTCCGAACGGCACACGCACCAGCATTGGGTCCAGACCGGGCCGCATGTGATGATCGTCGGCGGCGCAGCGCACGAGATGCTCAGTCCGTATCCGCGCGATCTGGATGTCAAAGACCCGACGCAGCCTTATGTGATGTTCCCCGGCAAACCCAACGAGCACCTGATGATCCCGGTGGTCTCGCAAGAGCTTACGACGGGCAGCACGCGGTGACGCGGGTGAACTCCGCCGTGCCTAAGAGCAGCGGGCACGGCGGCTGATTCCGTATGATCGCAGTGGCGGATCTGTGCTGCCCGCGTGATATTTCTTGGCGGTACAGCGCAAAGCCAGAACATTTCAACTCATGCCAGCCTGCTTGGGGCCGGCCTGAGTTCAAGTTCTCAAGCCCCGACCTTCCTGGCGGCAGGAACCGTCCATGTGCCGTTGATGATGGAGGGGTCCGTTTCCTGCGGCCAGTACATGCGCAGCATGAGTATGAAATCTCCCTCGGGAGCGGGCAGCCAGTTTGACTCCTTGTCTTGGCCCGGGGAGTCCTTTTGAATGTAGAGCTCGACCGAGCCGTCCGCGTTTTCCTTCAGATCTTCACGGGCGCTGATCGAGTAGCGGTTGATCGGATTGTTCACGAAGAAGTAGCTGCTATCGTACATCGTGAGCGACCAGAATCCCTCCGCGGGAGGCAGGTGGCCTTTGGGAAACCGCATGACGTATTTGTTTGCGCCATTGTACTTACGGCCATCCGCATCCTTTTGTGAGGTCGGGTAGACTGCGTCCTGCGGACGATTGGCGCCGAGCCCGATCGCGGTCACCAGGGCCCGCATCAGATAGTCGGTCCCGTAGATGCCGGTTTTCGTTGTGAAGGCAAAGCCATTCTCATCCCTGATGGCTTTGTTGATCTTGAACTGAAGCATGATCCTGTCGAACGATACCTCCGGTAAGCGCTTCAGGAAGTCCGCCTTGAGCTTGCTCTCATCAAAATCCTGTCCGGGGACGATTCCAATTCGGGCAAATTTGGCAAGCTGGGGCGCGTCTGCTTCGTAGGGCGGATTGGTCTTCATAAGCTCGCACAGCAGCTTAAAATACGACACCGCGTCCATGCGATTGACCTGCTCGCGGACCGCGGTCTTCATGTCGACCGACGGATCGACTTTTCCCGCAGGTGGCGTGTACGGCTTGCCGTAAGCACTGAGCGGTACGAGTTTGCACTCATCCTGCAGCTTGTGGACGGCGGCGTAATCCTCCGGCGTGCCGGTGCAATAGATGCGGCCAAGCAGCCACACGATACTGGTGGGCGATTTGCACTCCTTCACGCCGGCCGGCAGCGTGCCCTTCCACCCGGGTCCGGTGATCGCGTAAGTCTGCGCCCCCGTGCCGGTGGTGCGCTTCCCTGGGACTTGAAACACCGTCGTCCAGCCGTCCAGCATTGGCATCAGGAAATAGCGCCCCTTCATGTCCGGGATGCTGAGGACCCACGGTTCTTTCCCGACGTCGACGAAGGAGGTTGTGTAGAGAGTGTCCGCATTCGGCGCGGTGACATCCCTGAACGAAGCGTCTGGATATTGGCGCAGCTTGATAAGATGACCCATCGGTCCCCGTGTTCCGACCGGTTCAGCAACATTGGTCATGACCCGGCGAGTCATCTCGATCGTCACCAACGGATAGCCGAAAATGTAGGCGTCGCTCGCGAGCCAGAAATCCTCCAGGCCTTGACCCACTCCGAGGAAAGAATCCTGGGCAAGGACTGATCGTGTGGCGGCCGCGCCTGCCAGCAGCCCCATTCCACCAAACGCAAGGGATCGGCGGGTGATATTCATCGCTATCTCCTTCCTGAAACGAATACAAATGACGGCTAGTGTTTTCAGATGTGACGCTCATGCCCTGTGGGGCGAGGCGGTCAGGATGAATTGCTGGCGGCAGCTACGATGCCGCCAGTCAGCGCAGCTCAATAGCAAGGCGGATAAGGATAATATCCGCACCGGGGCGCGTAGTATGGATAGGCCGCAGCTCCGGCCACTGCGGCCGCTCCCGCAAAGGCCGCACCTCGGTAGAAAGCACCGCGCCAGGCCGTTCGGCGGGCGACGCCCGCAAAGGACAGCGGAGTGAAGGGGCGGCCGATGATGTCGATAAAAACTGATGCCGGCCCATCAGCTCCCACAAGATCGCCTTCGAGAATATCGACATCGAAAGTCAGCTTGTCGTCCTCGAGCTTGGGCGATTTCAGTACGACGACGGCGTCGATCACCGACGATCCGTCTTTCTTGAAACCGGAAACCGTAGCGTTTGGAGGATCTTTGGCGAAGTTGTCGCTGCCGTTGCCCCAATCCTCAACAATTCGCGTCGTGAGATCGTGACCGGCCGCCCGTACAGGTCGATCGGCAAACACGATGGCATTCGGCGAAATTCCCGTCAGCACAAGCTTGCCGTCCTTCAAGCTCGCACCGCGCGAATTGAGGACGAAGAGGGATGGCACGACTTCCGGCTTTGCCTGGCCGATGGATTTCTCAAGCGGAATATGCGGCTTACGTTCGGGGGCCGTTTGAGCAGAAAGTCCTTGGGGGCAGATCAGCAATCCGCCGACGCAAAATGCGATTAAAGCAGTACGAAGTGTCACGGCAATTTTCTCCCTGGAAAGAGGACTATTTTCCTTTCGGCCGGCTCCTATGGCTTTCAAAAATCGTCTGGCGCATCTTCTTCTGCGCATTCTAGAAAGTGGCTCCGCAGCAGCCGGGCAATTGGCAAGCAGCTTCCAATGTGGCAAGCAGCTTCGCTAAGCATTTCGCGCCAATTCAGATCGCAAGTCTTGCCATTTCGCGCCAATCGGCCGGATCAGTTCAGCAGTCAATCGGACAAATTCTTCTGCGATTGGCGTGCCGCTCCTGCTTGCGCGCAAGTTGCTGCTGTCTGTAGACAACGGGTTGAACTTTCATCAAACGCACGAAACTGCGGCTGAAGCTGCTTGCATTCGTATAGCCGAGGAATCTTGCGATATCGGACAGGCGCATGCTTGAGTCCACGAGCAAGCGGCACGCGAGAGTCAGGCGAACTTCCGCAAGCATTGCGCTGTGGCTTGTGCCCATGCGACCGAGATGACGCTGCAAGGTGCGCGTGCTGATTTTGCAGGCGCGAGCTGTGCCATCGAGAGTTGCGTCACCGTGTCGCAGCGATGCGATAATGGCCGCGCGGACCGCCCGAGATGAAGGCAAACGGACAGCTCTCATCGGCTTGTGTGAGACGTGAAGCCCACGATCCCTCTGGAGAGAACCGATGCTTTGAGGCTACACGCATTCTCAGGGACCAATCTGGCCATCAGCCGCCAAAATGTTCGTCAAGTGGAATTATTTGTTGCTCGCCATGCCTGCACGACCTGACAATCAATAAGGCAAGACAGTTGCGAGCCTGCTAGTCTGCTACCGCGGCAGACTTCTTGGGCAGGTAGTGATGACCGTTATTCCATTGACCCGTTGCCAATTTCTAATGCCATTTGCTGAAATTCATTCAGAGATCGGCGGACCCACCGCGGCGCTTCTCGCCAAATTCCGGCTTCCTACGTCTTTGGAGGAAAAAGCGGATCATTACGTGCCGCTGCTGCCGGCCGTTCGCTTTGCGGCGGCCGCCCAGGAAAAGCAGGGGCTGTCGGAGATCGCCTTTCGCGCAGCCCAGAGGCTCTCATTCGATCATCTAAGCGATGCCATGCGAGTTCGAATCCGGCATTCGCCAACTCTGTTGGTTGCTCTTCAGCAGATGTGCAAGTGGGCGCCGGTCGAAGATACAAATCTGCGTCTATGGCTGGAGCCGTACGACGAAAGCGTGAAAATTTGCAGCAAGCTCATTGGAACGGAAGGTATTTCCCATCTTGAGGTGTCCCAATGGCTTCAGAACATATTCGTCCTGCACATCGTCCGTCAGTTCGCGGGCGCGTGCTGGACTCCCAGAGTGATCGCGTTTGAAGCTGATTATATGCCGAGCAGAGAAGTTCAATCGCATTGGCCGGATACACGCTTCATGTCCGGTCAGAAAGCCTCATGGATCGAAGTGCCGCTGCAGTTCTTGAGCTATCCCAATCGCGCAGTTGTTGTCCGGTCTCATTTGCCCGAGACAGAGCGGCAGCCTTTCGGCGGCGACGTCGTCGGCATTCTCAAGTTGACCTTACCATCGTATCTTGACGAGGGAGGCCCGGCGATAGTGCAGGCTGCCGAGATGGTTGGACTGAGCGTCAGGAGTCTGCAGAGGAAGCTCGCGCTGGCCGGGCTGACATACTCGGGCCTGCTTGAGCAGGTCCGCTTCAACAATGCGATGCAGCTTCTAAGCGATACTGAGAACAAGATCATCGACGTAGCATTCTCATCGGGATATGCAGACCCTGCCCACTTTGCTCGTGCTTTCCGACGGATTTCCGGATTCACCCCGCGACAGTTTCGGGAAAGGTCGAGGAGCGGACGGGCGGAGATCGACCTTCGCGCCTCCCAACTTGATGATCATCGTCTCTAGAGAAGATTTACGCCTTGGATGCTCCTCGATGTAGCGGCGTGGAATTTTCGGCTTTCCGGCTGATGTTGAAAGCTGGACTGCACGCGACATTGATCCTCTCCGCTGGGACAGCCTTTGGCGCAAATGATGATGACGGCGCTATCAGCGCATCGATACCGGCGGTCTATCTTGATCTGAGGACAAGCTACGCGCAGGTGCCGGCAGGATCGCTCGCATTTGGCTTTGGACATCCAACTCTATTCGATGCGTTGCGAACGCTCGCAACACCGAACCGCGCGGCGTTTCCGACCGGCCTGCCAGCAGCAAAATCGCTCAACGTGGATTTTCCGTTGACGGTCGATGTCACCGACAGTGTCTCGCTATACGGAGGCGTCTCCGGCAGTTCGACGGAGTTCGGAGGCAGCGGGTGGTCGTCCTTTCAAGCCACAAGCTGGAACGTCGGCTTCCAGGCGGATCTCTACCAGCAGAACGGCGGGACCTTTCCGACCGTGACGCTGCAATCGACGATCACACAATCGATCCCCAATGGTCCGCTGGCCACAACGTCCTTCAACAACATTCTCGAATTCGACTATGCACTTGATTCCGATGAGACCAAAGGCTTCCTCGCCGGTTTCCAGGACACGCGCACTGACGTCGGCACGACGCTCGTGAAGATCAACCCGAACACGATCGTCTATGTCGGCGGCTACTATCAATGGTCCAATAATTGGAAATTCACTGGCCGTGTGGGCGTGCAGTCCTTCGAAGGGGCGCAGCTTCTAACCCTTGCGCCCATTCAGCCGTTCACGCAACCGATCATGCGGCTCGATCTCGATCGCATGGACGATAACGACAATCGGCTGTTTGGCATCACCGCCGAAATCATGTGGGTGCCCAAGCCCGCCTATCAACTGACGGTCAGGACGCCCCTGTACGCAGTCCGTAATTAGCCGGCGCTGCTGGCGCGAGCCGACAAGGACCAAAAAATATCCTATGTCTGCTTTCGACGCCAATGTCCGCGCGGTCTTCCTGTGCCAGCGCTACCAGCTGCCGGTCGTGTTCGCGCAAGGCGCGGGCCGGATCGTCCTGCGGCAATTCTCAGCGCTCCCGCAATGACAGGA
The DNA here is from genome assembly GCF_059512425.1 of Bradyrhizobium sp. Leo78. Lineage (NCBI taxonomy): Bacteria > Pseudomonadati > Pseudomonadota > Alphaproteobacteria > Hyphomicrobiales > Nitrobacteraceae > Bradyrhizobium > Bradyrhizobium sp. Leo78. The sequence continues at coordinate 27,526 of NZ_JCAMOT010000016.1, forward strand.
TGATTTTGCCATTACCATTATGAGTTGGACGGAACAATCCATGATCCGGATCAATTCGGATCGCGATAAGGGTGGGAGCCGAGCCTGGCTCGGGCAGCCGACGTGATTACGGCTGGAACTGTTGTTCGGCTTTGGGCCGGGTCGTATGCGCCCATTTTGGCATCTATGCGTCTTATCTGCTTGCAGGGCAAACTCGGAAATGCCGGCTGTCCGATCTGCAGCCGGCTGGGATAAGCTGTCATCGTCCACACGGAAAGGTGCGCATTGGTCTCTGCAAGCGAACTGGAGGCTGCTCTGGATTTCGTCCGGGCTCGGGCTGCCGGATCTGCCGAGGGCATTTTTGGTCCGGACTCGATGACCTGGAGGATCGATAGAGAAGCGGTCATCTTTTTGGGCGCCGGTCGTGCCTTGCTCCTTCAACTGGCGCATCCCTGGATCGCGGCCGCTGTGGCGGAGCACTCGCGGACCTTTGCGGATCCGATCGGTCGTTTTCATCGAACCTTTGACGTTATGTTTACGATGGTGTTCGGCTCGCTCGATACGGCTCTTGCTGCTGCCCGGCATCTCCACCGCCGCCATGCCACGATCGTCGGCCGCTTGCCCGAAGCGATCGGTCCCTTCGAGCGTGGCTCACCCTATCGCGCCAATGAGGTGGCGGCGTTGCTGTGGGTTCACGCGACCCTCGTCGAGACCGCTCTCATGGTGCACGACATGATCTTGCCTCCGCTCTCGGTTGAAGAGCGCGAGCGATATTGGGCCGAAAGCCGGCTCTTTGGGGCGTTGTTCGGGCTGAAGCCGACTGACTTGCCTGCGGATTGGCAATCATTTGTCGCCTACAACCGGGCCATGATGCAATCGGACACATTGTCGGTTACCGACACCGCCCGCCACGTGGCTGGACAGATCTTCGCCGGCGGTCGTCCATGGTTGCGCGTACCGCGATGGTATCAAGCCCTAAGCGCCGAGCTGCTGCCTGACCGCATTCGCATGGGCTTCGGATTTGCGTTTGACGAACGGGACAGGAAAGCCGCGGAACGTGCGCTCGCACGCATCCGACGCGTATACTCGGCAATACCAACCCGGCTTCGCTACGTCGGCCCTTACCACGAAGCTCAAGCGCGACTAAAAGGAAGACCCCGGCTCGACTGGGCAACCCGCTGCCTTAACAGGGTTTGGATCGGACGGCCTCAGCTAGGTGATCGCCGGAACATTTGAAGCTCCCGTGCTCTCTGTCCCGTGTATGAACGCTTGTATCTCCAGCGTAAGACGGAGGATTCCTGGCTTCCTGAGAGGGACAGCGTGGCCCCGATTGCGCTTCGCTCCATCCGGGTTACGGGCTGCTATCCCTTCTGCGTGTAGAGCAGCGGCACCGCGGAATCCACGACCACCTCGACAAGACTCGTGCCGTCATGTGTAAGCCCACGCTTCAGCGCGCTTGGAAGCTCGGCGGCCTTCGTCACCCGCACCGCGTCGCAGCCCACGCCTTCTGCGATCTTAACGAAATCGATATCTGGCAATTCCAGCCCCGGCACGTTGCGCACCTGCATCACCTGGCTGAACGAGCGCATCGCGCCGTAGCCTGAATTGTTGATCACCACTACCGTCATCGGCAGCTTGCGCTGCGCGGCGGTCCACAGCGCCTGGATCGAATACATCGCCGAGCCGTCGCCGATCAGGCAGACGATGCGACAACCGGTGCGGCCGAGCGCCATGCCGACCGCCGCCGGCAGGCTGTAGCCGAGGCCGCCGCTCGCCATGGTGTAGAAACTGTCCTGCCCGCGCATCGGCATGAACTTCTGCATCGCCAGGCGATGCGAGGGAGCCTCTTCCACCAGCACGTCATGCGGCCCCATCGCGGCGACAAGCAAATGCATCAGGAACTCGGCGGGAATCGGATCGCCGGGTGCGGGCACAGGCGACAGCGCGCGGCCCGCGGGCACGGCTCGCCTGGTTTCGGGCAACAGTTCGAGCAGCGTCGCAAGCGACGGCTTCATCGTGCCGATGATGCTGTTGCCGACTGGCGTGAAGGACGCAGCGTTTGGATCGTCGGTGATCTGGAACAGCGCGGTTGCGCCATCGAAGATCGAAGCGTGGCCCTCGACATGGAAGGTGAACACCGGCGCGCCGATCACGACGACCAAGTCGTGCCCGCGCAGCGCCTCCGAGAGCTGCCCCGGGGAAGCGTGGAGGAAGCCGGCGAATTGCGGATGCCGCTCGGGGAATGAGCAGCGGGCCGAGAACGGGCTCGCCCACACCAAGGCTTGCGTCTTCTCCGCGACCTCAATCATGAGATCGACGGCCTGTGCGCGGTCGACGGCGGGGCCGACGACGAGGGCAGGGTGCTTGCTGTCGGCGAGCGCGGCGACCACCGCCTTCATCGCCGCCGGATCGGGCCCGATCTCGCGACTGATCTGGCGCGCCTCGACCGGCTGCGTCGGCCGGTTCCAGTCGTCGACCGGCACCGAGACGAAGGTCGGGCCGCAGGGCGGCTGCATCGCGATGTAATAGGCGCGTGCTATCGCGCCGGGCACGTCCTCAGGCCGCGCCGGCTCGACCGCCCATTTCACATAGGGCTGCGGGAATTCGGTGGAGCGCTCGGCGTAGAGGAACGGCTGCAATGGCAGGATCGAGCGCGCCTGCTGGCCTGCGGTGATCACCAGCGGCGTCTGGTTGCGGTAGGCGTTGAAGACATTGCCGAGCGCGTGCCCGACGCCGGCCGCCGAATGCAGATTGACGAAGCCGGCGTTGCGCGTCGCCTGCGCATAGCCGTCGGCCATCCCGACGACAGAGGATTCCTGCAGTCCCAGCACATAGTCGATGTCATCGGGCCAGTCGCTCAGGAACGGCAATTCGGTCGAGCCGGGATTGCCGAACACCTTTTTGATGCCGAAGGCACGGAGCAGTCCGAACGTCGCGTCCTTGACCGTGACGGCTTTGCTGTTGGCGGCGGCGGGCTTGCGGGACGACATCAGGCGATTCTCCCTACTTTATTGTTTTACTCCGTCATTGCGAGCGCAGCGAAGCAATCCATCTCGCCCCTTGCGGAGGCGTGGATTGCTTCGTCGCTACGCTCCTCGCAATGACGGCCCTAACACGGCGTCACCACGTCGCCGTGCCCTTCATCGTCGGCTGCCCTTCAGCATTAGCCGTCCACAGATCCAGAGCCTCGCCATTCTCATTGGCGTTGACCGAGAACTCGCTGCCCTCGAACAGCGGCTGCACGCCGCGATAGACGAACTTCTTCGGCGGCTGGCCGCCATGAAGCTTCGCCGCCAGCTCGATGATGAACGCGGCTTGCAGCGGCCCGTGGAAGATCAGGCCGGGATAGCCCTCCACCTTGGTGACGTAGTCGCGATCGTAATGGATGCGATGGCCGTTGAAGGTCAGCGCCGAATAGCGAAACAGCAGCACCGGATCGGCCATGTGGCTCTCGCGGTGCTTTGCAATCGGCGGCGGGGGCGGAGCCTTCGCCGATGTGGCCGCTGGCGTGCTCGTCATCTCGCGATAGACGATATCCTGCCGCTCGCGGATCGCGAGCCCGCGCGGCGTCGTCATCTCGTGATGGACGGAGACGAAGCACAGCGTGCCGGTCGAGCCGCTCTTCAAGCTCACGTCGGAGATGCGCGAGACGCGCCTCGGCTCGTCGCCGACGCGCAGCGTGTCGAGGAATTCGAGCTCGCCGCCGGCCCACATCCGGCGCGGCAGCGGCACCGGCGGCAGGAAGCCGCCACGGGTCGGGTGGCCGTCGGGACCGAGCTGCGACATCGGAAACACCGGCTGCGCCAGGCACCAATGCACCGTGAACGGCGCGGCATCGCCCACCTTGGGCTCGCCGATCTCCTGGAACAGCGTCGCGCGCAGGCCCTTGACGAGCTGCGCCGTGACGGTGTCGGAGGCTTCACTGGTGCGGCCGATCCATTGCCTGAGATGATCGAGGTCGAGTTGTTCGCTCATGATGATTTGGCCCGGGCAGGAGAGGACTTTGCGGCGCTGGTCTGCTCGCCGATCGCCGGCACCGCGCCGTAGTGGCGCGGTTCGCCGACGACAATCGCAGCCGGTGCCGGATAGGCGACGCGGCCGTTCGGCGTGTCGACCTCGATCCGGCGCAGATGCGGATGGTGGGCGAGATCGGCCATGGTGTTGACCTCGGCGAAAGCGATGTCGGCATCGGCCAATTTCTGCAGCAGCTCGTCGCGCGTCAGCTTGGCGAAGGCGTCGCCGACGGTCTGGTCGGTCAGCGCGCGGTTGCGCACCCGCTCGACCATGTTGGCGAAGCGCGGATCCTTCGGTAGCTCCGTCTGGCCCAGCACTTCGGCGCACAGCTTCTTCCATTCACGTTCGCTCTGGATCGAGATCAGGATCTCCTTGCCGTCCCTGGAGCGGAACACGCCGTAGGGCGCGATCGAGGGGTGGGCGAGGCCCATGCGCTTCGGCGGCTTGCCGTCCTCGGCATTGAGCAGCGGCACCGTCAGCCAGTCCGCCATCACGTCGAACATGGAGATGCGGATGTCGGCCCCCTTGCCGGTGCGCCCGCGCGCGATCAGCGCTTCCAGGATCGCCGCATGCGCGGTCGCGCCGGTCGCAACGTCCACGATCGACATACCGACGCGCGAGGCGCCCTCCGGTCCGCCGGTGATCGAGGCGAGTCCACTCTCGGCCTGGATCAGGAGATCATAGGCCTTGCGATTGGCATACGGCCCTTCATCGCCATAGCCCGTGATGGTGCAGCAGATCAGCTTCGGATAATCCTTGCGCAGCCGCGCAAGCGAGAAGCCGAGCTTGTCCATCGAGCCCGGCTTCAAATTCTGCAACAGCACGTCGGCGCCCGCGATCAGCTCTTCCAGCGCGCTGCGGCCTTCCTTGGTCGCCAGATCGACCACGACCGAATCCTTCCCGCGGTTCAGCCAGACGAAATAGCTGCTCTGGCCCTTGGCGGCGGCGTCATAGCCGCGGGCGAAATCGCCCTCGGGCCGTTCGATCTTGATCACATGCGCGCCGGCATCGGCCAGGCGCGACGAGCAGAACGGCGCAGCCACCGCCTGCTCCACGGCGATGACGGTCAGTCCCTCGAGCGGCAGCATGCGTCTCACCTCAGTAGGAGCGGGGCATGCCGAGCACATGCTCGGCGACGAAGGACAGGATCAGATTGGTCGAGATCGGCGCCACCTGGTAGAGCCGCGTCTCGCGGAACTTGCGCTCGACGTCGTATTCCTCGGCAAAGCCGAAGCCGCCATGGGTCTGCACGCAGGCATTCGCCGCTTCCCAGGACGCATCCGCCGCCAACATCTTCGCCATGTTGGCTTCCGCACCGCAATCGAGCCCGGCTTCGTACTTGCGGGTGGCTTCCTTCACCATCAACTCGGCCGCACGCATCGAGGCATAGGCTTTTGCGATCGGGAACTGGATGCCTTGATTCTGGCCGATCGGCCGGCCGAACACGGCGCGCTCCTTGGCGTAGTTGGTCGCCTTGGCGATGAACCATTTGGCATCGCCGATGCATTCGGCCGCGATCAGGATGCGCTCGGCATTCATGCCGGAGAGGATGTAGCGGAAACCCTTGCCCTCGTCGCCGATCAGGTTTTCCGCCGGCACCCGCATGTCCGTGAAGAACACCTCTGTCGTCGCGTGGTTCATCATGGTCCGGATCGGGCGGATCTCCAGCCCCTTGCCCTTGACCTCGCGCATGTCGACGATGAACACCGACAGCCCGTCGGTCCGCTTCTTCGCCTGCTCCTTCGGCGTGGTGCGCGCGAGCAGGATCATCAGGTCGGAATGCTCGGCGCGGCTGGTCCAGATCTTCTGGCCGTTGACGACGTAGTGGTCGCCGTCCTTGCGCGCAAACGTCTTCAGCGACGACGTATCGGTGCCGCTGGTCGGCTCGGTCACGCCAAAGGCCTGCAACCGCAATTCACCGCTCGCGACCTTCGGCAGATACTTCGCCTTCTGCTCGGCATTGCCGTGCCGCAACACCGTGCCCATCGTGTACATCTGCGCGTGGCAGCCGCCACCGTTGCAGCCGGCACGCTGGATCTCCTCCAGGATCGCCGCCGCCGCGGACAGCTTCAGCCCCGCGCCGCCATACTCCTCGGGGATCAGCACCGAGAGATAGCCGGCTTCGGTCAACGCATCGACGAATTCCTTCGGATACGCCATCTGCCGGTCGAGCTTGCGCCAGTATTCACCGGGAAACTGTGCGCAGAGTTTTGCCACCGCATCGCGGATGTCGGAATAGTCGTCATGGTGTTCTTGTGCGGTCATCGGAAATCACCGGCGCGTTCGTTTAAGGGATGGCGGATCTGAAAGGCGCGGCGGACCATTGTGGCGCCGGCGTAAACTCCCTATGCTGTTTTGTTATAGCGTATGAAGTAGCATTCCAAGATTGGCAAGCATGGATTTCCGCCAGCTTAGGACGTTTACCTGCGTCGCGGAACTCGGGAGCCTGAGCAAGGCCTCCGACACGCTGCGCATAGCTCAGCCGGCGCTGAGCCGGCAGATCAAGCTGCTCGAGCACGAGCTGCGCACGGAGCTGTTTACGCGGAACGGCCGCGGCATGGTGCTGACCGATGCCGGTCGCCTCTTGCTCGCGCGCACCTCCGGCATCGTCCGCCAGGTCGACCAGATCCGCGACGACATCCAGTCCGCGCAGGGCCCGCCGTCCGGCCGCGTGGTGCTCGGCCTGGTGCCAACGGTGAGCTGCGTGCTCTCGGCGCGCTTCGCCCGCCGCTGCGTGGAGAATTTCCCCGGCATCTCGCTGCGCATCGTCGAGAGCTATAGCGGCCACCTGATCGAATGGCTGCACCGCGGCGAGATGGATATTTCGATCATCTACGGCCGCACCGCGGACCTGCATCTGGCGGCGCAGCCGCTCGGCCGCGACCAGATCATAGCGGTCGGCCCTCGCGGCTGCGGCTTGTCGCGCAAGAAGCAGGTCGAGATCGGCTGGCTCTTGCGCCAGCGCCTGGTACTGCCCAGTCATTCGCATGGGCTCCGTGCCCTGATCGAGCACGCCGCGGCGCTCAAGAAGATCAAGCTCGACGTCCAGCTCGAGGCGGATTCGTTCCGCGTGCTCACCAGCCTGGTCGAGGAGGGGCTCGGCTTTGCGCTGTTGCCGCCATCCTCGGTGCGGAGCGAAGTCGCCGACGGACGGCTGGAAACCGCGGCGATCGCAAATCCGCTGTCGCGCGAGCTGATCATTGCCTCTCCGATCGATCGTCCCACCTCGATCGCGACCACCGCCGTCACTGCGCTGTTGCGCGAGGAGGTCGCCGCCTGCCGCAAGGAAGGCCTCTGGGACATCAAGCTGGCGTAAGCCGTTGCGGCGCGCCAACAGAAGACTTAAGGGAAGCTCGCGCAGCCTTCCCTTCGCATCTGGTGCAGGCTGTCATGCCAGGTTTTTATATCTCCGTCATTGCGAGCGAAGCGAAGCAATCCATTTCACCACTTGCGGAGGCATGGATTGCTTCGTCGCTTCGCTCCTCGCAATGACGGAGCTGAGGCCCGGCCTGTGGCCTCGCCCTTCGAGACGGTCGCTACGCGACCTCCTCAGGGTGAGGGGATAGAGTGGAGTGCGCCGCTCTCCCCGCGTCATTGCGAGCGAAGCGAAGCAATCCATCTCGCCACTTGTGGAAGCATGGATTGCTTCGTCGCTTCGCTCCTCGCAATGACGATCACCCCGGAATCCGCACCGGCAGCGTCTCATATCCCTTGATGAAGCTGGAATAGATCCGCCGGGGCTCGCCGACCACCTCGATACGGTCGAACCGTTTCAGCATCTCCTGCCAGATGATCTTCAATTGCAACTCGGCGAGCCGCATGCCGACGCAGCGGTGGATGCCGAAGCCGAACGACAGATGCGTGCGCGGCCGCGGTCGGTCGATGATGAACTCGTTGGGGCGGTCGATCACCTCTTCGTCGCGGTTGCCCGAGACATACCACATCACGACGCGGTCGCCCTTTTTGATCGTCTTGCCGCCGAGCTCGGTATCTTCAAGAGCGGTACGCCGCATATGGGCGAGCGGCGTCTGCCAGCGGATCACTTCCGGCACCATCGAGTCGATCAATTCAGGGTTTTGCCTGAGCTTCTCGTACTGCTCCGGGTTTTCGTTCAGCGCCAGCACCGAGCCGGTCATAGTGTTGCGCGTGGTGTCGTTGCCGCCGACGATCAGCAGGATGAGGTTGCCCATGAGGTTGTCGCGGTCCATGTGCCGCGTCGCATCGCTATGCGCCATCATCGACAACAGATCGTTGCGCGGCGGCGCGTTGACGCGCTCGTTCCAGAGCTTGGCGAAATAGGCGTAGCATTCGTCCATTTCCTTCCGTCGCTGCTCCGGCGAGTCGACGATGCCGCTCTTGGGCAGAGCGGTAGCGACGTCGGACCAGCGCGTCAGCTTGCGCCGTTCCTCCCAGGGGAAGTCGAACAGCGTCGCCAGCATCTGCGTGGTCAATTCGATCGAGACCCTTTCGACAAAGTTGAATGTCTCGTTGCGCGGCAGGCCGTCCAGCACCCGTTGCGACCGCTCGCGGATCAGCTTGGCAAGTTCGTCCAGATGCGTCGGCGTGAACATCGGCGACACCGTCTTGCGCTGCGCCGAGTGTTTCGGCTGGTCCATCGCGATGAAGCTCGGCCAGTCATAGCCGACCGGCATGTCGCGGATGCCGATGCCGCCAAGCGTCGCATCAGAGGAGAAGATGCCGTGGTTGGTGTCGACATGCATGATGTCGTTGTACTTCGTAACCGACCAATAGGGCTCGATCGGCGCGTTGGTGCAGTAATGCACCGGCTCTTCTTTGCGCAGCCGCTCGAACCACGGCTGCCACGTGTCGTTCTGGAACAGCCTTGGCGCGCCCGGGTGGAAATTCTTCAGCGGCGTCGAATAGGCCTCCTCGCGCGCCAGGCGCATCAGCTCGTTCCTGTCGACCCTGACCGAAGTCTGCACGTTCATGGTTATCAACTCCCAAAAGCGCTAGAGCATTTCGGTTCTGATGGAATCAGAACCGAAGCTCTAGATTTTCGTTTTGACGCGTTTTCTTCACGCGAACCGGTGTCCACTTCGCTCGAAAACGCTCTAGTCCGCGATGCGGACCGGCAGCGTCTCATATCCCTTGATGAAGCTCGAATACACGCGCTTCGGCTCCTCCACCACCTCGATCGTGTCGAAGCGCTTCAGGATCTCTTCCCAGATGATCTTCAACTGCAATTCGGCAAGTCTGAGGCCGACGCAGCGATGGATGCCGAAGCCAAACGAAATGTGAGTGCGGGGACGGGCGCGATCAATGATGAACTCGTAGGGGCGGTCGATCACATCTTCGTCGCGGTTGCCCGAGACGTACCACATCACGACCTTGTCACCCTTCCGGATCTGCTTGCCACGGAACTCGATGTCGGCAAGCGCGGTGCGGCGCATATGCGCCAGCGGCGTCTGCCAGCGGATCACCTCCGGCACGAAACTATCGATCAAGTCAGGGTTCTGCTTCAGCTTGCGATACTGGTCCGGATTCCGGTTCAGCGCATAGATGCTGCCGGAAAGCGTATTGCGCGTGGTGTCGTTGCCGCCGACGATCAAGAGGATCAGATTGCCGAGGAAGTTCTTCGGGTCCATGTCGCGCGTCGCCGGGCTGTGCGCCATCATCGAGAGCAGGTCGCTCTTCGGCGGCTGGTCGATCCGTTCCTTCCACAGCCGCGAGAAATAGCTGGCGCATTCCATCAGCTCTGCCTGCCTCTCGTCCTCGGTCGCGACCAGCCCGCCGGTGCCCGGAAGCGTGGTGGCGACGTCCGACCAGCGCGTCAGCTTGCGCCGGTCCTCCCAGGGGAAATCGAACAGCACCGCCAGCATCTGCGTGGTCAATTCGATCGAGACCCTGTCGACCCAGTCGAACACGTCGCCGCGCGGTAGGTTGTCGAGGCATTCGGTCGAGCGCTTGCGGATGTTGATCGCCAGCTCGTCGAGATGGGTCGGCGTGAACATCGGCGCCACGGTCCGCCGTTGCGCCGAGTGCCGCGGCTGATCCATTGCGATGAAGCTTTCGCGGCGCAGATCCGGGGCGATGTCGCGGATGGTGATGCCGCCGAGCGAGGCGGCCGAGGAGAACACCGAATGGTTGGTCTCGATCTCCATGATGTCGTTATACTTGGTCACCGACCAATAGGGCCCGAACAGGCTGTCCCGGCAATAGTGCACCGGCTCCTCCCGGCGTAGCCGGTCGAAATAGGGCCAGAACGAATCGGTCCGGAACAGTTCGGGAGCGCTGGGGTCGAATTGATCCAGCGGGATCGCATAAGCCCGCTCGCGGGCGGCCTCCTGGGTTTCGCTCTGGGCGCGATCGACCGTCCCGTGCATGGCGTATCTCCTTGGATCGTCCCGGTCCGGTTGTTCCGTCGGGCGCATTTTTGACGGATTACAACCCGTCACGCCGCGCAGGGCAAGGGCGAGTTTGGCACATTTGGCCGCATCGGCTTCCACCGAGCCGCGCCTGCGGGGAGAGGGAAGGTACCTACCGCCCTCGTCATTCCGGGGCGTCCGAAGGACGAACCCGGAATCCATTGGGCCGCATATACGTGCGGAGAAATGGATTCCGGGCTCGACGCTTCGCGTCGCCCCGGAATGACGGCGGTGCGGGGAGCGGAAGAAGAAACCTCCCCGTGACAAGCCGCCCGGCAGCGAATAAGCCTAGGGCAACAAGCCATTCTGGAGGCAGCTCGCCATGATTCCCAACGCGCAACGGATGTTCAATTTCGACCTGGGCGAGACCGCGGATGCGATCCGCGAGACCGTGTACGATTTCGCGAGCAACGAGATCGCCCCACGCGCGGCCGAGATCGACCGCACCAACCAATTCCCGCGCGACCTCTGGCCGAAGATCGGCGCGCTCGGGCTGCACGGCATCACCGTCGAGGAGGAATATGGCGGAACAGGCCTCGGCTATCTCGAGCACTGCATCGCGCTGGAGGAGATCTCGCGTGCCTCCGCGTCCGTCGGCCTGTCCTACGGCGCCCATTCCAACCTCTGCGTCAACCAGATCCGCCGCAACGGCAACGAGGCGCAGAAGCGGAAATATCTGCCGAAGCTGATCTCGGGTGAGCATGTCGGCTCGCTCGCAATGTCCGAGCCGAGCGCCGGAAGCGATGTGGTCTCGATGAAGACCCGTGCGGAGAAGAAGGGTGATCGGTTCGTGCTCAACGGCAACAAGATGTGGATCACCAACGGTCCTGTCGCCGAGACGCTGGTGGTCTATGCCAAGACCGATCCGAACGGCGGTCCGCGCGGCATCACCGCTTTTATCATCGAGAAGGGCATGAAGGGGTTCTCCACCGCGCAGAAGCTCGACAAGCTCGGCATGCGCGGCTCCGACACGTGTGAGCTGGTGTTCGAGGATTGCGAGGTGCCGGAGGAGAACGTGCTCAGCGAGGTCGGCCGCGGGGTCAACGTGCTGATGAGCGGCCTCGACTATGAGCGCGCGGTGCTGGCGGCCGGCCCGATTGGCATCATGCAGGCCTGCATGGACGTGGTGATGCCCTATGTGCACGAGCGCAAGCAGTTCGGCCAGCCGATCGGCACTTTCCAGCTCGTGCAGGGCAAGGTCGCCGACATCTATACCACGATGAACGCCTCGCGGGCCTATGTCTATGCGGTGGCGAAAGCCTGCGACCGCGGCGAGACCACGCGCGAGGACGCCGCCGGCGCGATCCTCTACGCCGCCGAGAAGGCGACGCAATGCGCGCTCGACGCCATCCAGCTCCTCGGCGGCAATGGCTACATCAACGACTATCCGACCGGCCGCCTGCTGCGCGACGCCAAGCTTTATGAGATCGGCGCCGGCACCAGCGAAATCCGCCGCATGCTGATCGGCCGCGAACTGTTCGACAAGACCGCGTAGCGGCATTCTCTCCACTTGTCATTCCGGGGCGACGCGAAGCGTCGAACCCGGAATCCATTTCTCCGCCTGCACAAATGGCGAAATGGATTCCGGGCTCGCGACTACGTCGCGCCCCGGAATGACAGGGCGATGTGTGGCTCGATGGATTCTCTGATCTGCAATTGCACATCATAGCTCGTCCTTCGGACGCCCCGGAATGACGGGCACCGGATACCTCCGTCATCTGCACGGCACGTCATTCACTTTACACTCGACTCCTGCGCGAATATCTCGATCACACTTCCTTTGATAAATCTGTGGTTTTGTGCGATCCGCAGAGACTGCCTGGAGTTGATCCCCGTGCACGAGATGAGCTGGACCCCGATTGGGCCTCCGCAACCGCCACCCCTGCCTGTACCGCCGCAGATACCGGTTGCGTTTACCGGCAGCCGCCGCGAGTTCTTCGACCTGGTCAAGCGCGGCGCCGGGCTCGAATTCGTCACGCTCGGCTTCTACCGGTTCTGGCTGGCGACCGACATGCGCCGTCATCTCTGGTCCAACACCGAGATCGAAGGCGACGCCGCAGAATATACCGGCCGCGGCAAGGAGCTTCTGATCGGCTTCCTGGTCGCGCTCGCGATCCTGGTGCCGGTTTACCTCGCTTATTTCCTGGTCGGCCTCGAGGCCGAGCGCGCCCAGGCTTTCGCGAGCATTCCGCTGGTGGCGTTCTTCTATCTGTTCGGACAGTTCGCGATCTTTCGCGCGCGCCGCTACCGCCTGACGCGGACGGTGTGGCGCGGCGTGCGATTCTGGATGAGCGGCTCCGGCTGGGCCTATGCCGGGCTCTCGGCGTTGTGGGGACTCGCGGTGATCGTCACCCTCGGCCTCGCCCTGCCGTGGCGCGTCGCGGCGCTCGAGCGCTACAAGATGCGCCATTCCTACTATGGCGACCTGCAGGGCAGCTTCGAGGGGCGCGGCTGGGAGTTCTTCAAGCGCGGCTGGTGGCTCTGGCTGTTGGTGCCGGTGGCAGTCTGCATCGTGCCGCTCGCGCCCTTCACCTACGGTGCCTACAAAGCGGTCGAATGGCGATGGTGGTTGTCCGGCCTCCGCTTCGGCGGCGTGCGGCTCGAGTCGACGCTGAAGCGCAGCGCGCTGATCGGGCTTTATTGGAAAGTGATCGGCTGGATTGTCGTGCTCGGCCTCGTGTTTGCGGCCTGGCTCGCGCTATCCGCGGTGCTGGTCGCCAGCATGAGCGCAACGCCGCTCAAGGAATTCTTCGCGAGCCAGGAATTTACCGGGAGCATTCCGTTCCTGGTGCTCCTGGGCGTTGGCTATCTCCTGTTCGCGCTGGCCATCAATGTCGTGATCCGCGTCTATCTGATGCGCGATCTCTGGGTGAAGGTGCTGGGGTCGACGATCGTCCATGGCATCGACGCGACGGCCAATGTCTCCGCCCGAGGTGAGCTCGCCAACGCGCTCGGCGAGGGCTTCGCCGACGGTCTCGACGTCGGGGGCTTTTGACCCATGAGCGGGGCGATCGACAGTGGACTTAGCTCCGCCTTCTATTTCGACGGCACGTCGAGCAAGCGGCACGCGGTCACGCTGCGATTCGCCGACGTGCTCGAGATCGAGGAGGACGGACAGCGGATCGCCGCCTGGCCCTATGCGGATATCCGCCGCGCCGACGGTCCGTCCGGCAAGCTGCGGCTCGCCTGCATCTCTGCGGCCGCGCTGGCGCGGCTCGAGATCCGCGATGCCGCGCTCGCGGCCGAGCTCGTCGCGCGCTGCGAAAAGCTTGACGAGCATGTGCTCGGCGGCCGCGGCGTTGCGAGCATCGTCGGCTGGTCGCTGGCGGCGACCGTGTCGATCGTCCTGGTCGTGCTGTTCGGCGTGCCGCTTGCCGCCGACCGGCTGGCGGCTCTGGTGCCTGTCGCGTTCGAGCGGCGGCTCGGCGAAGTCGCCGACAGCCAGGTGAAGATGGTGTTCGACGGCAAGTCGTGCGGCAACCCCGCCGGCCAGCGCGCGTTTGAAAAACTCGTCAACACGCTGCGCGAATCCGCTGGCATGGACACGTCGCTGCAATCGGGCGTGCTCTCGACCTCGATTCCGAACGCCTTCGCGTTGCCGGGCGGCAGGGTCTATGTGTTGGATGGGCTGCTCGCGAAAGCCGAAAATGTCGATGAGCTCGCGGGCATCCTCGCCCACGAGCTCGGCCATCTCCAGCATCGCGACGGCCTGCGCGGCATGATCCACAATGGCGGCACCTCGTTCCTGATCGGCCTCTTGTTCGGCGACATCACCGGCTCCGGCGCGGTGATCTTCGGCTCGCGCACGCTGGTGAACGCATCGCATTCCCGCGAAGCCGAACAGAACGCCGACAGCTTCGCGATCGAGACCATGCACCGGCTCGGCCGGCCGACCAAGCCGATGGGAGAATTGATGTTCCGCATCACCGGCAAGGAAGGCGACAGGGGCCTGTCGCTGATCGCAAGCCACCCCATGACCGAAGACCGCCTCGCCCGTATGACCCGCGAAAACCGCCCCGCCAGCGGCCCACCATTGTTGACCGCGGGAGAGTGGCGCGCGCTGAAGTCGATCTGCAGCGCCGGCACCAGGCTGTAGGAGCCGACCACCGGCGTCATTCCGGGGCGCGCGCAGCGCGAACCCGGAAACTATTTCACCACATATCCCCCTGTCATTCCGGGGCGGCGCGAAGCGTCGAGCCCGGAATCCATTTTTCCGCCTGCACAAGTGGCGAAATGGATTCCGGGCTCGTCCTTCGGACGCCCCGGAATGACAGCGTGTGTTGGGTCGCGAGCTGCGACAAATCAACCCGACGGGCAAATCACCTAAAGTCTGTCCAGCCCTCGCGGAAAAAACATTCCGCTTCCGTCGTCGGGCAAATCAGTGATTTAACTCCGCGCGTCTCACGGCGGATGAGGGGCGGCTCGCGATCGTCACGAACGTTGCGGTGAGATGCGGTGGACGTGATGGGTGTGACTGACGAGCATGCACATCACGGACGGCGAAGTCGTGTGGTCCTGGCGCCCCGACGCTGGCGCTAAGCTCGCGAGCAGCAAGAGCTGCCGCGGGTGACGGTGGCAAGAAAGCCCGGTCACCGAGGAGAGCACGAAGGAAACCGTAACACCATCGCGCAGGGAAAGCCGGAATGCTTCGGTTGAACCTGTGGTCCTACCCCCGTGCTTTTTGTTGCACGGGACCCACGGGTGCAACCGGCACCCGGCTTTCCCTGCGCCCTCTATTGAATGAGAGGGTGGAAAGTGCAGCAAAGCTCGGACGCAATGCGCCGCGAGAACGCGAACTCACATCCGCCGGGTCACACGTAGGATGGGCAGAGCGAAGCGAAACCCATCATGCGTGCGGCTTGCTCCATCGCGATGGGTTTCGCTTCGCTCTACCCATCCTACGGAATTGCTGTTTGAAAATTGAATCAGAACTTTCCGCGACGCCGTAGGGTGGGCAAAGCGAAGCGTGCCCACCCTCGCGAGCACTGCGCTGGATGGTAGGCGTGGCGCTGTCAATTGGTGCGCCCTCTCCCCTTGTGGGAGAGGGCTACTCCGTCGCTAGCCAAGAGCGCACATGGGTGAGGGGTCTTTCTCCACGCGCACCGTCGCCCGCGGAGACAACCCCTCATCCGTCGCGCATTGCATGCGCGCCACCTTCTCCCACAAGGGGAGAAGGGAAGCACCCCCTCACTCCGGCAGATTGTTCACCTTCTTCACCCACGCGCGGACGTCGGCGAGGACGTCGGGCAGCAAGGCCTTGACGTCCTGCACGGTCATGCCGGCCTTGATACGGGGATCGTAGAGCAGGTTGAGGATGTACTGGTCGTAGATGTCGAAATAGCCCATCGAGACGTTGTCGTTGAACATGGTCCAGGGCACGCTCGAGGTATCGTTGATCGGGCCGAGCGACTGCAGCAGTTCCTCATAGGCGCAATCGAAGAAGACGAAGTCGCCGTTATCGACCGTGAGGATCACGTCGGAATGCTCGATCTCGAAATTGTCGTTCTTGCGAAAGCCGCTCAGGCATTGCGGGTCGAGCGAGGAGCGGATTTCTTTCGCGCGCTCGCTGCCATAGAAGGTCGTGATGGTGCGATAGAGATCGCGGTCGCGCACCAGCCTCACCCTCACATTGGCGATCTCGCTGCTCTCGGTCATGGCGATGTCGAGGTGCTGGACCTTGGCGGCGACATCGCCGACGATCTTTGCGAGCTGGGCCTTGCGGTCGGCGCGGGTGCCGTCGGCGAACACCCTGATCGGGGAGTCATATTTGCGGATGCGGTCGACGCGGCCGGCGAGGTGGTACTCGGCGCCGAACGCCGTCTTCATGAAGCCTTCGATGATCTCGCTATCGGTGAAGGCTTTCTTCTCGTTGCGCTGGCGCGCGGCGATCGATGGGTTCTCGCCCGACCATGCCGGCGGCGCAACGAGGCCGGGCATGATCGCGGCCGAGGCGATTGCGAGGACGAGGACAGCCAGGATACGGTGAAGCGTGCACATCGCTATAACGCTGCCGCAATCACCGTGCGCGCGCAAGCTTGCTTGCGCATGGCAGCGCTGGTTCCCGCACCGTCCTAATTCTTGACGACGACGGTGGTGCCCACGGAAACGCGGCTATAGAGATCCACCACATCCTCGTTGGTCATGCGGAAGCAGCCAGACGATACCGCCTGTCCGATCGTCTCCGGCTCGTTCGAGCCGTGGATGCGGTAGAGCGTCGAGCCGAGATACAGCGCGCGGGCGCCGAGCGGATTTTCGACGCCGCCGGCCATGTGGCGCGGCAGGTCGGGACGGCGTCGCAGCATCTGCGCCGGCGGCGTCCAGCTCGGCCATTCCTTCTTGGCGGTGATGCGATGGGTTCCGCCCCAGCGGAAGCCGTCGCGGCCGACCCCGATGCCATAACGCAGCGCCTGGCCGTCATTGAGGACGAGATAAAGCCGTCGCTCGGCGGTGTTGATGACGATGGTGCCCGGCGCATAACGGCTCGGGTACATCACGGTCGTCCGTTGGATCGGGCTCGCGCCGGTGCCGAAGAAGCTGGGGCCGCCGCCCATGATGTCGCGGGTGTCGAAGAATTGGGCCTGCGCCTGACCGGCGCCTCCCAGCATCAAGAGCGCCGCCGCCAGCAAAACCCTGCCCCGTGTCATTGCCTTCCTCGCGTTATTTCCAGCCTCATGAAAGTGAGGCCATAAGTTGTTCGAATGCGCAACCCACGCCGCCGTGAGCAAGGGATTTTCGAGCACCGCGGTTAAAAAAGGCAACACATCAGAAACGATGGCAGCAATGTCCCGCTAAACCTTTGACGAAACGGGCGAACAATGGTTGATCTGGGCTCGGAACGCCGGGCTTGGGATAGTCGACTTGGGCCAACACAACATTACTTAGGCCAACAAAACAGCGCGGGAATGCGGGAGCGAGACATGAATGGTGCGGAAAGTCTGGTGCGGACATTGGTCGCGGGCGGCGTCGACGTCTGCTTCACCAATCCCGGCACCTCGGAGATGCATTTCGTCGCCGCGCTTGATAGGGTCGAGGGCATGCGCTGCGTGCTCGGCCTGTTCGAGGGCGTGGTGACGGGGGCGGCCGACGGTTATTTCCGTATCAAGGAAACACCCGCTTCGACGCTGCTGCATCTCGGCCCGGGTCTCGCCAACGGCCTTGCCAACCTGCACAACGCCAAGAAGGCGAATTCCGGCATCGTCAACATCGTCGGCCAGCACGCGACCTACCACATCGCGTATAACGCGCCGCTGACCTCCGACATCGAGGGCCTGGCGCGGCCGATGTCGGCCTGGGTCAGGACCTCGCCGGATGCCAAGTCGGTCGCCGCCGATGGCGCTGCCGCGATTGCCGCCGCCAAGAGCACGCCGCCGCAGATCGCGACCCTGATCCTGCCCGCCGACACCGCATGGAACGAGGCTGACGGTATCGCCCAGGTCCCGGCCGAAAGCCAGCGGCCGAACTATTCGGCACAGGCGGTGGAAGCGGCGGCCAAGATCCTGCGCGAAGGCGGCGCGCAGAACCTGTTGCTGCTGACCGGCAGTGCGCTGACCGAGCATGGGCTGGCGCTGGCCCAGCAGATCGCCGGCAAGACCGGCTGCAAGGTAATGGGCCAGACCTACAATCCGAAGATGGCGCGCGGCAGGGGCCGCTTCCTGATCGACCGCATTCCTTACGTGATCGAGCAGGCGCTGCCTATTCTCAAGGACTTCAAGAACATCGTGCTGGTCGAGGCCAACGACCCCGTCGCCTTCTTCGCCTATCCGAACAAGCCGAGCCTGCTGAAGCCGGAGGGGTGCGAGGTGCATCGGATGACCGCGGGCGGGGAGAATTCGGTGGCGGCGCTGGAGGCGCTGGCTGGCGCGCTCGGGGCCAAGCCGCAGGACGTCAAGCCGCAGAAGCTCGTCGAGCTTGCGAAGCCGACTGGCGCGCTGACGTTTGCCTCGATCGCGCAGGCGATTGCGTGCGCGATTCCGGAGAACGCCATCGTGGTCGATGAATCCATCACCACCGGCCGCGGCTTCTTCCCGCCGACGGCGGCCGCCGCGCCGCATGACTGGCTGCAGAACATGGGCGGCTCGATCGGCTTCTCGCCGCCGGTTGCGACCGGCGCCGCGGTGGCCGCTCCCGATCGCAAGGTGATCTGCATGGTCGGCGACGGCTCTTCGATGTACACGATCCAGGCGCTGTGGACGCAGGCCCGCGAGAACCTCAACGTCGTCACCATCGTGTTCGCCAATCGCATCTACCAGATCCTGCGCGGCGAGTTCGACGGCGTCGGCGCCGGCGAGCCGGGTAAGCGCGCGCAGGACATGCTGAAGATCGACCGGCCGACCATCGACTTCGTCTCGCTCGCCAAGGGCATGGGCGTGCCCGGCCGCGCGGTCACCACGGCCGACGAGTTCAACAAGGCGCTCGCGGAGGCGATCGCCGAGCCGGGACCGAGGCTGATCGAGGTGCAGATGTAAGGGGCTGCTCGCTACGCCGCGATATCCGGGAAGCAGAATTCGCAGATCAGGCCTTCCGGCTTCCACTGCCGGATGATGGTGCCGCTCAAGGTTCGGACCACGCCGTCGACGGCGTCGACGCCAAATCCGGTGCGGGTGGGCTCGGCCACTCTTGGTCCGCCGCTCTCCTGCCAGCGCAGGGAAAGGTTGGCGTTATCGGTCCGCCAACTGACGGCGATCTTTCCCGAGGGGCTGGAGAGCGAGCCATATTTGGCGGCGTTGGTGGCGAGCTCGTGCACGGTGACCGCGATCGCCTGCGCCAGCGTGGCCGTCAGCCTCAAATCGCCGCCGTCTATCGCGACCCGTCTCGAGTCGTCCACCGCATAGGGCTTGAGCTCCTGTTCGATGATCGCGCGGATGTTGGCGCCGGTCCAGCGCGACACCGA
This sequence comes from Bradyrhizobium sp. Leo78, assembly GCF_059512425.1. Lineage (NCBI taxonomy): Bacteria > Pseudomonadati > Pseudomonadota > Alphaproteobacteria > Hyphomicrobiales > Nitrobacteraceae > Bradyrhizobium > Bradyrhizobium sp. Leo78. Next base: position 46,795 of record NZ_JCAMOT010000016.1, read on the forward strand.
GAACAGCCGCTGCACATTGGCGAGCGCGCTGAGGCGCCCCTGGAAGACCGCCTGGAACTCCTCCGCAGTATCAGCCTTGGTCAGGCGCAGGATCGCCTGGATCACCGCCAGCAGATTGTTGGCGCGATGATCGACCTCCCAGGCGAGCCGCATCATGCGCTCCTCGGCCTGCTTGCGCATGGTGGTATCGACCAGCATGTTGACGGCGCCGATCAGCCGGCCGTCAGCGTCGCGCAAGGGCGTGGGGTAGGGCATGAAACAGATGCGCGAGCCATCGGGCCGTTCGGCGATTGCTTCCACGTTGCGCACCGGGCGGTTCTCACGAAGCGCGATCGCCATCGGGCATTCCTCATGCGCAAGCGGCGTGCCGTCCGTGCGGAACAGCTTCCAGCTCACGCACCACATGTCGCCGATGGCAGGCACACGGCCGGCGAACTCGATGCAAGCGTGGTTGAAGAAGGTGATGCGACCGTCTGCATCCGTCGTGTAGATCGCGGCGGGCAGCGCCTGAAGCACATCGCGAAACTGCTGCTCGTCGGGGTCGGCGCTGATCGCGGTGTGATGCGCCAGGATCTTTTCGATCTCTGCTTCTTCTTCCGAATCGTCAAAGAGGTTCAGCATCACCCGTCCATGCCCGCAGGTCTTCAGCCGGTAATTCGACACCAAGGGAAATGTTCCTCCCGGTGCGTACAGTGGCCTGCAAATTCAGTGGAAATCCGGACGCAAGGACGGTGAGCACAGCGACGAGGCACATCAAAAAAGGCCGCCCCGAAGGACGGCCTTGATCCCCATGAAGCCTGTCTTACTGATGCATCGTGTCTTCGCCGGATTTCTTCGACGACTTCTTGGCCACCTTCTTCGAGCTCTTCTTCGGCGCCATTTTCGACGCATCATCCTTGCTCGCATTGTCGCTCTGCGCCGCGGGGCCAGTGGTGCCGCCGGACTTGTCGGTGGTCTGTGCTGAAGCGGCCGACGAAATAAACGCCAGTGCGGTGGCGGCGATAATCAGTTTACGCATCGGATGGTTCTCCCAAGTTGGCCCCCGCCCTCAACGGAACCGCGATACGTCCGGTTCCGTCGCCCCGATCAGCAGTCCGTGAACGGCGCGTGAACTCCCGCACGGACGCTGCGATCTAGAACCCCGATCCGAAGATCCTAGCCAACCAAACTGGCGTCACGCTAAACTAAAAAAATCCATGTATTATATGGATTTGTGTCGGTATGTAGCCATAGTGGGCCATTGGCGGCGCCAGGGGCAACAGCGAAGCCGCCTTTGTCGAGACAAAGCGTGTCTGGCGCAAGGTCGGTGCTGCCGGACGCGCCTTGTTCGAGCCTCAAGAAGACTTCATGGGGCTTCGGTGGTGAGGATAACGACGAAGGGCAACGGCGCCCGATGGAAGAGCAGCAGCGCAATCTGACCGAAGAGGAGCGAAGGAAGTTCCATCGCATCGACCCACAAAGCACGCTGTGACCGAACCCCACATTAGGAAACTTATGCCTCCTGACTCGCGCTCGACGTAGGTGATGAACAAAGTGAAATATTGCGCCATCTGCAGGCGTCCCTATCATTTCGCAAACGCCGAGTAGCCACCAGCGCGCCGGCGAGAGCGGTCCAGCCGGTCTGATGCGAGGCGCCAAGGCCCTCGCCGGTGTCGCCATGAAAATACTCGTAGAAAAGCAATAAATCGCACCAAGCCCCGCCGCGCCGGAAGCGGGGATTTGATCCCAGCGCTGGTCGCTCGCCCTCTGCGTTCCGGAGAAACAATTTGAGCAGTCGACGCTCGAGTTCTTCGGCCACTTGCTCGAGGCTCGCCTGCCTGCCTGATCCTGTCGGCAATTCAACGGTAAAGTCTTCGCCGAGGCTGGTATGAAGATGTCGTAGCGACTCGATCGCGAGAAAGTTGAGCGGGAACCAAATCGGTCCGCGCCAATTCGAATTGCCGCCGAACAGTCCGGTCCGAGATTCGCCGGGCTCATAGTCGAGACGAGCGACATGTCCGTCCAGGTTGACGATAAGCGGATGTTCGCGGTGGTAACGCGACAGCGATCGGAGCCCGTAAGGCGACAGAAATTCCGACTCATCGAGCATACACGTGAGGATCCGCTTCATCCGCGACTTGCCCACCAGCGAGATCAGCCGAGGGCGTTCATTGGCCGGCGACATGTGCAGAAATTCTGCAAGGCCCGGCTTGTTCTCGATGTACCAGAGCGCGCGCTTGCGAAACATCGGCAGTCGTTCCCACAGCGCCGCATCGAGCTGTACGGCCGCAAAGATTGGCAACAATCCCACCATGGAACGCGCGCGCACCGTGAAAGTCGAGCCGTCGCGCTTGCGAAGTCGATCGTAGAAAAATCCGTCTTGGTCGTCCCAGAGCCTGCTCATGGCGGCGGCGATGAGAGCGAAATGCTCGAAGAACTTTACCGCGACGTCTTCGTAGCTAGGCTGATGGTTGGCAAGTAGCAGAGCCATCTCCAGCATGTTGAGACAGAACTTGGCCATCCAGGCGGTGCCATCCGACTGCTCCAGGACGTCGCCGTCGGGAAGCATCTGCGAGCGGTCGAACGGGCCGATATTGTCGAGTCCGAGAAAGCCGCCCTCGAACACGTTGTCGCCACATGCGTCTTCTCGATTTACCCACCAGGTGAAGTTGATCAGGAGCTTTTGAAAAGTGCGAGCCAGAAAATCGAAGTCGGTGCCGCCATCGATCCGGAACACTGCAAGCGTGGCCCACGCCTGAACTGGCGGATTCACATCTCCAAAATTCCATTCATACGCCGGCAACTGGCCGTTCGCGTGCATGTACCATTCGCGCGTCAGCAGCAGCAATTGATGCTTCGCTGCTGAGGGGTCGATGTGCGCCAGCACCACGCAATGGAAGGCGAGGTCCCATGAGGCATACCACGGATACTCCCATTTGTCGGGCATGGCGATGATGTCGTGGTTGTTGAGATGGCGCCAGCCCGCGTTGCGACCTGACGCGCGTGCCTCGGGCGGACGTATGATGTCGCCGTCGAGCCAGCGCGCGACGTCGTAGTGGTAGAACTGCTGGCCCCACAGCATTCCGGCGAACGCCTGCCGCATGACTGCGGCCTCGTCCTCGCTCGCGCCGCCAGGGGTCAGCGCTTTATAGTATTCGTCAGCTTCGCGGCTCCGGTCGGCGTGGATCCGCTCGAAGTCTGCCCCGAGGCTCGTAGTCTGGCCGTGCCCATCACGTGCGAGGCGAAGCCTGAGCTCGACAGTTTCGCCGGCAGCGACTTCGAGGCGATACCAGCAGGCCATTTTTGTACCCTGCTTGGCAGGATTTACCGTTGTCGCACCGTGAACGACGTGGTCGTTGATGCCGTCCTTTGGATACGGCGTCTGCTCGGCGGTGATATCATACAGGTACCGGGCATTGGTTTCGTTCTCACAGAACAGCAGCCGTGGCGGCTTTCCCGCCGGATCCGTCCCGGCAGTGAAGCGCCAGCGACCCAGCAGTTCTTCTTCAGCGATCGCGCCGACGTTGCCAGTTTCAGCGGTCGCCCGGATCATCGGCCGCGCGACGCCGGCCTCCCATGACCAGCGGTTGCGGAACCACAGAGTCGGAAGCACGTGAAGCTCAGCCGGATCGGGTCCCGCGTTACGAACGCTGATGCGCATGCATATGTCATCAGGTGACGCCTTGGCGTAATCCGCCGTGACCTGCCAGTAACGGTCCCCTTCGAAAATGCCGGTATCCACGAGTTCAAATTCGACCTCGTCCTTGTTGCGTCTTGCGTTCTCCTGCCGAAGCAACGCGTAGGGAAACTCCGCGTGCGGATAGTGGTAGCGCCAACGAAGCCACGAGCTGGTCGGTGTTGCGTCGATGTACCACCAGTACTCCTTGGCGTCTTCGCCATGATTTCCTTCTGGACCGCCGAGACCGAAGATACGTTCCTTCAGGAAAGGGTCTCGTCCATTCCAAAAGGCAAGAGCAAAACACAGGCGCTGCGCTCGATCGCAAAGGCCGGCAAGACCGTCCTCGTTCCACCGATAGGCGCGCGAGCGCGCATGTTCGTATGGGAAGTATTGCCAGGCCTGTCCGTCGGCACTGTAGTCTTCGCGCACGGTACCCCAGGCGCGCTCGCTGACGTATGGCCCGATCGTTTTCCAGTTGCCAGGCGTATCCGGCGACGAATCTTGAAGCCGCGCGTGCTCCGCCGACAGCGGTTTTCGCTCCTCAAGGATATTCATGGCTATGTGGCTTTTGCAGGCCGCAAGAGCGCCTTGGCCGTCGTCACAACGTTATCGACGGTGAATCCGAACTCCTGCTGCAGGGCCTTCAGCGGGGCGGAGGCGCCGAAAGTGTGCATGCCGATGACCCGACCGGTCGGGCCAACGTAACGCTCCCAACCGAACGTTGACGCCTGCTCGATTGCAACGCGCGCCGTGACCTCCGGCGGCAAGACGGCGTCGCGGTATTCCTGCGTCTCGCGTTCGAAGACATCCCAGGAAGCCATCGAGACCACGCGCGAGCGGATACCATCCAGGCTAAGTCTCTCATGAGCGTTGGCTGCGAGGCTCAACTCACTGCCGGTAGCAATCAAGATGATGTCGGGCTTGCCGTCAGGAGCGTCGGCAAGCACGTAGGCGCCTCGTGCGACGCCGGATGCCGATGCATATTTGCTGCGGTCGAGGGTCGGTAACGGTTGACGAGACAGGACCAGCAAGGCTGGCCGATGACGAAGCTGCATGACGTAGCGATAGACTTCCACCACTTCGTTGGCATCACCCGGCCGGAACAGCGTCATACCCGGCATTGCCCGCATTGAAGCGAGTTGCTCGATTGGTTGATGCGTTGGGCCGTCTTCGCCGTCGCCCATGGCATCATGGGTAAAAGCAAAGATCACGGGTAGTTCCATTAGCGCCGCCAGTCGTATCGCGGGCCGGGCGTAGTCGCTGAAAATCAGGAAGGTCGCGCCGAACGGCCGCAGCTTCGAGAGTGCCAGACCGTTGAGAATTGCAGCCATCGCGTGTTCGCGGATGCCGAAATGGAAGTTCTTGCCGCCCGGTGTGGCGGCCTGAACATCGCCTGCGCCTTCAAAGGTTAGCAGCGTCTTGGTCGATGGACCCAGATCTGCCGAACCGCCAATCAACCAGGCAACGTTTTGCGCCAGAACGTTCAGGACCTTTCCCGACGCCTCACGCCCCGCGAGCCCCTTCAGATCTGCCGGGAATGACGGCAGGTTGCGGTCCCAGCCTGCCGGAAGCTCGCGGCGTTGCATCTGATCAATCTCGGTCGCCAGCGGGGCATACTTCGAGCGGTAATCAGTGAACAGAGCTTGCCATTTGCGGTGCGCCTCGCCGCCTCGCTCACCGACGCCGGCGGCGAAGTGTTCGAGAACGCCGTCAGGCACCAGGAAATTCGAGTCTTCGGGCCAGCCATAGGCGCGTTTGGTGAGTTTGACTTCTTCAACGCCGAGCGGCTCGCCATGCGCCGCGGCCGTATCGTGGCGGTGTGGCGAGCCATATCCGATATGGCTGTTGAGTATCACCAGCGTCGGTCGGCCTTTCGTATCGCGAAACGTTGCCAGGGCCTGTTCAATGCCGGCAATGTCGTTGGCGTCATTAACGTGAAGGATATTCCAGCCATAGCCGGTGAAACGAACGGCCACATCTTCGGTGAACGCCAGCCGCGTGCTGCCTTCTATCGTGATGTGGTTGTTGTCGTAGATCCAGCACAGATTGTCGAGGCCGAGGTGGCCGGCGAGCGATGCCGCTTCAGAGCCAACGCCCTCCATCAGGCATCCGTCTCCGCATACGGCATAGATGTCGTAATCGAAGATGGCAAAATCCGGCTTGTTGTAGCGCGCAGCGAGCCAGCGCTGCGCGCTTGCCATCCCGACGCTGGTCGCAATGCCTTGTCCGAGCGGGCCGGAAGTCGTCTCCACGCCGGATACCAGGTGGTATTCGGGATGCCCTGGCGCATGACTTCCGAACTGACGAAAGCGCCGGATATCGTCGAGGGTGACAGCAGGCCTGCCCAACGTCTCGTACTCAGCATTCACGGCCTGCGTACGGGTAAGGTAGAGCACTGACCACAGTAGCATCGATGCGTGGCCGTTCGACAGCACGAAGCGATCACGGCCGGGCCAGATCGGATCTTGCGGGTCGAAGCGCATGACTCGGTTCCAGAGCGTATAGACGAGCGGCGCAAGCGCCATTGGTGTGCCGGGATGGCCCGAGTTGGCGGCCTGGACCGCGTCAATCGACAGTGTGCGAATGGTGTTGATCGCGAGCTGGTCGAGTTCGGCGTCTGTCATGGCTGATTTCCTCCCGCGGGTGTCGATTACAGGCCGCCTGCGCGCGGCAGCCGTGTACGTGCATCGTCAGCGATAGGCTGCCGTCATCAAGCAACAGAGCCGGGGATCGAGGAGCACTTCGATCTTCATTCCTCACTCTCTGCGTTACGCTACCGTTGGGTTGTGCCAGCCGCCCGGGGGGGTGACATTCTTGTCCACTTCGTGAGGCCCCCAGCTTCCGGCTTGATATTCGTAGACGGGAGTCGCCTTCTTCAAGACCGGATCGACGATCCGCCATGCTTCTTCGACATAGTCCTGTCGTGCAAACAGCGTTCGGTCGCCATTCATGGCGTCGCCGAGCACGCGTTCATACGCATCCATTTCCTCTGGGCCTGGGCGCCGGCTCGCCAACAATTCAACCGGCTCGCCGACCTCTCGGTCATCCTCGTCCATCACCATCGTGCCAAGGGCAATGGCCATGTCGGGATTGATGCGAAACCGCAAATAATTGGGTATCGCGGCGCAATGGGGAAAGATCCGCGGCGCCTCACGAAGGCGTACGATCACTTCCGTGCAAGTCACCGGAAGCGATTTTCCGGCACGGATATAAAATGGCACTCCCTGCCAGCGCCAGGAGTCGATCTCCAGCCGCAACGCAGCGAACGTCTCCACTTGCGAGTCCGGAGCAACGCCAGGCTCCTGCCGGTAGCCGTGAAACTGTCCGCGCACCAGCTCGTTCTCAACGATCGGCGGAATCGATCTCAAGACCTTGACCTTCTCGTCGCGCAAGGATTCGCTGTCGGATCGGGCTGGCGGTTCCATCGCCAGATTGGCCAACACTTGAAACAGATGATTCTGGATCACGTCGCGAATTGTGCCAGTTTGATCATAGAACGCGCCACGACCCTGCACGCCGAAATTCTCCGCCATCGTGATCTGCACGCTGCTCACGAACTTGCGGTCCCAGAACGACTCCAGGAACGCGTTAGCGAAGCGAAAGAAGACCATGTTGTGAACAGGTCGTTTTCCGAGATAGTGGTCTATGCGGAAGATGTGATCTTCGTCGAATCTGGCGAGCAGAATCCTGTTGAGGTTGCGTGCGGAGGCGAGATCATGCCCGAATGGCTTCTCCACAATGACGCGCGCGCCGTTGGTGCAATCGGCAGTGTCGAGCCGTTCCACTACGGTTGCAAACAAGGCCGGTGGGATCGCCAGATAGTGTGCTGGCCGCTGTGCCGAACCGAGCTGCTTGCGAAGGGCATCGAACGTAGTCGGATCGGCGTAGTCGCCGTCTACGTAACGCAAAAGGCCGGCCAGCTTGTCAAACGCAGCGGCGTCGAGGCCGCCGTGCTTTTCAAGGCTGTCTCGTACTCGGGCCTTGAGCTGGTCAAGTGTCCAGCCGGCCTTTGCGACGCCGATGACGGGCACATCGAGGTGGCCCCGTTTCAGCATCGCTTGCAACGACGGAAAGATCTTCTTGTAGGCAAGATCGCCGGTCGCTCCGAAAAATACCAATGCGTCGGATCTAGGTTCGCTCATGGCTATCTCGGTCTCTCATTGGCCGCCTTTTCCAAGTGTCCACCGAACTCGTAGCGCATTGCCGAAAGCAGCTTGTTCTGGAAATCGGCCTCGCCGCGAGAGCTGAAACGCTCGTATAGCGCCGTCGTCAGGACCGGGGCGGGGACTGCTTCGTCGATCGCTGCTGCAATAGTCCAGCGTCCTTCGCCGGAGTCGGAGACGCGCCCAGCGAATTTGGACAGAGCCGGATCTTCCAGCAACGCGGTTGCTGTCAAATCGAGAAGCCACGAGGCTATCACGCTGCCGCGCCGCCACACCTCTGCGATGTCGGGTAGCTTTAGGTCGTATTGGTAGTGCTCGGGAATGCGAAGCGGTGTTGTTTCGGCGTCCGCCGCGTGCGCGTGCTTGCCGATGTTCGCTGCGCGCAGGATACCGAGCCCCTCGGCATACGCCGCCATCAGCCCGTACTCGATACCATTATGGACCATCTTGACGAAATGACCGGCGCCGCTCTGCCCGCAGTGAAGATAGCCTTGCTCGGAGGTGCCTGCGGAGGCGCGCTCTCGTCCCGGGGTGCGCGGGATTTCGCCGAGACCGGGAGCGAGGGTCTTGAAGATCGGATCCAGCCGCTGCACGGCCTCGTCAGGGCCGCCGATCATCATGCAGTAGCCGCGCTCGAGACCCCACACGCCGCCGCTGGTGCCGACATCGACATAATGGATGCCGTTGTGCGCCAACTCCTTGGAACGCCTGATGTCATCGATGTAGTAGGAGTTGCCGCCGTCAATCAGAATGTCGCCGGCTTCGAGCAGCGGCAGCAGATCACCGATCGATCTATCTACGACTGCCGCCGGAACCATCAACCAGATCGCGCGCGGCTTTTCGAGCTTCGCCACGAAATCCGCCAGAGAGGCGCTTCCCGTCGCTTTCTCTTTCACCAGTTCTGCAACGGCGTTCGGCGACATGTCGAAGACGACACATTGGTGACCATGTCGAACAAGTCTTCGCACCATATTGGCGCCCATTCGGCCGAGACCGATCATCCCGAGTTGCATGAGTGGCTCCTCTTTTTTTCGCGGTGTGACTTCCTCCGGATGCGCAGGTATCCTGGCGTGTCGAGATCAGTATTTAGTGCGACTTCTCCCTGAACGTGCGATGTCGGCGGATCAATGTGTTGGTCGAGCTGTCGTGTCCGAATTTGGGTTCGGCTTCATTGGTGAGTTCCGGGATGATGCGTTGCGCCAGCACCTTGCCGAGTTCGACGCCCCATTGGTCGAATGAATCGATCTGCCAAATTGCGCCCTGCGTGAAGACGTTGTGCTCGTACAGCGCGACGAGTTTGCCGAGAGCCGCGGGTGTTAGCCGTTCCAGCAGAATCGTAGTCGACGGCCTGTTTCCTTCGAACACGCGATGCGGAACGAGCCAATCGGCAGACCCCTCCCGCCTTACTTCGTCAGCCGTCTTGCCAAATGCGAGCGCTTCGCCCTGAGCAAAGACGTTCGCGAGCAGCATGTCGTGCTGCTCTCCAAGATGGTTGAGTGTCTTGTGAAACGCGATGAAGTCGCAAGGAATGAGACGGGTGCCCTGATGGATGAGCTGATAGAAGGAATGCTGACCGTTGGTCCCAGGCTCGCCCCAATAGATCGGACCGGTGTTGTAGTTGAGAGGATTGCCCTCGAGCGTGACGTGCTTGCCGTTGCTCTCCATCGTCAACTGCTGGAGATATGCCGGGAACCGTTTCAGGTATTGTTCGTAGGGCAGCACCGCCACCGTCTGCGCGCCAAAGAAGTTATTGTACCAGATGGCGAGCAGCCCCATCAGCACCGGCAGGTTACGCTCGAACGGCGCGGTGCGGAAATGCTCATCCATCTCATGGAAGCCGCCGAGCATGGCGCGAAAGTTGTCCGGGCCGATGGCAAGCATCGTCGAGAGTCCGATCGCGGAGTCCATGGAGTACCGTCCGCCAACCCAGTCCCAGAAGCCGAACATATTGGCGATATCGATGCCGAACTTCGTCACTTCCTTCGCGTTGGTCGACACCGCGACGAAATGCTTCGCGACCGACTTCTCGTCTCCCCCAAGTCCCGCGAGCGACCAATCGCGCGCGCTCCTGGCATTGGTCATGGTCTCTAGCGTTGTAAAGGTCTTGGAAGAGATAATGAACAGGGTCTCCGCCGGATCGAGATCGCGGGTCGCTTCCGCGAAATCGGTGCCGTCCACGTTGGAGATGAACCGGAACGTCATCGCGCGGTCGCTGTAATGCTTGAGCGCCTCGTAGGCCATCACCGGCCCCAGATCGGAGCCGCCGATGCCGATGTTGACGATGTTGCGGATTGGCTTGCCGGCGTGGCCGCGCCACGCACCGCCGCGTACGCGATCGGAAAAATCGGCCATGCGGTCGAGCACCGAATGGACCTGCGGCACAACGTCCTCGCCATCAACCAGGATCGATTGCCCCGTCGGCGCGCGGAGCGCGACATGCAGGACGGCCCGCTTCTCGGAAACGTTGATCTTCTGGCCTCCGAACATCGCATCGATCCGCGCGCGGAGCCCGGACTGTTCGGCCAGTTGCAACAGCAGAGCTAGCGTGTCATCGGTAATCCGGTTCTTCGAGTAGTCGAGGTAGAGCCCGGCCGCCTCGACCGTCAACCGCTCGCCGCGTTTTGGGTCTTGAGCAAAGAGCTCGCGCAGATGCAGGCGGCCGATCTTCTGAAAATGGGCGGACAGGTCCTTCCAGGCGGGAAGCTCGGTGACCGTTTTCGTGGCCGTTGCCATTCATCGCTCCTGTAACGCGGCTCCTGTTAACGCGCTATGGCGGCTTGCGCAGCTTGTTTGCGCGAGCGAGTGATCTTTCCCTTTGGCGGGCCTTCCCACATTCGGAAGCCACCCTTGAATGCGTTGGCGTTATCCCCAAGTCGGCACAGTGGCGGCAGTTCTTTCAACAGTTTGGCGTTGCCGCCGCCCAGCACGACGTCCTCCGGTTGGAGTGCCGCAATCAGATATTCAACGACATCTTCGACGTGCTTCCGCCATGCTTTCTTGCCGAACTCCTCCAGCGCGCGGGCGCCGACATAGTCCTCATAGACCCGCTTCTTGTAGGGTAAGTGCCCAAGCTCCATCGGCTGCACGATGCCATCGATAACCATCGCCGAGCCGAGTCCCGTTCCGAGCCCGAGGAACAACATTTTGCCGCCCCCGTAGCTGCCGAGCGCCTGCATCGCCGCATCGTTGATGACTTTCGTCGGCAGTTTGAATGCCGCAGCGAAGTTGAAGCCCATCCAGCCTTTTCCGAGATTGTGAGGTTCCGCCACAGGCCGGTCGTGCACAACCGGGCCCGGATAGCCAATCGAGACGAAGTCATATTCCCAGCCATCGGCGAGTTTCTTGACGCTCGATACCATCTGCCGGGCCGTCAGGGTCGGCCCGGAGTCAATTTCTCGCCTTACTTTTTCGCCGGAGGCAAGGATCTTGACGTGGGTGCCGCCCACGTCAACGACCAGTATATTCATTGCGAGGACCTTCGTCTCGATTGCAACCTAGCTTGCCTTCTTGAGCACCTCGGTTTTGGCAGAGATGACGCCCAGCAGCTCGTTCCAGGATTTGACAAACGACTTGGCACCCTCGTCCTGCAACGTTGCTGCTAACGCTTCGACATCGACGCCGGCCTTTGCAAATTGCGCCAGCACCTCTTCGGAGTCGCCGCCATCGGCCGCCAACATCTCTCCGACGCCTCCGTGGTCGGCGAGGGCCTTCACCGTGCTTTCCGGCATGGTGTTGACCGTGAGCGGCGCGGCCAGCGCCTTGATGTACAGGACGTCGGATGCCGCGGGATCCTTGGTTCCGGTGCTCGCCCATAGCAGGCGCTGTGGCCGCCCACCCTCGTTGTAAATACGCCGCGAGCGTGAGGAGCCGAGCAATTCGCAGGCTGTCTTGTATGTTCGTTTCGCGATTGCGATACCCAGCTTGTTGTGTAAAGGCGCGGGAACCTTGTTGGCGACGGCGGCATCCCAGCGACTGACGAAGACCGACGCAACGGAGCCAACATTTGGATTCAGACCGGCTGCAATGCGCCGCTCGATGCCCCGCAGATATGCCTCGGCCGCGGCGCGGTAGTGCTCTCGGCTGAATAACAGGGTCACATTCACGGGCACGCCGGCGAAAATTGCCTCTTCGATGGCGGGCAGCCCTTCCCTGGTGCCGGGTATCTTGATGAAGAGGTTGGGGCGCTTCGCCTGTGCGTGCAAATCCCTCGCGGCTGCGATTGTGCTGGCCGTATCATGTACAAGGAGTGGCGAGACCTCGAGCGAGACCCATCCGTCTACACCATTGGTGCGGTCCCAAATCGGGCGGAACAGGTCGGCTGCCTGCGCTAGATCTTCGATCGCTAGTTCGAAGAATAGCGTCTCACCCGACTTTCCCTCGTTCAGCTTGCTGCGGATCGCAGAATCATAGTGTGAGCTGTTCTTGATCGCGTGATCGAAGATTGTCGGGTTCGATGTGAGCCCCGACAGCGACAAGTCGGCAATGTAGCGCTTTAAAGTGCCACTCGTCAGCAGGTCACGGGTGATGTTGTCGAGCCAAACGCTCTGTCCGAGCTCGTGGAGCTTTTGCGTTGCCTTCATCGCTTCACCTCCGCACAGCTTCGAGTCGAGGGACAGCCGCAAGCAGGCGACCCAGATCATAGTCGAGCAGGTCTCCGATCCGGTCCACCGTCACGTCCGGTGTGGCGAAGGAGGCGAGCGCCTTCGCGTCATGCGCGTATTGTCCCTGTCGGGGAAAAACGGTGGTGACGCGACTGCCCCAGGCTTCCTTGACCGCGGCGAGGATTCGCGGCTTGTCGTCTACCAGGACGTAGTGCAGTGCCGGATAACGGGACTCGACATCGTCGAGCGCGAGTTCCTTGTGGATGTAGATCAACACATGCGAGTTGGCGGCCTCTGAAAGGCCGGAGCGCTCAACCTTGCGCGGTTGAAAAACAACGTCGCCATCAGTGAGAAGGACGGTGGGGCCCCACTGACGCAGTCGTTCGAGCACATCCAGCGATCCCGGGTACAGACGATTGGCGAACGGGTAATCGACCAGGAACGAAGACATTGACAACAGATGCATGTCCTGCGGGTGTTCGACACGGTACCGCTGCAGTGCACCAAGATAGTCTCGATATCCCAGTTCGACAAACAGGTCGTCGAGAATTGCCCAGTACCGGTCGCGACAGGCGGCACCATACTGGCGCTCGAGGTGGGCCTTGATGTCAGCCTGGATGTGGTCGTTGTCGAGAAGCGTATTGTCGACGTCGACCAGAAAGACGACCTGATTCATCGGTCTTACCCCTACGCAACTCTCTGCAATATGCTCAGCGTGCGTGCCTAACACGCGCGGGTCATATTCAAGATTATGTTACTCCGACGGGCGCTTCTAAATCTCAACGCGCAAAGGCTGGTGCGAATCGACCTTCGACGTGTCTGATGTCATTCCACAGCCGGATCACTGGTTCTGACCGATCGTGTTCGTACCCAAGTATGCTCAGGCTTGCAGTGTCGAGCGTGAAGAATCGTCCGGCCTCCGCATCGAGACCTAACCAGCGTGCCGCCAAAACTCGGAGAAAATGTCCGCTCGAGAACAATAACACGTTCCCAGGGACGTTGCGAACGCGCTCCACGATGCGGTCGGCCCGGGCGCCGACTTGATTGGGTGTTTCTCCTCCCGGACAGCCGTCGCGAAACAATTGCCAGCCGGGACGCTCTTCATGGATCTCCTTTGTGCGACGCCCCTCGTATTGGCCGTAATTCCATTCCACCAGATCGCGGTCGGGTTTCGCTTCGACGCCGAAGCCAGCCAACTCAGACGTCCGGACCGCTCGCTTCAGGGGGCTCGTGAACACTTTTGCGAAAGTGAAACCCTGCAACCGCGAGCCCAAACTCTGCGCATTGAGTTCGCCGCGCTCGGTGAGAGGCAAATCTGTGAGGCCGGTATGCTGGCCTGAGAGGCTCCAGGCGGTCTCGCCATGCCTTGCAAGGCAAATGATCGGAAGGACGGCGCTCATGGTCTCGCCCCTTCAGCTTCGTCCTCCCGGCGCGTGCGGCGGAAAGAACACTCGTACCAAGGCATCTCTATCGTCAACGCCGTATCAAGGCGCGTCCGCACCCACCAAGTGGTAGCGCGACTTCTTCGGAGAAGCAACGACCAGCCGTCCAGTGTTACGACAGTTCGCCACTAAAGGGATGTAGGTCTGAAGCGCTGACCTATTCGCTATTAGGCATTTGCGATTGCGACTTGAGTTCTTTGAGCCAGCGCGTGCGCGGACATAAGATCCCCACCGAGCCAGAGGGGAGACAAGGCATCGTTCGTTCTTGTCGGAAACCGAAATCCGGCTGGCAGATGAGACCGAAACGCGTAATGCTTCTGCCTTAACAATGCTTCCGCCTTATGGGAGAAGCTTGCAGCCTCATCTGGTCGTTGTCGTTGCCATTGTTGTGATCGCGGCACCAAGCGGCTGAATTCGCGAGCATCCTATGCCATTTAAGGTTCAGGTTGGTCCACATCAAATCTCGATCCATCAGGGGCAAACAGTGCTGGTCAGCGAACCAGACGGACAAATCAACTGGCCAACCGAAAAGGGACTTTATTTCTTCGATACAAGAGTAATCAGCAGCTGGGCCGTCTACGCAAATGGTGAACCTTGGGATCTTCTCAATGGAGGTTCCATCACCCACTATGCGTCCCGAATTTATCTTACGAACACCAGGATTCCTACCGCCGACGGCTTGATCCCGCCGCGCACGCTCGGTTTTGTGATCAGCCGATATATCAATGGCGGGATGCACGAAGATCTGGACATTACAAATCACGGCACGAAGCAGGTACGCTTCCAGCTCGAGATCGCGATACGGTCGGATTTCGCCGACATTTTCGAGGTGAAGTCGGGCGATATTGTGCGCCGCGGGCGGATCACCACGACATGGTCGTCGGCGAAGCAGGAACTTCGCACATGCTATCGCAACAGCGATTTCGTCCGCGCGGTAACCGTTGCTCCTGTACATCGCCAAATCGAGTACGCTAATGGCCGGCTGAGCTTCGAAATCAGCCTCGAGGCGGGCGAAGCCTGGCATTGCTGCTTGCTCTATGCGTTGGAGGATGGCGACCGACACTTCGCTGCACCGGACGCATGTGTGCACAACCATGAACGAACCCGCCACGCCGAGGCGCTCTCGGACTGGCTGCAATCGGTACTGAAGATCCGCTGCAGTAACGAGGAGTTCTACCGCCTTTATCGCCAGGCGCTGGAGGACATGGCGGCGCTTCGGCTCCCGATCGCCGGCACCGATCACATGGTGTTCCTGCCTGCCGCCGGCTTGCCGTGGTTTGTGGCTCCGTTTGGCCGGGACAGCTTGATCGTGTCGCTACAGAACATGCTGATCTATCCAGATTTCGCCCGTGGAACGCTCGACATCCTGGGCGCGCTCCAGGCGAAGGAACGGGACGATTACCGCGACGCTGAGCCGGGAAAGATCCTGCATGAAATCCGCTACGGAGAACTCGCTCATTTCAAACTGATTCCGCACACGCCATATTACGGCACGGCCGATGCGACGCCGCTCTATCTCATCACGCTACATGCGGCCTGGCGGGCAACGGGCGACAAGGCGCTGTTGGATCAGCATCTTGAGACCGCGGAGGGATGCCTGTCCTGGATAGACAAGCACGGTGATAGCGACGGCGATGGATTCCAGGAATATCAGACCCGCTCTCCGGTCGGCTACGAGAATATGGGCTGGAGGGATTCCGGTGACAGTGTGGTTTATCCTGACGGATCGCTTGTCAAGGGACCGAAGGCGCTCTGCGAGTTGCAGGGCTATGTCTATGACGCCTGGCTGCGCATGGCAGAAGTGTTCGATGAACTCGGCAAGACACGCCGTGCCGCGGATCTGCGAAGCAAAGCCGCAGCGCTTTTCAAACGGTTCAACGAGACCTTCTGGGATGAGGAGTTGGGTTTCTACGCCCTGGCGCTGGATGGTGAAAAGAAAAAGGTCCTTACGGTTGCCTCCAATGCCGGCCATTGCTTGTGGTCAGGCATCGTTCCACAGCAACGCGCCGAAAAGGTCGTGCAACGTCTCATGGCATCGGACATGTGGAGCGGTTGGGGCATCCGCACGCTGTCGGCCTCGAACCCAGCGTTCAACCCATACAATTACCAAACCGGGTCGGTCTGGCCCCACGACAATGCCGTTATCGCTCTCGGCTTTAAACGATATGGATTTCACGCAGAGGCAGCAAGGATCGCACGCGATATCAGCGATGCTGGAAGCCACTTCCTGTCCAATCAGTTGCCAGAGCTCTATACGACAATCGAGCGTGATCGAAGAAGCTTTCCCGTTCAATATCTTGGCGCCAACATCCCACAGGCCTGGGCAGCGGGGTCGGTCTTCGCGTTTCTGCAGGCGATACTTGGGTTCGCGCCGGACGCTCCGAAGGGAAAGCTGTACGTTGATCCATCTCTGCCGCAATGGTTGCCCGATCTGACTGTACTCGATCTGCGTCTCGGTACAGGGCTATTCGACATCCGTTTCTGGCGCGATGGCGATGAGACGCGCTTTGAGGTCCTGCGAGGCGCTCCAGGAGCCGTCCAAAGGAGGCCCTTCGGTGCACGGCTGGAATTTCCACGTTCAGCGTAGAACGCTGTGCGATGCGCATCGAATCAACGCAAGGCACGGCCGGCGGAACGCCTCCGAGTATTTTGGCGTTGCTGCGTCGAGCGAGCGGAGGAGACGAGATCATGGGCTACAAGCCGATCGAGTCCTACGGCGTCATCGGCGACCTGCACACGGTTGCCCTGGTCGGCATCGACGGCTCTATCGACTGGTGCTGCCTGCCGCACTTTGACTCGCCGAGCGTCTTCGCGGCGATCCTCGACGACCAGAAAGGGGGCTCGTTCCGCATCGCCAGTCTCTACGAGGCGCAGCACAAACAGATGTACATGCCTGACAGCAACGTCCTGGTGACGCGCTTTCTTAGCGACCAGGGCGTCGGTGAGGTCGTGGATTTCATGCCGGTCCAAGGCTCGCGCGAGACCAGAAAGATCCACCAGATCGTCCGGGTCGTGCGGGCGGTGCGCGGGTCGGTCCGCTTCCGGCTCGACTGCCGGCCGGCTTTCGACTTTGCCCGCCGGCCCCACCAGGTCGTCCTGGAAGGCCGGGGAGCGATCTTCGAGGCGCAAGGCATGAAAGTCTCGCTGGTCAGCCGCTTCCCGCTTGGTCGGCAGGGCGACGGCGTCGCTGCCGAGTTCGTCCTCAACCCCGGCGAGACGACCACGTTCATCCTCCGCCAGGTGGAGGAGAACGGCCACGACAGCGTTCATGACGGCGTCCTGCTCGAGGCGCGGCTGGTCGGCACGGAGGCGCTGACGCAGACCTTGGCCTTTTGGCGGCAGTGGCTGAGGAAGTGCAACTATTCAGGTCGCTGGCGCGAGATGGTCAACCGCTCGGCGCTGGTGTTGAAGCTGTTGACGTTCGCGCCGACCGGCGCGATCGTGGCGGCGCCGACCTGCGGGCTGCCGGAAGAGATCGGTGGGGTGCGCAACTGGGACTATCGCTATACGTGGGTGCGCGACGCCGCTTTCACCAACTACGCTTTCCTGCGCCTGGGGCTGACGTCGGAGGCAGAGCAGTTCATGGCCTGGTTGGAGCAGCGGGCCGTCGAGGGCGCCCGGGGCGAGCCGTTGCAGACGATGTATCGCATCGACGGCGGACACGAGCTGCCCGAGGAGGTCCTCGATCACCTCGACGGCTACCGCGGCTCACGCCCGGTGCGAGTCGGCAATGCCGCTGTCGGCCAGCTACAGCTCGACATCTACGGCGAGCTGATGGACGCCGTCTACCTGTACGACAAGTATGGGACGCCGATCGCCTATGACTTCTGGTGCCACCTGCGCAAGATGCTGGACTGGGTGGCGAACAACTGGGAGCGAGCCGACGATGGCATCTGGGAGGTGCGTGGCGGGCGGCAGCAGTTCGTGTACTCCAAGGTGCAGTGCTGGGTGGCGCTGGACCGAGCGATCCGCCTTGCGCAGAAGCGGAGCCTGCCGCTGGACCGCACCCACCTGGCCGTGGAGCGCGACCGCATCTACGAGGCCATCATGACGCGCGGCTGGGACACCGAGCGGCAGACCTTCGTGCAGCACTTCGGCACCAACGCGGTGGATGCATCCAACCTGATCATGCCGCTCGTCTTCTTCCTGTCGCCGACCGACCCCCGCATGCGTGGGACGCTGGATCGGACCATGGCGGAGCTGGTCTCCGACAGCCTGGTGCACCGCTACGAGATCGGCAGAGGAGCCGGCGACGGTCTGACCGGGAGCGAGGGGACGTTCAATATGTGTACGTTCTGGCTGGTGGAAGCGCTGGCCCGGGCGGGCCGCGCCGAGGAAGCCCGCTTCATCTTCGAGAAGATGCTGACCTACGCCAACCACCTCGGCCTGTACGCCGAGGAGACGGGTCCGTGTGGCGAAGCGCTGGGCAACTTCCCGCAGGCATTCACTCACATCGGGTTGATAAGCGCCGCGTTCAACCTGGACCGCCGGCTCGGCGTGGGTCCTTGAGTAGGGACGGGCCATGAGCGCGCAGGTCGCTTACATAGGGACTTCCGTCCCAGAGTGGGTGAGGGAGCTTTCGAGCACCGATCCGCTCCGGCGCCGCCTCGGCGCATATGCCCTGGGCGAGATCGGCCCCGCGGCAACCGAGGCTGTGTCCGACCTCGCTGCGGCCCTCCAGGACCCGGTTGGGTTCGTGCGCGTCTGGGCGGCGGCGGCACTCGCCCGGGTGGAGCCGCCGGGGGGAGCGCCGGTCATCGTCCTCATCGCGGAGTTGGGCAATGAGCTTGCCTTCGTCCGCAGCCTGGCGGCCTGGCACCTCGGACGCCTCGGTCCGGCCTTCCCGGGGATCGAACAAGCCATTCTGCCGCTCCGACAGCTAGCGGACGATCAGGATCCGAGCGTGCGGGTGGAGGCGGCGCTAGCGCTGGGGATGCTTGAGGGGAAGGGCGCCCCGCCGCCGGAGCTGAAATCCCTGTGCACTTGAGGCTCGGGCGGCATCGCCTCGCGCGGATTTTGTTCGCGCGCCTCCAGCAATTCTTTTGACGCGGGCGGAATGCTTGGATTTTACTTGAGGTAGACGCTCACGGTGCGGGTTGCCGGTTCGAGAGCGTTGATATTGTCCTTCACTCCTGCGGCCGCGACCCGGACCCCGATGGGAGGAGGTCCGCTGTTGGGAGGAGCTCCGCTATCCAGCGGTGGCAGGCTGATGGCCGCGCGCAGTCCCTTCTGCTGGTTGATCAATGTGATATCACCGCCATGATGGCGGACGATGGTCCGCGCAATGGAAAGACCAAGACCGACGCCTCCAGTTTCGCGATTCCGCGAATTCTCCATCCGAAAGAAAGGCGTAAAGACCTGCTCCTTGGCGTTGTCCGGAATACCGGGGCCATCATCGGAGACGATGATTTCGATGCTATCCGCTCGCCTCTCCACGCTGACCCGCGCCCGCTCGCCATAACGGATGGCATTTTCGACGAGGTTACGGCACGCGCGGCGCAGCGCGTCTGGTCGGCAGCTATAGCTGATCTTCGTCCCCTCCGAGAACGAAACATCGTAGCCGAGTTCGGCGAGATCGTCGCAAAGGCTTTCCACAAGGGCTGAGAGCTCCACTGTACGGGTGGCTTCTGCGGTCGCATCCTCGCGGGCGAATGCGAGGGTTGCTTCCGTCATCGTCTGGATCTCTGTAATCGTGGAGAGCATTTTCTCCCGCACTTCCTGATCGGGCACGAACTCTGCACGCAGACGGAGTGAGGTCAGAGGTGTGCGCAGATCATGGCCGATGGCGGCCAGCATTCTGGTTCGATCGTCGACGAAACGATGCAGGCGCGCCTGCATGCGATTGAATGCCTCGGCCGTACGCCGGATATCGTCGGGGCCGGTCTCCGGCAGCGGTACGATCTCCTGACCGCGGCCAAGGGCTTCGGCCGCCTCGGCCAGGCGACGCAATGGTTGCGCGATGCCGCGTGCGGCGAATACGGCAATGATCGACAACAACAACGCCGACAGGCCGAGCGTTACGGTGGATTGGGAGGTCCAGAAGCCGTCTTGCGCGGGTTTGGCAAATGCAGTGTTCAGCCATGCGCCGTCCGCCAACTGAACGGCCAAACCCATGCCGGTGGCATCATCGAGATAGAGAAATTTCGCCGGCCGGGACAGCGGCCAAGCTTCCGGCTTTAGATCGATCCAGTGCGAGGAGGTGGCGCTGCTACTGCTGGCCGAATTTCGGACGAAATCCGGTCTCACCTCGACGGGCGCGCTGTGGCCGGGGAAGGATACGCGTGGCAACGGTTGTGCCAAACGCTCCCACGCCTCCTCTCGCCAGGCGGGGGCATCCTTCAGGCCGTTGGTCGATATCCAATATCTCGCTGAACTGGTGTTGCTGGCGTTCAGGATATCCGACTGAAGCGCTGGAGGCGTCGCCTCCAAGACCCGGGCAAGCGAGGCGCACCGGCTGAATATCTCGCCCTTGGCGGCCTTCCGGATCGTCTGCCCGTGCTCATCCCAGGAAATGAAGAACACAACCGCTTGCGACAGCATCAGCGACAGCAGCGTGAAGCAGATGAAGCGGGCCGCCAGGCTGCGCTTCCATAACCCCATCATGGCTGCTCGACCTGCGCAACGAGGCTGTATCCACCGCCCCAGTGAGTCTTGATCAACGCTGGTACCTTCGGGTCGGCCTCGATCTTCTTCCGCAAACGACTGACCTGATTGTCGATGCTCCGATCGAACGGATCGGCATCTCGGCCGACCGTCAGGTCGAGGAGCTGATTGCGGCTGAGCACCAGGCCGGGATGATCGAGAAAGGCGCACAGCAGCCGAAACTCTGCCGTGCTGAGCGGGACAGCAATGCCATCGTGACCCACCAGCTCGCGCCGGCTGACGTCAAAAGTCCATCGATCGAAACGTACGATCTTGGTCGCGAGCCGGCCTTTCTGCGGCGGCAGGCTTTGGACACGGCGAAGCACTGCTTTGATACGGGCGAGGAGTTCGCGGGGATTGAACGGCTTGCAAACATAGTCATCGGCGCCCATTTCGAGGCCGACGATCCGATCGGTCTGCTCGACCATGGCAGTCAACAGGATCACGGGGAGGTCCGTGGTACTGCGGAGATGGCGGCAGAGAGACAATCCGTCCTCGCCCGGCATCATGACGTCGAGAACCACCAGGTCAAAAGCACTTCGTTCGAGCAGACGGCGAAGTGCGGCGGCGCTCTCCGCAAGGCTGATGCGGTAGCCATGTTGCATCAAATATTTGCCGACGAGATCGCGGATATCGCGATGATCATCCACGACGGCGATGTGCGGTGCCGAGTCCATCCAGTTGCTCCGTTCCACATCATACCGAAGTCCGGCGCGCAACCCACCGGAAAAGTGTAACAGAATGTATCGGTCGCGTAGGGTTGAGTACAAGCAGTCGCAGTATCCGGTCCCGGTGAGCCACTTTGTCGCAAAGCCGTATGGCATAGGACTTGATGAAGCTCCGCGAAACCGTATTGAAAGCAAGGTGATTGAAGAGGAGGGGACAGAAGCACGGCTCCAACTTGTCGCGAACTATGCAGTGCGGCGTTCCTGAGACAGATCGCGACAATTGCCGGTAATGGTCGGCAAAGTTCTGCGACATCCAGATCCCATCGTGCGCACGTTCGACAAGTCAGGAGCGCTGCATGTGCGTTGCGATCGATGCTGTTTTTGGCAGGATAGTTCCCGAAAGTCCGAGGGGCTCATCAGCCGAGAGCGATGAAGACTACCCCACACGGAAGGGACCGATTTCTTGCAGATCCGCATTCCGGATAAGTTGGTTGCTCGTCTTCGTGTTGCGGAATGCGTCTACCTCGACGACGCCACTTGATCTGACGTATGGCGCAAATAGCACAGCCATTTCACGCCTCGTGACGGAGGACGACCGTTTGACTTCCGAGCGAGATCTCAAGTTCGTATGCGGAAGTGCCCGAATTCACTTCGGCCGTTTCGATGAGGCCAAGCGAATTGAGTTGATCAAGGAAAGGTACATGCCATGGCTTTGACCCCGATGATCGGAGAGGGGGAACTCCGCGTCACAGATGAGACCCGATCGGGGCCACCGCATACATGCTCATGGCTTGATGGTGCAATCGTGTTCGACCATCGCCGCTGGTCCTGCCGGGAAGCCGAGCTGACTTGGACAGCGCCCTCGCATCTGATCGTGCTGACCCATACAGGCAACACCGCGCGAACGCGGATTTCATGCTCCGGCGAACTCGTCTATGATGGCCGGGACAGGCCGGGCGCGCTCTCTTTCATCCCCGCAGGTGTCGAGCGCTCCGGCAGTTATTGCGAGCCGGATCTCGTCTACTCCGCCCTTTGGCTCGATCACGGTCGGTTCGGATACGAGCGTTCGGCGGAGACGTTACCAATATTGGTAAATCGCGTCGATGCGGTTGTCGCCGCGCTGCTGACGGCGCTGCATAACGACGTTGCATTCGGCAACAAGCCGGACACTGCCTATGTCGAGCATCTCGCCGCCATTGCGATGCATCGGGTCATGGCCCTCGACGGTGGCAAACCCCGTCCAAGCGCACATGGCGCGCTCGGCAGGGCGACGCTCCGCAGGGTTGAGGAGTATGTCGAGGAGCACCTCGGCGGGGAGATCAGGCTGAGCGATCTCGCGGCGATCGCAGACATGGAGATCGATTCCTTCGCGCGCCGCTTCAGGACGGCGACCGGAATGGCTCCCTATGCCTTTGTGATCGCGCGGCGGATACGCCGCGCCGAGCAGCTTCTTGCGGATTCCGATCACGAACTTGCGCTGATAGCGGCCAGACTAGGCTTCTCCAGCCAGAGCCATTTCACCACGGCATTCAAACGCGAGCGAGGCATGACGCCCCGAGCCTACCGGCAACAGCTTTTTTCCTGAATCCTGTAAGAGCGCCGGAATCGTGAAAGAACGCCTCAAGCGGCGCACCTATCTTGCGTCGAGCAAGCACGGGGTGCGCAAGGGAGCGAGCTCGACATGGCCGACTGCAAGGACCGACGCCCGACCGATGACGGGCCGACACGAAGGAGCGTGATTCAGGGGGCCGCGGCAGCGACGGCGGTGCTCACGGTCGGGATCGCCGACGCTGTGCCGGCGTTTGCTCAGTCTAGCAGTCTTCTCGAGCCTGCAGTCGGAACGGCGAAGCTCCCCGCAAGTTTGATCATCAACGCCAGCCAGACTTCGCTCGAACTCGATCCGCGCACCACGCTGCTCGATGCGCTGCGCCATCAGCTTGGCTTGACCGGGTCCAAAAAGGGCTGCGACCACGGTCAGTGCGGCGCCTGTACGGTCCTGATCAACGGCAGGCGGATCAATTCGTGCTTGACGCTTGCGATCATGCACCAAGGCGACGAGATCACGACAGTTGAAGGGTTGGCGCAGGGCGAGGCGCTGCATCCGATGCAGGCCGCGTTCATCGCGCGCGACGGCTTCCAGTGCGGTTATTGCACGCCGGGCCAGATCTGCTCGGCCGTCGGCATGCTGAACGAAGCCAAGGCCGGCTGGCCGAGCCACGTCACGGGCGATCTCGTTGCGCAGACCACGCTGAGCGATGCGGAAATTCGCGAGCGCATGAGCGGCAATCTCTGCCGTTGCGCCGCCTATCCCAACATCGTCGCGGCCATTCGCGATGTCGCTGGGAGGACCTGAACGATGAAGCCGTTCACCTATGAACGCGCAGCCGGCCTGCGCGAGGCGGCCGCGGCGGTGGCCGCGCGTCCCGGTACAAAATTCATCGCCGGCGGCACCAATCTCATCGACCTGATGAAGCTGGAGATCGAGCAGCCGATACATCTCGTCGATATTAACCGCCTGCCACTGCGCTTGATCGAGGAGACGCCGGAAGGCGGCCTGCGTATCGGGGCACAGGTTCCCAATAGCGATCTCGCGGCCGACATGCGGGTGAGAAGGCGCTATCCGCTGCTTTCGCAGGCGCTCCTCTCGGGTGCCTCCGCCCAGCTACGCAACAAGGCCAGCACCGCCGGCAATCTGCTGCAACGTACGCGCTGCCCGTATTTCTATGAACGCGGCATGCCCTGCAATAAGCGCGACCCCGGCTCGGGCTGCAGCGCGCGCGGCGGCTTCAACCGGCTTCACGCGATCCTCGGCGCCAGCGAGGCGTGCATCGCGGTCCACCCATCGGACATGGCGGTGGCCATGACCGCGCTCGATGCGCGCGTCGAGACGATACAATCCGACGGCCGCACACGCGTCTTTCCGCTTGGCGCACTGCATCGCCTGCCGGGAACGACGCCGCACATCGAGACCACGCTCGCCGCCGGCGAGATGATCACCGCTGTGATCTTGCCGCCACCGCCGCCGGGTCGGCAGCTCTACCGCAAGGTCCGCGACCGTGCGTCCTACGCTTTCGCCCTGGTCTCGGTCGCGGCAATTGTCGACGTCGCCGCCGGACGCATCCGCAGCGCGCGTATCGCGATGGGCGGCGTTGCACCCAAGCCTTGGCACTCTGCCGAAGGCGAGCGTGCGCTTGCCGGGCGGGACGCGGGCGACGAGACCTGCGCTGCGGCCGCCGATGCGGCTCTTTCCGGCGCGCGCGCCGAAGGCCACGCCGCCTTCAAGATCGAGCTGGCGCGGCGCACGCTACGCCGGACGCTCGCTGAAGCCGCCCAAGACGTTTGAGGTATAAGACGATGGCTAAAGACTACATCGTTCAGACGACATCGCGCCCCGGCGCTGCCACGGCAATCGGCCAGCCCGTGGACCGTATCGACGGAGCGCTGAAGGTCACGGGGAGGGCACGCTATGCCTACGAGCACAGGCTCGATCGAGCGGCGGCCTTTGGCTACATCCTCGGTGCGAGCATCGCCAAGGGACGTATCCTCGAAATCGATACCGGCGACGCCGAGCGCGCACCCGGCGTCATCCTGGTGATGACGCACAGGAACGCACCGAGCCAAGCGGCCTTCGGTCCGGCTGTCACGCCAACTGTGCCGGAGGTGTTCACGCGGGCCCGGCCGGTGCTGGCGAGCGAGCGCATCCGCTATCATGATGAGCCGGTCGCGCTGGTCGTCGCCGAGACCTTCGAGGAGGCACGAGGGGCAGCGAGGCTGATCAGGCTGCGCTATGCGAGCGAACCGGGCGCGTTCGATGCCGCAGCGCCGAATGCCGAAATCTACCGGCCCGAACGTACCAATGCCGGCTTTCCCACGGACTCGATACTTGGCGACTTTGACCGCGCTTTCGCCGAGGCGCCGGTCAAGCTCGACGCCGTTTATGCGACGCCGTTCGAGAGCCATAATCCGATGGAGCCGCATGCGGCCATCGCCGAATGGGATGGGGACCGACTGACCGTCCATACTTCGGCGCAGACGCTGGCGAATATCCAGGCCGGCTTGGCCAATACGCTGCGCATCTCGCCGCAGAATGTCAGGGTCATCAGCCCCTTCATCGGCGGCGGCTTCGGTGCCAAGTTGATCGTTCATCCAGAGACGGTCTGCGCCGCACTGGCCGCGCGCGTTCTTGGCCGGCCGGTTAGGGTCGCTCTGACGCGACAGCAAATGTTCGCCAATGCCGGCCATCGCCCGGCAATGAAACAGCGGATCAGGCTCGGCGCGGACCGCGATGGCCGCCTGACCGCGATCGAGCATGAGGTCACCTCCTCGACATCCCGTTTCGAGGAGTTCACTGAGCAGAGCGCGGTGCCGACGCGGG
Source organism: Bradyrhizobium sp. Leo78 (assembly GCF_059512425.1). Taxonomy (NCBI): domain Bacteria; kingdom Pseudomonadati; phylum Pseudomonadota; class Alphaproteobacteria; order Hyphomicrobiales; family Nitrobacteraceae; genus Bradyrhizobium; species Bradyrhizobium sp. Leo78. Next base: position 72,344 of record NZ_JCAMOT010000016.1, read on the forward strand.
CGCTCTACGCAGCGGCGAACCGCCGTACGATGCACCGCCTGGTGCGCCTCGACACTAATCGTGGTGAATGGATGCGGGCACCCGGCGAAGCATCCGGCCTGCTCGCGCTTGAATGCGCAATGGACGAACTTGCCGAACAGCTCGGCCTCGATCCGATCGAATTACGCATCCGCAACGAGCCGGAGCGCGATCCGGAGCGCAACGTGGCCTTCTCCAGCCGAAACCTGATCGCGTGCATGCGCGATGGGGCCGAGCGCTTCGGCTGGCGTGATCGCCCGGTGAAGCCAGGCAGCCGTCGGGAAGGCCGCAAGCTGATCGGCTATGGCATGGCAGCCGCGATCCGCGCCAATTATCTCGGTCCGGGCTCGGCTCGTGTCGCCATCGATGCGCGGGGGCAAGTCACGGTGCAGGCTGACATGACCGATATCGGTACCGGCACCTATACGATCCTGGCGCAGGTTGCGGCCGAGCGGCTGGGTGTGCCGCTCGCGGCCGTCAAGGTCGAGCTCGGCGACAGCCGTCTGCCACGCACCGCCGGTTCGGGCGGCTCGTGGGGCGCATCGAGTTCGAGCACGGCGGTTCACAATGCCTGTCTGATATTGCGGGAGCAGATCGCGTCCGCAGCCGCATCGCACGAGCGTTCGCCCTTGCATGGCGCGAACATTTCGGAAGCTCGTTTCGAGGGCGGCAAACTCCACCTCGGCTCACGCTCGGAAAGCCTCGGCAGTCTTCTGGAGCGGATCGCGCCGGACGGATTAATGGCCGAGGGTTCTGCGGCCCGCGGCGAAACCTATCGCACCTATTCCCAGCATGCGTTCGGCGCGCATTTTGCCGAGGTCGCGGTCGATATCGACACGGGCGAACCACGGCTGCGGCGCATGCTTGGCGTCTTCGCCGCCGGGCGCATCCTCAATCCGAAGACGGCGCGTTCGCAAATGATCGGCGGCATGATCTGGGGCGTTGGGGCGGCGCTGATGGAAGAGACCGTGCTCGATCCTCGCCATGGTCATTTCGTCAACCACGATCTCGCCGAGTACCACGTGCCCGTGCATGCCGATATTCCCAGCGTCGAAGCCGTCTTCCTTCCCGAGGAGGACGACAAGGGCAATCCGCTGGGCGCCAAGGGCATCGGCGAGCTCGGCAACTGCGGGGCAGGAGCTGCAGTCGCAAATGCGATCTATAACGCTACCGGTGTGCGCGTCCGCGACTTTCCGATCACGCTCGACAAGATCTTTCCCGAACTGCCCGTCGGCTGAACTCCGCTCGAACTATATATTCGTCGGAATAGGCATTGATTTTGCCGGCAAATCATACGGTATCGGAGCGATTCTGGGCAACCGCGCCATACCGACGTGCCCTATTGTACCCGAGCTCTCTTGAGGTACATCGTTAGGGAACTAGTCCGCTAAGTCGTTGAGTTTTAAAAGGTTAATGGTGGACGCACAAGGGATCGAACCTTGGACCTCTCCCGTGTGAAGGGAACGCTCTCCCGCTGAGCTATGCGTCCGGGATCTCGGCGCGGAAGCCGGAAACGGCCTTTCGGCCGGAGCCGCGATTTACGAAGGGCAGGGGCGGGGTGTCAAGCCAAAGCCGACCCCAAAGCGTGAAAGAGCTTTATGCCCCCTGCTGGCGGGCGCGGGAAGCGTGGGATTGCAGCGCGCGGATGCGTTCGGCGAGCGTTCCGCCGCCTTCGGGCAGACCGCTTGCGGCGGGCACACCATTGGCAGCTTTCGGTCCCGTCTTCGGTCCGCCCTTGGCCGGGACCGCCGGCTCCGCGGCCAGCATGGCCTCGATCGGCGAATTCGGCCCTTCGAGCTGGATCGCCAGCTTTGCTACTTCGGCGGCAATGTCGTTGATGCGCTCGCGCAGCAGCGCGTTCTCCATGCGCTCGGTCGCCCAGGAGTTCTCCGCCTGTTCCTGGATCGCGTTGATGTCGCGCTGCAGCTTTGACCGCTCGTCGCTGATGATGCGGAGCTGTTCTTCCAGAGCGGCCTTCTCGCTTTTTAGCTTTTCAAGGGCCGGCGATTTGCCGCCATTCATCGCCGCGCGCAGTTCCTTCACGGTGCGCTCGGCTGCCTCATTGGCCTGCCGGAGCTGGTTGTTCTCGAATTCCCGTTCGGCCAAGAGCTTGCCTTGGCTCGCAAGCCGCCCTTCCAGTTGGTTGACGCGGTTGCCGAGGATCTGGGCTTCATTAACCTGGACGCTCAATTGACGGTCGAGGTCGGTGACGCGCTGGTTCAGACTCTCGGCCCGGCTTCGCGCCTCCGCGAGCTCGCGGGTCGCGGCTTCGGATGCGCTGCGTTCCTCGGCCAGGCGGGCCTGGGTGGCGGCGAAGTCCCTTTCAGCGTCGCTGACCCGGTCCTTCAATTCCTCGATCTGGGTGCGGACGGAGATCAGCTCGATCTGGCGGCTATCCGCCGCCATCGAGCGGTCGTTCAGGTCGGCATTGATCTTGCCGAGCTCGCTCTGCTTGTTCGTCAGCGCCTGCTCGACGGCGCGCAACTGCTCGGCCTTGGCGGCGAACTCCTCTTCGGTGGCGCGGGCCTGATCCTTCATCGCCTTTTCGCGCGCCTCGAGGGCGAAGATCGCGGCGTTCTTCTCGGCGAGCTCGATCTTCATGCGGTTGATCGCGTCGGTCTTCTTGCCAAGTTCGGCGAGCTGGCTCGTGGTCTTGCTCTTGAGCTGCTCGACGTTCATTTCGAGCCGCCGCGCCGACATCGCGAATTCCGCACGCAACTGGTCCTTGTCCGCCTGGATCTCGGCCATCGACAGCGGGGTTGCGGCCTCGATACGCCGGGTCGTCAGCCGCACCGCCCGGTTATGCACCAGAGGCACGATCATCAGACCGCACAGCATCGAGACCAGAAAACCGATCGCCAGATACATGATCGGTTCGACCATGAATGGGTTACTCCCGCGATAATAATTCGTTAATCACAATGCCACGGGCGGCCGGCAAAACGCCAGCCAAATGCCCGTCCGTGGTGAGGGATTCACGTCAAGGCGTTAACGGCGGGGTCAGAACGGGTTCCAGGTCGCGCGCGGCGTATATTTCAAGTAGCCGACATTGGCACCAAGCCTGAGCCCGATGCCGGAACGGATCGGCACCAGCACGATGTTGTTGGCCGTCAGCGCGGTCATGCCGAAACCGCCGACGATGTAAGCCGAGCCGTCGATGCCGACGAAGCGCTGGTAGATCGCTTGCGTGGAGGGCAGGTTGTAGACCAGCGTCATGGTGCGGGCACCATCGCCGCCCCAGTCGAAGCCGACCGAGGGCCCCTGCCAATAGACCCGCAGATCGCCGGCATTCTTGGTGTAGAGCGTGCCTTCCCCATAGCGCAGGCCGGCGACGAAAGCGCCGGAGCCTTCTTCGCCGAGCACGTAGCCATTGGGCAGACCCCATTGGCTGACCGCGCGTTCGATGACGGAGGCAAGCCCGCGCGAGACGTTACCGAAGAATTTGTGGCCGGCGGTAACAAGTTCGTCTGGCCCATAGGTGCTCGGACCGGGCTCGCGCTGCGGCGGCGGGTATTGCGGCGGCGGGGCCTGCTGGGCGGCAACCGGCGCAATCCAGCACATCAGCGCAGCGAGCGCTGCCGCGGCAAGGCGTGATGCGAAACTCATAAAGAACCCCTGCGATCGAAATTCTGGTCGCCGCCTTAACCTGACGCCAACAAGGTCGGCTCTAGCTTGCGCCCAGTGTCCCCTCGATTCCAATGTTATCGATATCAACTATGACGGTACAACGGCAGGAAATATACCGCCGGCGCCCCGGAATAGCCTTTTTCATCTTCGCCGTCGGTCTTTTAGCTTTGATCGGCAATGATTCGGCAGTCCGGGCTGCCACGACCGAGCGGGTGGTGGTCAATCACTATTCCGGCCTCGCCATCGAGGGATTCGACCCAGTGGCATATTTTACCGATGCCGCTGCCCTTGAGGGTTTGCCGGACTTTGAGGCTGCGCAGGCAGGCGCGGTCTGGCGCTTCCGCAATGAAGGCAACCGCGCCTCCTTTGTCGCTCATCCGGAAATCTACGGTCCGCAATTCGGCGGCTATGACCCGGTCGATCTCGGCCGCGGCGTCACCTATGCCGGCAATCCACGATTTTGGGCGGTCGCCGGGCAGCGGCTCTATCTGTTCGGCCGGGAGGACAATCGGGACGCCTTTGTCGCCGATCCCCAACGTTTTTTGAAAGATGCCACCGCCCGCTGGCCGGAGTTGGAGCAGACGCTGGCGCAGTAGTTGCCCGCCTCTAAGGGGCGGCTGCGGGATCGCCCCAGGCAATGAATTCCGGCACGATAAAGTCGTCCCGCAGGCCGAAATGCAGTGCCGCTCCGTGCGAATCCGTGATCTTGCCGCCGGCGGCGGTGACCACGGCATGGCCGGCCGCGACGTCCCATTCGCAGGTCGGCGCAAGGCGGGGATAGATGTCCACCTTGCCTTCGGCCACCCGTCCGAACTTCACTGCGGAGCCGAGTTCGGCCCGCACCGCGCCGCTCCGCTGGGCGATGAAGGCCTCGGTGCGCGCATCGCCATGGGAGCGGCTGACCGCCACGGTCCAGGAGTTTCCGCGCGGCGGGTGAGGGCGGGTACGAATCGGTTCGACAACCGGTGGCGCGCCATCGCGAATGATCAACCGCTCCGCGCCATGGCCGACAATGCCGCGCCAGATCACGCCCAGGGCTGGCGCCCCGACGATGCCAAGCAGCGGCGTCCCTTCGGTCACCAGGGCGAGGTTGACCGTGAACTCGTTGCGGCCGGCGACGAATTCCTTGGTGCCGTCGAGCGGATCGACCAGGAAGAAGCTGTCTCTATAGGGCGGCCTCGCCAGACGCGTACGCTCCTCGGAGAGCGACGGCACGTTTGGCGCAAGCCGCGCCAAGCCCTCGGCAATGATGCGGTCGGCCGCGAGATCGGCCTCGGTCACCGGCGAGCCGTCGCTCTTGCCCTCAACCTTCATGGCGCTGCGATTGACCGCGAGGATGGCCTCGCCAGCCCGCATCACCAGTTCCGTCAGTGGTTCGATCAGCGCGGCCGCGGCATTGCCGTCGATCCGGGGCGGGCATGCCTCATTCATAAGCGGTTCTCATCGGCCACTACCGTTCCCATCTCACTTCCGCCGCAAGCTGGCAGCATGCGCTTCCCCAGTGTATCAAATCCAAAAGCATGCGTGATTCGCTCTCGTCCGCGTGTATCGCGGCATTCCAGGAACACTTCATGTCTGGCACTTCGTCTCTCGGTCCCGCTCCCGATGCCCTCGAACTGGCGGCGCTGTTGTGCTCGCGCGTCTGCCACGATCTCATCAGTCCTGTCGGCGCGATCGTCAATGGCCTTGAGGTCATCGACGACAATCCGAAACCCGAGGACCGCGATTTTGCACTCGACCTGATCCGCAAGAGCGCCAAGACCGCATCTGCCCGCCTGCAGTTCTGCCGGCTTGCCTTCGGTGCCGCCGGGTCGGCCGGCGCGCAGATCGATCTCGGCGACGCGCAGGCCATGGCGAAGGGGCATATCGAGGACGGCAAGGTGACGCTGACCTGGAATCTGCCGCGGCTGCTCATGCCCAAGAATCGCGTCAAGCTGCTTCTGAATATGCTCGTGATCGCGCAGCAGACGATTCCGCGCGGCGGCACGCTGACGATCGATTCGGTCGGCGAGGGCGAGACGATGAGCTTTCGCATCACCTCGGCCGGGCTGAACGCCCGCGTGCCGCAGAACATCGTCGATATTCTCGGCAGCACGTCGGCCGCGGTCGATGCCCACGCGGTGCAGCCCTATTACACGCGGCTGTTGGCGCAGGCCTGCGGATTGACCGTCAAGCTCGCCCTCGAGGGCGAGACTGTGGTGGTCAGCGCGTCCTGACGAATGGCTGCATGATCTCACGGCGCGCAGGCCGCCCAAGAGATCATGCGCTAACAACGACGTAGAGCGCGATCGGAGGCGCGAAGCGAATGCGCCGCGCGCCGCGACAGCGGCCATAGCGTTAACCAATCGTTTGCAACTTGCCGTTGATTTCGATCTTTTCTTCTTATCTCTTTGTTGATCCCGTTCTTTTCCACATACTCAACCAAACTTAAACGCTTTGCATGGAAGCTGGTCCAAGTTCCGTAAGGCGCGTCGATGTCGCGTGCCGCTGCGTACGAAGGCCAGGTTCATGGACGATTTGATGCGAGAGTTTCTGACCGAGACCAGCGAAAGCCTGGACACGGTCGACAATCAGTTGGTGAAGTTCGAGCAAGAACCGAACAACGCGAAGATTCTCGATAATATTTTTCGCCTGGTGCACACCATCAAGGGTACCTGCGGCTTCCTGGGGCTGCCGCGACTGGAAGCGCTGGCGCATGCCGGCGAGACCTTGATGGGCAAATTCCGCGACGGCATGCCGGTCACGGCGGAAGCGGTGACGCTGATCCTGTCGAGCATCGACCGCATCAAGGAGATCCTCGCAGGACTGGAGGCAACCGAGGCCGAGCCGGAAGGATCGGACGAAGACCTCATCGTCAAGCTGCACGAGATGGCCGAGCGCAGTTTCGAATCGATGGCGGCCGAGGCCAGTACCGAACCTGCCGCAGAGCCGGAGGCCCCTGTCATGGCCGCGCCGCCGCTGCAGCCCGCGGCGACCGAGGGCACGCTGGTGGTACAGACGCTCGAGCGCCCGCTACGTCCCGGTGAAGTCTCACTCGACGAGCTTGAGCGCGCGTTCCGCGAAACCGCCACCGAAGTGGCGCCGCCCCCGCCTGCTGCCGCGCCCGCAGCCAAGCCTGCCGCACATGAGCCGGCCGCAGAGGTTGCCAAGGAGAAGAAGGCACCGAGGAAGACGGCGGCCGCCGAAGACATGCACGAGTCCGACAAGGTCGCAAACCAGTCGATCCGCGTCAACGTGGATACGCTGGAGCACCTGATGACCATGGTCTCCGAGCTGGTGCTGACCCGCAACCAGCTCCTGGAGATATCACGCCGCAACGAGGACACCGAGTTCAAGGTGCCGTTGCAGCGTCTCTCGAACGTCACCGCCGAGCTGCAGGAGGGCGTCATGAAGACGCGCATGCAGCCGATCGGCAACGCCTGGCAGAAGCTGCCGCGCATCGTGCGCGACCTCTCGGGCGAACTCGGCAAGCAGATCGAACTGGAGATGCACGGCGCCGACACCGAGCTCGACCGCCAGGTGCTCGATCTGATCAAGGATCCCCTCACGCACATGGTGCGCAACTCCGCGGACCATGGTCTGGAGACCACGGCCGAGCGCGCGGCGGCCGGCAAGCCGGAGCAGGGCACCATCCGTCTCTCCGCCTATCACGAGGGCGGCCACATCATCATCTGCATCGCCGACAACGGCCGCGGTCTCAACACCGAACGGATCAAGGCGAAAGCTCTGGCCAACGGCCTCGTCACCGAGGCTGAGCTGGAGAAGATGACGGAAGCGCAGATCCACAAGTTCATCTTCGCGCCGGGCTTCTCGACGGCTGCGCAAGTCACTTCTGTTTCCGGCCGCGGCGTCGGCATGGACGTGGTGCGCACCAATATCGACCAGATCGGCGGCACCATCGACATCAAGTCGGTCGCAGGCGAGGGCTGCTCCGTCACCATCAAGATCCCGCTGACGCTCGCCATCGTGTCCGCGCTGATCGTCGAAGCAGGCGGCGACCGTTTTGCGATCCCCCAGCTCTCCGTCGTTGAACTGGTTCGCGCGCGGGCCAATTCCGAGCATCGCATCGAGCGCATCAAGGACACCGCCGTGCTGCGCCTGCGCAACAAGCTCTTGCCGCTGATGCACCTGAAGAAGCTGCTCAGGATCGATGACGGTTCGTCGAGCGATCCCGAGAACGGTTTCATCGTGGTGACGCAGGTCGGCAGCCAGACTTTCGGTATCGTGGTCGACGGCGTGTTTCACACCGAGGAAATCGTGGTCAAGCCGATGTCGACCAAGCTGCGTCACATCGACATGTTCTCCGGCAACACCATCCTCGGCGATGGCGCTGTCATCATGATCATCGACCCCAACGGCATCGCCAAGGCGCTCGGTGCTGCCGGCTCGGCCGCCCATGAGATGGCGGACGACAGCGCTGCGGCCCATGTCAGCGGCGAGCAGCTCACCTCGCTCCTAGTGTTCCGTGCCGGCACCAGCCAGCCCAAGGCGGTGCCGCTTGGCCTCGTCACGCGCCTGGAGGAGATCGCCACCGACAAGATCGAGCTCTCCAACGGCCGCTACATGGTGCAGTACCGCGATCAGTTGATGCCGCTGGTGCAGATGGCTGATGTCAATGTGCAGACCTCCGGCTCGCAGCCGATCCTGGTGTTCGCCGACGACGGCCGCTCGATGGGGCTCGTGGTCGACGAGATCATCGACATCGTTGAGGAGCGGCTGCACATCGAGGTCGCGGGCTCGCAGGATGGCATTCTCGGCTCGGCCGTGATCAAGGGCCAGGCGACCGAAGTGATTGACGTCGGTCACTTCCTGCCGATGGCCTTCTCCGACTGGTTCAGCCGCAAGGAGATGCGGCCGTCCTCCAACGCGCAATCGGTGCTTCTGGTCGACGACAGCGCGTTCTTCCGCAACATGCTGGCCCCGGTCCTGAAGGCCGCCGGCTACAAGGTGCGTACCGCGCCGAACGCTCAGGAAGGGCTGGCCGCACTGCGTTCGGGACAGGCGTTCGACGTGGTGCTGACCGACATCGAGATGCCCGAGATGAACGGCTTCGAGTTCGCCGAGAGCATCCGTTCCGATCAGCATTTGAGCGGCGTTCCGATCATCGCGCTGTCGGCGATGGTCTCGCCGGCCGCGATCGAGCGCGGGCGGCAAGCGGGCTTCCATGATTACGTCGCCAAATTCGACCGTCCCGGCCTGATCGCGGCGTTGAAGGAACAGACCGCCGAGATCAGGAAAGCGGCATAGGTTGAGTCGGGCACAAGGAATTGAAACGATGACCAGCAAGACCGACACCAGCGAAGGCACCATGGCCGAATACGTCACCGCCGTGATCGGCGGACAATTGTTCGGCCTGCCGATCTCACGCGTGCAGGACGTGTTCATGCCGGAGCGGCTGACGCGTGTGCCGCTGTCTTCCAGCGAGATCGCCGGCGTGCTCAACCTGCGCGGCCGCATCGTCACGGTGGTCGATATGCGCGCGCGGCTCGGCCTGCCGAAGAACGATGACGGCAAGCCGCCGATGGCGGTCGGCGTCGATCTTCGCGGCGAATCCTATGGCCTCTTGATCGACCAGATCGGCGAGGTGCTGCGGCTGCCCGATGACAGCCGCGAGGAGAATCCGGTCAACCTCGACCCGCGGATGGCCAAGCTCGCCGGCGGCGTCCATCGCCTCGACGGCCAGCTCATGGTCGTCCTCGATGTCGACCGCGTGCTCGAACTGATGCCGGATGCGAAGGCGGCCTAGTCTCCGCGCGATAGGCGGGCATGCCTATCGAAGAACTGAAACGGAAGCGTCCCTCGCGGGATGAGGAAGTAGAGGCCCAACATGAGAACCTGTCTTGTCGTCGATGACTCCAGCGTCATTCGCAAGGTCGCGCGTCGCATCCTGGAAGGCCTCGATTTTCAGATTGTCGAGGCCGAGGACGGCGAGAAGGCGCTGGAAGCCTGCAAGCGCGCCATGCCCGCCGCCGTGTTGCTCGATTGGAACATGCCGGTGATGGATGGCTACGAATTCCTCGGCAATCTGCGCCGGATGCCCGGCGGCGATCAGCCCAAGGTGGTGTTCTGCACCACCGAGAACGACGTCGCGCATATCGCCCGCGCGCTGCATGCCGGCGCCAACGAATACATCATGAAGCCGTTCGACCGGGACATCGTTACCGCGAAGTTCCAGGAGGTCGGCCTGATCTGAGTGTCGTGTTCGATCCGGCGGCTGAAAGCCATCGGCATGGGAGCATGATCCGGAGAAGGCCTGCCGTTGAGCCGTTGGTGAATTGATGAGTGTTGCGTTGACAAATGCCCCGTCCCGGACTTCGACGCGGGAGGAGCCGTTGCGGGTGATGGTGGTCGACGACTCCGTCGTCATCCGCGGCATGATCTCGCGCTGGATCGGCGCGGAATCCGACATGGAGGTGACGGCCTCATTCCGCACCGGTCTCGACGCCGTCAACCAGCTCGAGCGCGTCAATCCCGATGTCGCCGTGCTCGACATCGAAATGCCGGAGCTCGACGGCATCTCGGCGCTGCCGAAGCTGCTGGCCAAGAAGCGTGATCTCGTCATCATCATGGCCTCGACGCTGACCCGTCGCAACGCGGAGATCAGCCTGAAGGCGCTGTCGCTCGGCGCGGCCGACTACATCCCCAAGCCGGAAAGTACGCGCGAGGCCGGCGCCGCAGAAACCTTCCGGCACGACCTGATCCAGAAGATCCGCCATCTCGGTGCCAAGGTGCGCCGGCGCGCGACACCCGTCGCCGCAAGCCCGGCATTGGCGCCGGTGCAGGACAAGGCGCGCGAAGCCGCGACCCGCCCGGCGACTTCGCAGCAGGCATTGGTGCGCCGCCCCTTCGGCATGCTGGCGCCGAAGGTGCTGTTGATCGGCTCGTCGACCGGTGGTCCGCAGGCGCTGATGGCGCTGGTCGCCGAGATCGGACCGGTGATCGACCGCTTTCCGGTGCTGATCACCCAGCACATGCCGCCGACCTTCACGACGATCCTGGCCGAGCATCTCGCGCGTGCCAGCCGCCGGCCGGCGCATGAGGCTGTTGACGGCGAGATCGTCAAGGCCGGCCAGATCTATCTGGCGCCGGGCGGCCGCCATATGCGCGTTGCGCGCCGCGGCGCCGAGATCGCGATCGCACTCGATGACGGACCGCCGGTGAATTTCTGCAAGCCTGCGGTTGATCCCATGTTCATGTCCGCGATCGATGTCTGGCAGGGCGGCATCATGTCGGTGATCCTGACCGGCATGGGGTCGGACGGCATGCGCGGCGGCAAGGATATCGTCGCCGCCGGCGGCAGCGTGATTGCGCAGGACGAGGCGACCAGTGTCGTGTGGGGCATGCCGGGCGCGGCGGCGAATGCGGGGATATGCGCGGCCGTGCTGCCGCTCAAGGAGATCGGACCGAAGCTTAACCGGTTGTTTGCGGGAGATCGTTCGTGACGCCGTTGGATTATGATTATCTGCGCAAGCTCCTGAAGGAGCGGTCCGGCCTCGACCTGTCGTCCGACAAGCAATATCTGGTCGAGAGCCGCCTGGTGCCGCTTGCGCGCAAATCGGGATTATCAGGCATTCCGGAGCTGGTCCAGAAGATGAAGGGCGCTGGCGCCGAGGCGCTGACATCGGAAGTGGTCGAGGCTATGACCACCAACGAGACGTTCTTTTTCCGCGACAAGATTCCGTTCGACCATTTGAAGCAGGCGGTGCTGCCGGCGCTGATCCAGGCGCGGGCCGCGCGGCGTTCGCTGCGCATCTGGTGCGCGGCATCGTCCACCGGGCAGGAGCCTTACTCGATCGCGATGTGTCTGAAGGAAATGGGCGCGGCGCTCGCGGGCTGGCGGCTCGAGATCGTCGCGACCGACCTGTCGCAGGCAGTCCTGGAAAAATCCAAGGCCGGCATCTTCAGCCAGTTCGAGGTGCAGCGCGGCCTGCCGATCCAGTTCCTGGTGAAATACTTCACCCAGATCGGCGAGTTCTGGCAGCTCAATGCCGATATCCGCGCCATGGTGCAGCATCGCCAGCTCAACCTGCTGCAGGACTTCTCCCATCTCGGCACGTTCGATGTGATCTTCTGCCGAAACGTGCTGATCTATTTCGATCAGGAGACGAAGACGGATATCTTCGCGCGGCTTGCAAAAATGCTCGAGCCCGACGGCGTGCTGGCGCTGGGGGCGGCCGAGTCCGTGGTTGGTATCAGCAGCGTCTTCAAGCCCTATCCGGACCGCCGCGGTCTCTATTGCCTGGGCACCGCGCCGGTCGCGCGCACCGGCGCGCCGATCGGGCTCAAGGCTGTCGCTTCCGCGGCGCGATAGAGTTAAGCGGCGACACCCAACCCTACAACTCCGTCGCCCGTGACCGTCATTGCGAGCCAACGGGGCGCGCGTTCGCGCGACCCGTTGGCTCGCAATGACGCAGGGACCGCCCCTCAAAGGATCGCGTGGGGCAAAAAGCGCGACGTGTTCCCCGTGATCGGATTCTCGTCCTCGCGGATCGATAGCCCGCATGGGGTGTGATCGATCAGCCAGCTCCCGATCACCGGATATTGGCCTGCGAAATTCGGCAGCGGCGCCAGCGCCTGGCGGATGAAGCCTTCGGCGCCGTAGGGCCCCTCCTGCTCGATCAGCGTGGTGCCGGCGCTGACAAGCGCGACATTGGCGCCCTCGCGCGAATAGATCGGCTTGCGGACGAACGAGCTGCCGAGCGTTTGCGCGTTCGGATCATCCTCGAAATAGGCCGGCAGCAGATTGGGATGGTTCGGAAACATCTCCCACAGCAGCGGCAGGATGCCTTTGTTGGACAGGATTGCCTTCCACGGCGGCTCGATCCAGCGCGTCGGCGCGCTCGCGAGCCTGGTGCCGAAGGTGTCGTGAAACATCCATTCCCAAGGATAGAGCTTGAATGCGAGCTCGATTGCGCGGTTATCGAGGTCGACAAAGCGGCCGTCCTCGGTAAGGCCGATGCCCTCGATATCGAGCAGCGTGGTCGCAAGGCCGGCCTGCGAGGCGGTGTCCTCCAGATAGGCCAGCGTTGCGGCGTCCTCGGCATTGCCGGTCATGCCGGCAAGATGCAGGTGCTCGCCGGATGCCAATTTCTTCCAGGCGTCGATCAACCGCTCGTGGATCGAATTGTACTGGTCGGATCGCTTCGGGATGATGTTGCGCTCGATCGCCTGCTCGAGCCAGTTCCATTGGAACACCGCCGCCTCGAAGATCGAGGTCGGCGTGTCGGCATTGTACTCCAGCAGCTTGGCCGGTCCGCGCCCGTCGAAGCTGAGATCGAGCCGGCCATAGAGGCTTCCGTCGTCGCGGCGCCAGCTTTCCGCAATCAGCGGCCAGAACGCTTCCGGGATCTTCAATCGGCGTAGATATTTTTCATCTTCGGTGGCGCGGCCGACGAGTTCGAGGCACATCGCGTCGATCTCGCCGGTCCGCTCCTCGATCCCGCGCTCGATCTCGTCCAGCGTGAAGGCGTAATAGGCGCGTTCGTCCCAATAGCGTTCGCCGCCTATGGTGTGGAAACTGAAGCCGGCGCGCTCGGCGGTCGCCGGCCAGTCGTCACGTTCCGAACAAGGAATGCGCCGCATGCGGATATCAGCTTCCGCCATACGAAGGGTCGAATTCAACGTCACCACGGGCGTTGAAGCGGCGGGGCGTCCCGCCGAAGCCGCCATAGACCGCGCGGCAACTGGGTTTGCCGCCGGGGCCGGGTGCGGCCGTGTTGCCGGGGCCGCAATCAGTGCGCGGTACCAGCCCCATCGAGGCGGCGCCGACCGCAACGCTTCCCATCAGTTTCAGGACGACCCGGCGCGAGCGTTTCATGACGGCAGTCCCGTTCTTCCGCCATTTGCGGTGTGGCACCAGTCTCCAACAGCGGCCGATGCCAAGGCAAGCAAAAGCAGTCATTTCACGGTGATGTGCGAAGGGTACGCTTCTCTCAACCACCGGAAAAGCCGAAGGCGTGCGCGAACGAACCGAAGCCGCCGCGGCTGACATGGTTCGATCCGGAGTCGGATGTGCCTGAGGCGGAGTGGCTCGAGGAGGAGCCGCTGCTGGAGTAGCGCGAGCCGCCGCTGGAGCCGTGGCTGGAGGAGGACAATCCGCGCTGCCGGCATTCGGTGTCGGCCTGCGAAAACGACGGCGCCGCGCCGTTCGGCGGACGCTCGCAGTTCTCGCTCGGCATCAGCGAATAGGCGGTGCCGCCGACCGCGAGCGTGCCCATCAGCATCAGGACGATCTCGGCCGAACGTTTGGCTGGCGGACGGGGCGGTGGCGACACCGGGGCCGGCGTCCGCGTGCCGAACTCCTTGGGTGGTGGAAGGCTTGTCATGGTCAGTAGATCATCGAAGCGGCGTTGAGAGCGCCGGCGGCGAGCGAGGAAAGCCCGAGCCAGATCGCGGGCGCGAGCTCGCCGTCCGCGATCCGTCCCGACAGGTTCGGCACGGGGACCTTGACGATGAAATAGACGATGATCTGGACGATCAGCGCGACCACGCTCCAGATCAGGCAATCGATGACATTGGCCGAGTGTGCGATCGCGCTCACCACCGGGAGCACGAAGCCGCACAGGCTGAGGCCCAGCGCGATCGCTGCTGCCGTATTGTTCTCGCGGATAAGCTCGAATTCGTTGTGCGCGGTGACGCGGGTATAGACGAAGAGGTAGGCCATGACGGCGACGAGCGCCGTGCAGAAATAGACCAAGAAAGCCGGAAGCCCGGCAAGCGATTGCAGGATCATTCAACGCGCCATTTCATCCGCTGGGCGCGGCGATGCAAAAACCAAATCTGACCTTAGCAATCGCGCCCCCGATTCGCCCGACAACAGAATTGCACGAGCGATTGGTCGGCGCATGACGATGGTGGGTTCAATCCCCGCTTATGGGTTCGTTTGGCCGATGCGATCCCCGAGTCGAGCCCCGAAGCAGGCGGAATGCCAGCCAGAAAAACAGGATGACCAGCGCGAGCGCGGCGAGCGGCGCGGCCAGGGCCAGAAGTGCCATCAGCGAGGCGCTCCCGAGTTCGGCCGTCGCGACGGCCGGATTCCCAAGGCCGCCGGTGAAGACGGATGATTTTGCCCGGAGTATCGCGGTCAAACCTTGCGTGATGCCGGCAACGCCGCCTCCCGCGATAATGGCCGCCGTCCATTTCACCATCGGCGGCAAGTCGGTCATGACAGCGGCGGAAACGATTGTCCCCGCGACGACAGCAGCGGGCGTCGCCACCGTATCGAGCAGGTTGTCCACACCGGGAATGTAGAACGCGGCGATCTCGGCTATGGCCGCGGTGCCAAGCATGATGATCGCGGCAGGTGTGCCGAGCCATGCAAAGCCGTCATTCAGATTCGCGTGTCCGGTGTAGGCGGCCACGCTCAGGACCAACAGCGGCAGGAACAGCCGGAAGCCGGTTGCGGCGGCCAAGCCGATGCCAAGCCCAACCGACAGTGCCAGATCGAAGTTCGACATGTGCCGCAAACTCCATCAGCCCAGTTCGGCTGATCGTAACAGCTTTTGCGAAGTTTCGATTGGCCCCGCCAGGTTGAGGGGCGCCATGGCGAACAATATTACCGACCAGTTTGAGGCTGGCCCAAAACAGAAACCCCGCCGTTTCGGCGGGGTTTTCGTCGGAGCAGCGAGATCGGAGCGATTAGGCCGGGATGCGTTCGTCCGCCTCGTGCGGCTCGCGCAGCACGTAGCCGCGGCCCCACACGGTCTCGATGAAGTTGCGGCCTTCGGAGGCGTTGGCGAGCTTCTTGCGCAGCTTGCAGATGAAGACGTCGATGATCTTCAATTCCGGCTCGTCCATGCCGCCATAGAGATGGTTCAGGAACATTTCCTTGGTCAACGTGGTGCCCTTGCGCAGCGAGAGCAGCTCCAGCATCTGATATTCCTTGCCGGTCAGATGCACGCGCTGGCCGCCGACTTCCACCGTCTTGGTGTCGAGATTAACCACGAGGTCGCCGGTCTGGATGACGGACTGGGCATGGCCCTTGGAGCGGCGCACGATGGCGTGGATACGCGCGACCAGCTCGTCCTTGTGGAATGGTTTGGTCATGTAGTCGTCGGCGCCGACGCCGAGACCCTTGACCTTGTCCTCGATGCCGGCGAGGCCGGAGAGGATCAGAATGGGGGTTTTGATCTTGGAGACCCGGAGCTGCTTCAGCACGTCGTAGCCGGACATGTCGGGCAGGTTCAGGTCGAGAAGGATAATGTCGTAGTCATAGAGTTTGCCGAGATCGACGCCTTCTTCTCCGAGGTCCGTCGTATAGACGTTGAAACTCTCGGATTTGAGCATCAATTCGATCGACTGCGCGACGGCGCTGTCATCTTCTATCAGCAAAACGCGCATGCCAGTCCCCTTTAGTCGCCGCTCCTGGGCGTCAGGTCGGCCGCACTTGCGGCACTCACAAAACGCCTTTGCACAACTGATTCGGATCCTGACGAGACATGGTTAACAAAAACTGATTCCCATTCGCAAGGTCCGCGGTGCAATTTTTTTCGAATCGCCCTAAGATGTTGCGCAGAAGCAGCTTTTCTCATCCGTTCTCGTTCAAGCTCCACTTTAAGAGGCCGGACTAACCGACTCTTGCGACTCGCCCTTCTTCTGAACAGGCAAGCGACCTCAGTCACCCAAAGACAGTGACGCAATGATTAATGATGCGGGTAAACACGAAGTTAAGCGGATGCGGAGAAATCGGCGAAACTTAAGGTTTTCGCAATGAAAGCGCTCGCGGAACAGATCGGCGACATCGACGGCGTCAATATTTATGGCCGCGTGGTCGGCGTCCGCGGGCTCATGGTTGAGATCGCCGGCCCCATCCATGCGATGTCGGTCGGCGCCCGCATCGTGATCGACGTTGGCGGCAATCGCTTCATCCCGGCGGAGGTCATCGGCTTCTCCGGCAGCAACGCGGTGGTGATGCCGTTCGGTGGTCTCGAAGGCGTCAGGCGTGGCTGCCGTGCTGTCATCGCCAACGCCGCCGGCTTCGTGCGGCCGTCGGCGGCCTGGCTCGGCCGCGTCGTCAACGCGATGGGCGAGCCGATCGACGGCAAGGGTCCGCTGCCGCAGGGCGCCTCTCCCGTTCCCTTCCGCAACGCACCGCCGCCGGCGCATTCGCGCAAGCGGGTCGGCAGCCCGCTCGATCTCGGCATCCGCGCGCTCAACACGTTCCTGACCTGCTGCCGCGGCCAGCGGCTCGGCATCTTCGCCGGCTCCGGCGTCGGCAAGTCGGTGCTGCTCTCGATGCTGGCGCGCAATGTCGATGCCGACATCTCGGTGATCGGGCTGATCGGCGAACGCGGCCGCGAGGTGCAGGAATTCCTCCAGGAAGACCTCGGCGAGGAGGGCCTCGCGCGCTCGGTGGTCGTGGTCGCGACCTCCGACGAGCCGGCCTTGATGCGGCGGCAGGCCGCCTACCTCACGCTCGCGATCGCGGAGTATTTTCGCGATGAGGACAAGGAGGTGCTGTGCCTGATGGATTCGGTGACGCGCTTTGCCATGGCGCAGCGCGAGATCGGGCTGTCCGCCGGCGAGCCGCCGACCGCCAAGGGCTATACGCCGACGGTGTTCACCGAACTGCCGAAGCTTCTGGAGCGGGCAGGGCCGGGGACCGGGGTCGGTGCCATCACCGCGATCTTCACGGTGCTGGTCGATGGCGACGACCACAATGAGCCGATCGCCGATGCCGTGCGCGGCATCCTCGATGGTCACATCGTGATGCAGCGCTCGATCGCCGAGCGCGGGCGCTATCCTGCGATCAACATCCTCAAATCGGTCTCCCGCACGATGCCGCGCTCGGCCGACCCGACATTTCTCCCCGTTATCACCAGGGCGCGTCAGGTGATGGCGACATATGCTGATATGGAAGAGTTGATCCGGCTCGGCGCCTACCGGGCCGGTTCCAGCCCGGAAGTGGACGAGGCAATCCGCCTGCACGAGCCTTTGGAGGCCTTCCTGCGCCAGGGTAAGGGCGAGTCTGTCAGTTTGGCCGACGGCTATCGGCAACTGGCGCAAATCCTCTCGAATTTGGAAACGGAACGCTAACTTTGTCGGGCCATCATCCGCGGCATGTCATTAGCTGCGCCGGCGGGGTCCAGGGGGAGCCGGCCTTGTCCCGCGTTCGAAATCGGGACTTCTGGGGAGTATGAGTCGATGAAGTCACGTGACACGCTGATCCGCCTGAAGAAATTTCAGGTCGACGAGAAGCGCCGCAGGGTCACCCAGATCGAAGGCATGATCGCCGATTTCCATCGCATGTCGGTGGAGCTTGAACGCGAGATCCAGGTCGAGCAGGAGCGAGCCGGGATCAACGATCCCGCTCACTTTGCCTATCCGACCTATGCCAAGGCTGCGATCCAGCGCCGCGAAAACCTCACCCGCTCTGCTGACGAGCTGCGCATCCAGCTCGAGGAGGCCAAGGCGCAGCTCGGCGAAGCCTTCGAGGAGCTCAAGAAGGTCGAGCTCCTGGACGAGCGCGACCAGGCCCGCGAGCGCGCTGAAGAGAGCGCCCGGGAGCAGGCCGACATGGACTCGATCGGCTTGATGCGGGCGCGTCTCGGCGTTGCCTGAATCCTGAACCTCTCCACGTTGGGTGGGAACCGAACCCGGGCTGCGAAGCCCGGGTTTTGCTTTGGAAAGGTCCCGAATCCATCGGCTGGTGGACCGCGGCCTGCCGAACTATGCTACGAAGGGATAGGATTAATTCCCGGCATCAGGCGAACAGGGATCGCGATTTGGGGGATGCTGAATGCTGACGCCGGCTGAACTGGTCTGGCTGATCGCTGCCGTTGCGAAGGGGGATGAGGCCGCTTTCGAGCGATTGTACGTGGCCACGCGGGCGAAACTCTTCGGCGTCGTCCTGCGTATCTTGCGGCGACAGGATCTTGCTGAGGAGGTCATTCAGGATACTTACGTCAAGATCTGGAACAGCGCGGGACAATTCGACCCGGCGCTGGCGTCGCCGATCACCTGGATGGCATCCATTGCCCGCAACCGCGCCATCGACCTGGTCCGCAAGAAGAGCGAAATCTCGCTGGAGGAAGAGCCTGCGGCGATGGAGGTCGCGGCCGAGACGCCCGATCCACTGGCGCGACGCGAGATGACGGAGGAACTGCGCCGCTTATTGGAATGCGTCGGCCGTCTGGAGCCGGACCGGCAGAAGCTCGTGCTGCTTGCCTATTACAACGGCTGGAGCCGCGAGCAGCTCGCCGTCAAATTCGAGACGCCGGTGAACACGGTGAAGACATGGCTGCGCCGCAGCCTGCTGGAGATCAGGGAGTGTCTTGGGGTTTGAGAGCCCCGATATCGTGTGATGGCTCATAACGAGGACCATATCGCGCTCGCCGCCGAGTATGCGCTCGGCTCGCTCGATGCGGAGGAGCGCGCGCAGGTCGAGACCATGATGGCGATGGACAAGGAGTTCACCGCCCTCGTGCAGGCCTGGGAATTCAGGCTCGGCCCGCTCAACCAGATGGTGGGCCTGGTCGAGCCGCGGCCGATCGTGTGGGAGAACATCAAGAGCGCGATCGCGCAATCCTCCGCACCGGAGGCGCCCTTGGCCCTGCCGCCGGAAGCCCCGTCACCTCCGCACCCGCCGGTGGAGCCGAGAGTCGTCGCGGAGGCGCCCGTTCAGCAGGCACCGCTCGTCGATGACGGTCGGGTCGTCCAGCTCACAAGCCGGCTCAGACGCTGGCGCGGCGTGGCGTCGGCGGTGAGCGCGATTGCTGCTGCGCTCCTGGTGGTGCTGGGGCTTCAGGTCTACCGGCCCGATGCCCTGCCTGACGCCATCCGTCCGAAGTCCCGCACAGAGATTGTGGAGGTCAAGACACCGCCCCCGCCGCCCTCGGGACAATTTGTCGCCGTGCTGCAGCAGGACGGCAACTCCCCAGCCTTCATCCTGACCGTCGATGCCGCCACCAGGAACTTCACGGTGCGCCGGGTCGGCGCGACGCCGGAGCCCGGCAAGAGCTTCGAGCTGTGGCTGATCTCGGACAAGCTGCCGCAGCCGCGCTCGCTCGGCGTGATCGGCGCTGATGATTTCACCGAGCGCCCGGTGCTGTCGTCCATCGATGCCGCCACGATCAATGATGCGACCTACGCAGTCACCGTCGAGCCGGAGGGCGGGTCGCCGACGGGCATGCCGACCTCGGCACCGATCTTCTCCGGCAGGCTGATCGAGAGCGTGCCGCCCGGAACCGCTGATTCAAAATAAAAAGAAAACGCCCGTGGGGAGCGGGCGTTTTCGATAGTCAACTTGGGGTAGTTGGGGGTCTTAATATCCACGTGGCCTTTGGGGGGCTGTAAAGAACCACGTGAATTCCGTAAATTCCTCTCCTGCTCTAGCGTACGAGCGAATTGTTCGATGAGGTGATGGCCACCGGCTTGCCGGCCTTCATCACCCGCGCGGTCTGGTACTCGTCCACGCTGTTACGCGCCATGATGCCAAGGCCGGCCACAACCACACCCGCTACGAGTGCAACGACCACAATCTTCAGATGGGTCGTCCGATCCGCGCTGTAGATCGAGTGGTTCATGGAAGTCTCCTGCCGCCTTCCCTGTCGCTTACTTTTTGTCGGTCGCCTCTTCCGACAGGTTCAACATCCTTGCGCCCTTCCAACATAGGAATCGCGGATTCCGTTCCGTAGAGGCGATCACAAGCCCGTGAACAGACGTGATCCGACGCGATTGAAATCCGCGCTGGCGGGGATATTGTTCAGTTATTGCAATGCGTTAGATCGAGAGCGGGGCGCGGCGACGATAAGCTGTTGAAATTAAGCCATTTTCTACAAACAAGTTGCATGTGACGAAAATGCTGCGTCGCTTTGCAACTGATTTGCGGGCCGGTCACACGCTCCCGACGGTCTTCAAGCGTGCCCGCGGATGGATTTCCGCCTGCGACAAAACGGTCGTCTGCGAGCGGAAGCGTTCAACCAGCGAGCGAACGAAGGGCCGGATCGCGGCCGAGGTCACCAGCACCGGCGCTTCGCCTTCGCGCGCGGCCTGCTCGAAGGCGTTGCGGGTCGCGGTCATGAATTCCGACAATCTGGACGGCTGCATCGCAAGGCTCCTGTCCTCGCCCGTGCCCACGATCGATTCCGCGAACGCCTGCTCCCAGCGCGCCGACAGCGCGATCAGCGGCAGGTAGCCGTTGTAGGAAGTGTTCTGCGCGCAGATCTGCCGCGCCAGACGGGCGCGGACATGCTCGACCATGGTCGCCGGATTGCGCGAGAAGGCGAGCGCGTCGGCAATGCCTTCGAGGATGGTCGAGAGGTCGCGGATTGAGACGCGCTCGGCCAGCAGCAGTTGCAGCACGCGCTGGATGCCGGAGATCGTGACCTGGCTCGGCACGATATCCTTGATCAGCTCGCCCTGTTCCTTCGGCAGTTCCTTGAGCAGCTTCTGCACCTCGCCGTAGGACAACAGGTCCGACATGTTGTTCTTGAGCAGCTCGGTCAGGTGCGTCGACAGCACGGTGGCGGCATCGACCACGGTGTAGCCCTTCAGCGAGGCCTCTTCCTTCAGCGCGGCGTCGACCCAGGTCGCAGGCAGACCAAACGTCGGCTCGACGGTATGGATGCCGGGGATCGCGACCTGGTTGCCGCCGGGGTCCATCACCATGAACTGGTTCGGCCAGATCCGCCCCGTGCCGGCGTCGACCTCCTTGATCTTGATGACATAGGTGTTGGCCTCAAGCTGGACGTTGTCGAGGATGCGCACCGCCGGCATCACGAAGCCCATCTCGACCGCGAGCGAGCGGCGCAGCGCCTTGATCTGCTCGGTCAATCGGTCGGTGCCGTCGGGGCCGTTGACGAGCGGCAGCAGCGCATAGCCGAGCTCGATCTTGAGGTCGTCGATCTTGAGCGCGCTCGAGATCGGCTCCTCGGCGGCTGCTGCGGCTGCCGCTGCCGCAGCAGTAGGGGCGGCCGCAGCGGCGGCCTGGACGGCCTTGGCGGCATGCTTCTGCTTGCGCGCGGTCCAGGCCAGCGCGGCGGCGCCGGAGCCGAGCGCCAGGAACGGGATCATCGGAATGCCCGGCAGCAGCGACAGCACGATCATGACGCCGGCCGACATGCCGAGCGCCTGAGGATAGCCCGAGAGCTGTTTCATCAGCGCCTTGTCGGCGGCGCCGGAGACGCCGGCCTTCGAGACCAGGAGGCCCGCGGCGGTCGAGACGATCAGCGCCGGGACCTGCGTCACCAGGCCATCGCCGACGGTCAGCACGGTGTAGGTGCGCGCGGCTTCGGCAAATCCGAGGCCCTGCTGGGCGACGCCGATGATGATGCCGCCGACAACGTTGATGAACACCACGAGCAGGCCGGCGATCGCGTCGCCACGGACGAATTTCGAGGCACCGTCCATGGCGCCGAAGAAGCCGCTTTCGTCCTCCAGCTCCTTGCGCCGTTCCTTGGCGACCTTCTCGTCGATCAGGCCGGCGGAGAGGTCGGCGTCGATCGCCATCTGCTTGCCCGGCATCGAATCCAGATGGAAGCGCGCCGCGACTTCGGCGATGCGGCCCGAACCCTTGGTGATGACGACGAAGTTGACGATGACCAGGATCGCGAACACGATGATCCCGATCACGAAATTGCCGCCCATCACGAAATTGCCGAAGGCCTCGATGACGTGGCCGGCGGCCGCCGTGCCCTCATGCCCGTGCGACAGGATCAACCGGGTCGAGGCCAGGTTGAGCGACAATCGCAGCATGGTCGAGATCAACAGGATGGTCGGGAACGAGGAGAATTCCAGTGGCGCCTGGATGAACAGCGCGGTCATCAGGATCAGGACCGACAGCGTGATCGAGATCGCCAGGAACAGGTCGAGCACGATCGCGGGCAACGGCAGGATCAGCACCACCAGAATGGTGAGGATGCCGAACGCCAGCGCGATGTCGCCGCGCTTCAGGATATTGGTGATGTCGGCCAGGGAGAAGCCGCCGGATGCCGTGCCCTGACCCGCCGTCACGTCGACCATGGTAGCCCGATCCCCCCGCGCCTGCCGGGCGCGGCCGCCAAATGTCTGCGCGGCGGCTTGCCGGCCGCCGCTCCGAAAGTGAGGCACCGCACTGGCGTCCACGGGGGATCCCCTCCCGTCATACGCGACCGACGACACTCGACTTCACCCGGCAATTTTTGCCCAGCGTATGGTTAGTAAAGGGTTAACGGCACTGTCCTTTCGGGAGGCTTGCCCACCCTACGGCGTCGCCGCGAGTTCTGATTCAAGATGTCAAACAGCTCTCCGCTGTCATCGTCCGGGGTTGACCGGACGATCCAGTATTCCAGAGGCAGCAGTGCTTGAGCCGAGTGGCCGCCGGACACGATGCCCCGCCGGAGCCTGTCATCGGGCTCGCCAAAGGCGAGACCCGGTGGCGGGGCATGACGGTGGAGTTGGGGAGAGGATGTGAGTTCGCGTTCTCGCGGTGCGTTGCGCCCGAGCTTTGCGTCTCGTTTCACCCTCTCATCAATCAGAGGGCGCAGGGAAAGCCGGGTGCTGGTTGCACCCGTGGGTCCCGTGCAACAAAAAGCACGGGGGTAGGACCACAGGTTCAACCGAAGCATTCCGGCTTTCCCTGCGCGATGGTTTTACAGCTTACTTCGTGCTCTCCCTGGTGACCGGGCTTTCTTGCCACCATCGCTGTGTTCAACGAACAAAACTTAGCGCCAGCGTCGGGGCGCCAGGACCACACGACTTCGCCGTCCGCTGATGTTGCGTTCGTCTTTCGCAACACCCGCGTCCACCGCATCTCACCGCAACGTTCGTGACGATCGCGACCCGCCCCTCATCTGCCGTGAGACGCGCGGAGTTAAATCACTGATTTGCCCGACGGCGGAAGCGGAATGTTTTTCGCTACAGGGCTGGACGGGGCAAATCAGGTTGAAATCGCAGGTGAATTTTTCTCCGTCATTCCGGGGCGATGCGACAGCGTCGAGCTATGATGTGCAATTGCACATCAGAGAATCCATTTCTCCGCTCGTGCATGCGGCTAGATGGATTCCGGGCTCGCGCTGCGCGCGCCCCGGAATGACGGAGAGTGGGGCGCGCGGCCTATCTTGAGACGCCGCTTGCAACGGCTCGCCGGGATTGGGCGAAGCCGAGGCAGCATCGAGCCATGACGCGTAATTGCGCGTCAGCGAATTGCATCACGAAAACCGGCGCACGGGCCGAGATGCAGACAAACGGATTTGATTCGTGCCCATCAAGCACTCCGCAGAAGATCAGACGCTCCGCACAAGAAAAAGGAAACGACCGACGAGGAGCCGGCCATGCACAGGACACTCGATCCCACTCAAGACAGCCGATACGACAGGGCCCGAGAGCGGGCTCTCTCCCTGCCGCTGGAAGAGCTCGATCCCGCAGATCCCGAGCTGTTCCGCTCCAACACCCATTGGCCCTATTTCGATCGGCTGCGCAAAGAAGATCCGGTCCACTACACCAGTGACAGCATGTTCGGCCCGTATTGGTCCATCACCAGATACGAGGACATCATAGATGTTGAAGCCAATCATGCGGTGTTCTCCTCGGCGTCGGCGCTTGGCGGCATCACCCTGGTCGACGTGACACCCGACCTGCGCCGCGAGAGCTTCATCAGCATGGATCCTCCGCGCCATGCCGCTCAGCGCAAGACGATAGCTCCAGTATTCACGTCAACACATCTCGAACAGTTGGCAATCGGCATCCGTGAGCGCTCTGTCGAATGCTTCGACAATCTGCCGACCAGTGAGGTGTTCGACTGGGTCGGCCGGGTCTCGATCGAGCTGACCACGCAGATGCTGGCCGTCCTGTTTGATTTTCCCTTCGAGGATCGCCGAAAGCTGACGCGCTGGTCTGATCTGGCAACGACCATTCCGGGCCCCGGAGGTGTCGTTGCGACCGAGGACGAGCGGCAGGCTGAACTTGAAGAATGCGCGCGATATTTCAGCCGGCTCTAGGACGCGCGCATCAACCAGTCGCCGAAAAGCGATCTGTTGTCGCTGATGGCGCACAGCCCGGCCGCGCGTGACATGGATCCGAAAAATTTCCTCGGTAATCTGCTGCTTTTGATCGTCGGCGGGAACGAGACTACTCGCAATACCTTGTCGGGCAGCATCTATGCGGTCAACCGGCATGGGGATCAGTATCAGAAGCTCAGGAAGAGCCCTGCCCTGATCGATAGTTTCGTGCAGGAGGTGATCCGCTGGCAGACGCCAGTTGCCCATATGCGGCGGACGGCACTTTCCGACATCGAGTTCCGCGGCAAGCGGATCAGGAAGGGCGATAAAGTCGCGATGTGGTATGTCTCGGGCAACCGCGACGAAGAGGTCATCGAGAAGCCTTACGAGTTCATCATCGATCGGGAGCGACCGCGCCAGCATCTGTCGTTCGGCTTTGGTATTCACCGTTGCGTCGGGCTTAGGCTCGCCGAGCTGCAGCTCAAGATCATCTGGGAAGAAATCCTGAAGCGTTTCGAGCGTATAGAAGTGGTCGACGAACCGAGGCGAGTGTATTCGAATTTCGTCAATGGCTACGAGACCCTGCCTGTTCGGATTGCCAGATAGCGAACACCGGAGTCCGCTCATGGCCCGAGGCGGTGAGTGGCTTTCAGGAACTCGCCAGCACGCTCGCCGATGACGACGCATGGGGCCATGGTATTGCCGGTCGTCACCCGCGGCAGGACCGATCCGTCGGCGATCCGCAAATGATCGAGACCGTAAACGCGCAAGTCGTGGTCGACCACCGACATGGCATCGCGCCCCATCTTGGCAGTGCAGGTTTGGTGCGAGTGGCTGACCGTCGCGTTACGGATGAACGTTTCCAGCCCGGAATCGTCGACCGGTCCCGGCACGAGTTCTCTTTTCATGAAAGGTCGCAAGGCCGGTGAATTGCCGATAGCCCTGCAGAACTCGACACAGGTCTTCAGCGCCTTCAGATCGGCGGGATCGTCGAGGCAGTTTGCATCGATCTCGACTGGGTCGTCTGGATTGGGTCCGGTCAGTCGGAGGCAGCCCCGGCTGGCGGTGCGCAGCACCGCATTTGTCAGTGACCAACTATCGGGCGGCAGCGGATCCTTGGCGGCCTGCGGACTGGCATAGGGTGCCTCGACCATGAGCGTCTGCAGGTCCGGCACCTCGAGCGCGGAGTCACTGCGCCAAAGTGCGGTCGCTTCCGTCAAATTGTTGCGGCGTTCAATAGGCCCACACGACTCCCAGACGCATGGTGCCATGAAGTGATCCTGGAAGTTCTGGCCAACGCCGGGCAGATGCTGGACAAGAGGAATGCCGAAGCGTTTCAGCTCGGCCTCATCGCCGATACCGGACTGCATGAGCAGCTTGGGCGTGTGAATGGCGCCCAGCGACAGCACGACTTCGCCAGCACCGATGCGACGCATCTTGCTCTCATACGCGACCTCCACGCCGGTCACTCGCTTGCCGGCCAACGTTAGACGAGTGACGAGTGCGCCTGTCAGGACCGTGAGGTTTGAACGATCCATGATAGGATAGACATAGGAACGGAAGATGGATTGCCGTCGGCCATCGCGGACGCACAGGTTGGTGAGGGCGGCGCCACCATGGCCCTCCATCATCACGCCGTTCTGGTCATCGAACGTCGGAACGCCGGCGGTGGCAAAGGCCTCGATCATCGCGGCGGCGAGAGGATGCGGATCAGGCGCCGGTTGCACGAAGACCATCCCCCCGGAGCCGCGGCGGGCTGCATCCGGTGCGCCGTGCCAGTCCTCGATGCGCCGATAGATCTGCAGCACGGATTGATAGTTCCAGCCGTCATCACCGGCTTCCGCCGCGAAGCCATCCCAATCCGCTTTGTGGCCGCGCGACCAAACCATCACGTTGATACTGGATCCGCCACCGAGCACCTTGCCCATGGACATGGGAATGGCGCGATCGTTCAGCCGAGGATTTGGCATCGCGTTGAAGGACCAGTCGTGTTCGCCACGGCGAAGGGCGGGCCAACGCGACGCGCTCATGATGTCAGGCACGTCATCGCTGCCGCCGGCTTCGAGCAGGAGAACGCTGACGTCGGCATTTTCCGCCAAACGCCGCGCCACTACTGAACCCGATGACCCCGACCCGCAAATGATGAAGTCATAGTGGGACTTCAACTCAGCTCTCAGCTTCTGCTGATTGGCCTGAACACGAGCGGCAAGGTCGTCGGCCATGATCTTCCTCTTGCACGATCGCCGTCGTGGGGCGGCGCTTGCCTGATATTCCTCGGCGAATTCTATCAGGAGTCCGAAGCGCCGCTGTTATCGATGAGCGGCATCACCGAAGTGTGTCCCGCCCAGGCAAAGGTTACAGCCGCAACACTTGGCGTCTGAGGACGCGAGAATCACGGGGTGGGTTGGTCGAGCCACCGCATCGTAACTTCCACGCGTGAGAGTGATGGCGTAACGCACGGGTCAGAGGCGCAACGGATGGCGGATTACGTTTTTTGGCTGCACTCGTTGAAGCAACGGAGAACGGGACGCTGGATCATGAACCGATTAGACGGAATCGGATCATGATCTCATCTTTGTTCAAGCATGAGTTCCGTGCAAACGGTTCCCGTTTGTCGGATGCGGAGCGCTCGCCGCTTTAACAAGTTGTAAACTTCTCCCGATCAATTTGACGGACTTCGCCCACATAGCAAGGAGCTCCAAATGTTGCGCCGCGAGCGTAAAGAGTTGGAACAAAAGCTTGCGCAAACCCGAAGGCTGGCACAGGAACCGACCGATCTGTTTACGCGCGAACGGTTGGCGCAGCTTATCGAGGAGTTGGAGTTCCAGTTGGAGGCCGGTCGCGTCGCCGCCTAGGCTCGCGTATCGGAGCGCGATCTTCCGTCCGCAGATGATGCGCTCATCGGTGGCAAAAGCGTTTACCGTATTTCTCAGTCGGCGGCCGTGACGGTGTAGTCGGCGAATTGTACGTGGCTATCGGCCTTTGACCACAGGCCGACGCGACCCGAGACGGGCTGCGCCAATGTGTGCTCGAGATAGAGCTTGCCATCGAGATAGCCCTCGACCTTTGTACCGATGATGCGAACCTTGAGGTCGTGCCATTGGCGCGTGGCGGTCGGCGTATTGCGCACCCATTTGACCGACGAGCGCTTGCCGTTCTCGAACTTCCAGAGCACGAGGTTGTTTTCCAGACAATTGGCGCGGACGGTCAGGTAGTTGCCGTTCGGCTTCAGGTTGAACAGGATTCCGGCACCCTGATCGATGCGGCCGGACAATCCCTGGAAGCGCACGGTGATCTCGCCGTTGGTGAAGTTTTCGATGTTGGGCGCGATCACGTAGGGGAAGTAGGCATAGGCCTGGACCCGATCGAGGAATTCGGCGTAGCGCTCGCCATAAAGCGCGCGCGCCTTGTCGGCGATCCCGGCAGACGATTGTCCCTCCTTCCACTGCCGGCCGTCCACCGCAAGCACCTTCTTGCCGCTATCGCTCTCGATGTGCCAGATGCCGACGACCGGCACGAGCGATTTCGGCTCAGTGCCCACGGTTTCGTCGACAAAGTCGATTTTTGTCGGCTGCCCAGCGAGTGCCGGCAGCGCCAGCGCTGCGAGAACCATCGCGGCAGCGATGGGGTTGATGCTTCCTCCTGCGGTCATCATTGGGCTCCTTTGCAGGTGAACAGGGATTTGGCCGGCGGGCGCCGGCTCCACCACCAGGCGCCCGCGATCAACAGCGGTAGTCCGCCGACGAACCAGAACAGTGCAGCATCTGCCGTGGCGACCAGCGGATAGCCCGGATATTCGTCACTGGGTGCGGGCGCGGGCGGTTGCTTGCCGGCGAGGGCATACAGCAGCGGCAGGACTTCGCGCGGACTGGTCGAGCGGCTGACATCCGATCGGGCGCCGTATGAGTATTCGATTTCGCCATAAGCATCATTGGCCGGTTGGCTGGCGGCATCGCGATGGCTGCCGGCGACAATGATCGAGACGTTCGGCATCGCGCGATCGAGCTTTGCCAGCACGTTGCGTTGCAGATCGGCGTAGCGTGGATCCTCGGGGGCGAGATTCACCTTGATGATCAGAGGCAGCCGGAGCGTGGCGAGCAGCCGCTGATCGGCAGCCGGGAAGGAGTTTCGCCGGTCCTCGGTGACATCGACCGATTGCCTGATCTGCGTCGCCAGACCGAGCGCCAGCAAGATGGCGAGCACGCATGGGGCAGAACGCATGCACTTGGTTTGCGTTGGGACGCCGGGCGGCAACCAGATGGACGCGAGGGCGGACAGGCCTGCGATTGCGCCGGTCACGCCGAGCACCAGCCCGGCGGAGAGCAAGCCTTGTTCGAACGGGCGCAGCGCCTGCGTCAGTGATAGTTGCGCGACAAAGGCCGCGAGGCCGGAATGGCCGGCGAGGGTGAAGTCGAGCACCCATGATCCGATCGTCACTGCCAGCGCGATGATGGCTGAAGTGGCCGCGCTATCGGCAATGGTCGCGGCGAATAATGCAATCGCGCCCACGAGCAGGCCGTAGAGCAGATGGCCGAACAAGAGGTTCACGGTCTCGGACGCCGCAAGATGCCCGCCCAGCATCGCCCAGATCGCGAGTGCTGAAAGGGCGGGAATGCTTACCAGAATCCAGGCCGCGAGCACGGCGGCCAGCTTGGCAAGAATGAGCGTCGAGGATCGATAGGGCAACTGGACCAACAGGCGCAGCGCGCCCGATTCCTTTTCCTGGCCCAGCGCGCGGATCGCCACGAATGGGAACAGCAGCGTGACCGCGACGTAGAACGCGCCGAATGTCGGCACCAGGACGCCGTCGAGCGGCGACAGGCTTGCCGCCAGTACCGGAGATTGCTGCGCCGACGCGCTCGCTTCGCCATAGAGCGAGACGGCTTGAACGAAGCTGTAGCCGATCAATGGACAGACGACGAGCAGCATTGTCCAGAGCGCCCGGCCGCAGACAATCTCGGCCAATTCCTTTGCAAGCAGCGGAGCAAGCGGCGCCTCGCGAGCGAGATGTGGTTCAGGTGAGCGCAAGAAAAATCTCCTCCAGCGAGCCGTTCGCCAGCCCGGTTATCGCGCGCAATTCGCCGAGAGTGCCGATACCGCGTACCTTTCCTCCGGCGAGCAGCAGAAAGCGGTCGCAGGCACGCTCGGCATCCGCGAGCTGGTGGATGGCGAGGATGAAGGTGCGTCCCCGCGCCGCTTCCTGGCGGATCACGTCGATGATGGTGCGCGTCTGCCTGATGTCGAAGCCATCGAACGGTTCGTCCATCACCAGCACGTCATGCGGTGTCAGCAGACCGAGCCCGAGCAGCAGCCGGCGGTTGTAGCCCTTGGACAGCGCATGCACGCGCTTGCCGAGGGCCGGCGTCAACCCGACGGCAGCGATCGTTGCGGCCGTCTGCGCTGCCGTTCGCTTGTAGACCCGCGCAAAGAAAGTCATGACGTCGATCGCGAACCGGTCCTGATAGGGCCGTATGCCATCGGGCAGATAGAACAGCGCTTCCCTTCTTCGCGGTGGGGGCAATTCCTCGCCGCACCAGAAGACAGTGCCTTGCTCCGTCGCGAGCAAGCCCACAAGCGATTCTAGCAAGGTCGTCTTCCCGGCCCCGTTCGGACCGACAATGCCAAGGATTTCACCGGCCGCGACGGAAAATGAGACATGCGCGACCGCCGCCTCCTGGCCGTACCGCTTAACGAGGTCTTCCACGTGAAGGAGCTCGCGGGACGTATCGTGAGCAGTAGCAGCCGCGGAGATCATGGACCCGGCCCAATCGCGGCGGGCGTACCCATGGGCGGCCCCTCTCACTTCTGCGCCACCGCCGTTTTATCGAGCGCGGCGCGGATGCCGCGGGCGAGCTTTTGCGCGTCGTCGTTGGCCCAGAAATGGATGAAGAACATCCGCGGCTGCTCGTCGAGCATGTGGCTGTGGATCGCGGTCACCTCGATGTCGCCGGCGCGCAGGGCTCGGATCAGCGGATTGACCTCGTCGCCGGTGACGAGGAAGTCGCCCGTGATGGCGGCTTTGCCGCCGCCGGTCGGCTGGAAGTTGATGCCGTTGGCACCGCCCATCGCGGGGGTGACCGTCATGCCTGCTTCGGTCGCCGGCTCGCGGCGCGGGATCGTGAACTGATCGACGCCGCCGGTGACGTTCCCTTTGGCGTGCATGATCTCGTCGAGCTTCGCGGTGTCGAGGTCGACGGTGGGGGCAGGGCCGGCTGATGTCGCCGGCGGTTCGAACGGCGTCTTGCTGCCGGTCGACAGCGCCTCGTGGATCGCGCTAGCCAGCTTCACCGGATCGCCATGTCCGGCGACATGCATGTAGAACGTTGCCGGCGAGGCGCGCAGGATGTGGTTGTGGACCGCCGTGATGTCCAGTCCGCTGTTCAAGAGCTTCGTCATGACTGGCGTGATCTCGGATTCGAGCAGGACGAGATCGCCCATTACCATCGCCTGACCATCCATGGGAGTGAAGGCCACCCAGCCGCCGAGCGCGAGCGCGGGCTTGATCGTTACGCCGTCGAGCGTGACATGCAGATCGGATCGCGGCAGGCCATAGCGATGGACCTCTCCGCTGACGGTAGCGGTCTTGCCGAGCGCTGTGTCCACCTTTTTCCAATCGATCGACTGCGCGTGAGCTTCCGAGATGAACGGCTCCGCAAAGATGTTCCAATCGACGGACTGCGCCGATGCGAGGCTCGGTAACAGCAAGGTCGCGGCGATGGCGGCAAAACGAGTTTTCGTGGTCATGGGGATTGGCTCCTCTTGTTGGCGTTCGTGTATTCGAGATGCTTGCGACCGCAGCGCGCGGCCCTACCGCCGTTCCTTGATTTGACCGCTGCTGTCGACGACGATCTGGACCTCCTTGCCGTCTTTGACGGCCTTCACGACGATGCCTTCGGCGGTCGATTTCATCTCACCGACCTGCGAGTAGCCGGCCGACTCGAGCTTCGCGACGAGTTCCTGTTGCGTCAGGGCATAGGCAGGCGACAGCACGCCCGCCATCGTCAGGCAAAGGGCTGCGCCAGAGATCAGTCGCATCATGGTCCTTGCTCCCAGCTTGTGCCTCCAGCCCATTGTTTACTGCTATCGTCATTCGGCTCGCCGCCACATGCGCTTCGGTCAGATAATGCCAGTCAGGCGCCACAGGACGCCGGTGATGCAGGACGCTGCGAGGACGAAAAGCATTCCTACATTGAAGCGAAAAATCGCAGTCGCCGCCGCGAGCGACAGCGCAAGCGCCGGCCAATCCACGCTGCGCAGTACCGGCGCATCGAAGAAGAGACCGAAGCCTTGCACCGGAAAAGTCTGCCGGAAGATCGTGTGCAGCGCGAACCAGATGGAGAGATTGAGAATGACGCCGACGACCGCGGCGGTGATCGCCGAGAGTGCGCCGGCGAGCGCCTTGTTGCCGCGTAACGCCTCGATGTAGGGCGCCCCGACGAAGATCCAGAGAAAGCACGGCGTGAAAGTGACCCAGGTCGCGAGCAATCCGCCGAGTGTGCCGGCCAGCATCGGGGACAGCCCGCTCGCCTCACGGAACGCGGCCATGAAGCCCACGAACTGGACCACCATGATGAGCGGCCCCGGCGTGGTCTCTGCCATTCCGAGGCCGTCGAGCATCTCGCGCGGGGTTACCCAGTGATAGTATTCGGCGGCCTGTTGCGCGACGTAGGCCAGCACGGCGTAAGCCCCGCCGAACGTCACCATCGCCATCTTGCTGAAGAAGATCGCTATCTGGCTGAACACATCGCTCGGTCCCAGGGCAATAAGCAAGGCGAAGACAGGAACAAGCCAGAGCGCAAGCCATGCCGCGCCCACACGCAGGGTGCGCGCGGCATTCGGCCGGACGTGATCCGGCACAGCTTCGCCGAGCATGCTGTCGATCACGGCAGAACTCTTTCCGCCGTGTTCGAGGGCTGCGAACTCCGGCCTTCCGAGCCGCGCGCCAACGAAGCCGGTGATGGCGGCGGCAACGATGATGACCGGAAACGGCACCCCGAAGAAGAAGATTGCGATGAAGGCAATCGCCGCCAACGCAACCATGACCGGATTGCGGAGCGCACGCCTGCCGACGCGGACCACCGCCTGGATCACGATGGCGAGCACCGCCGCCTTCAGGCCGAAGAACAGCGCCTCGACGAAGCCGACATTGCCGTAGGCAGCGTAGATGTAGCTCAGCGCCATGATGGCGAAAACGCCAGGCAGGATGAATAGGCCTCCCGCCACGATCCCGCCGACGGTCCGGTGCAGGAGCCAGCCGATATAGGTTGCAAGCTGCTGCGCCTCCGGTCCGGGCAGCAGCATGCAGTAGTTGAGCGCGTGCAGGAAGCGCGCTTCCGAAATCCAGTTCTTCTCCTCGACGAGGATACGATGCATCACCGCGATCTGCCCGGCCGGGCCGCCGAAGCTCAAGATCGCGACGCGCAGCCAGACAGCGAGCGCATCGGCAAAAGAGATGCCGTGCACCTCGTTGTGCGAAGTGGCCTTCGATTCGGCGGTGAGCGCGGTCATGGCTTCACCTTGCTGGTCGGCCAGTTGTGGGTCTCCTTGGTTGCGTCGCGGCACCAGCGGTAGAAGGCATCGTAGAGAAGCATGCCGGCGTTGAGCTGTTCGAGGTCGTCGTCGTACATGCGCGACAGGCCGAGCGAGACCGCGAGCAGGCCCGGCGCCTCCGGAGAAAGATCGAGACGCGCGGTGTCGGCCCCGCGCACCATGACGGCCAGCCGCTCCAGTGCAGGCGTCGACAGGCCGAATTCCTGCACCATCACGTCGAACGTGCAGAGTTCGCCGCGGTGGCTCCAGAACACATTCTCGATGTCGAACGGCGTTGCCGCGAAGCGCTCGCCGACCGCGGCGACTTCCGCAGGAGCGACGAACAGGAAGACCGCGGCGGGATCGACGAAGCGGCGGATCAGCCAGGGACAGGCGATGCGATCGATCTTAGGCCGCGATCGCGTCACCCAGACGGTGCGCCCGCGCCCGTCACGCTGCGGAATCCTGTCGGCGGGCACGGTGGGCAGTTCCGCCTGCTTCCAGCCGAGATGGCCGCCTTCGAGGATTTCCGCCGCGATGCCGTTGTGACGGAGCCAGGCGGCGGCGCCTTCTGAGAGCTTCTCGCCCTTGTTGCAGATGACGATGGCCGACCGTCCGGCCAGCTCTCGTGCCCAGTCGTTGATGTCGAGATGCGAGCGGCGCGTCGCGCCCGGGATCAGGCGCGGGTCCGCCGCGAAGTCCTCATCGAGGCGGACATCGATCAGAACAGGCGCACCGGCGGTGCCGATCCGTCGTGAAAGCTTGTCAGGGGAAATGGATGTGTATGAAGACATGCTGCGTCCCTCATCGTTAAGGACGCGATACTTGGGCATGTCGCCTCGCGGGGAGATCGCTTAATCCCCGGAAGGCGAAATAAACTCCTTGCGGCCGGCCATGTCAATCGATGCCGCGATGCGTCGGTAGTCCTGACGAATCCTTGATCTGATGGTTCCGACCGGTTCCGCGCCACTCGACGCTCCCGCGGCCAATCTGGCGGCGGCCTGATGCAGCGAACCGGCTCGCCATGCGGTGTCTGCAATACTCTCAATTGTCGGCAGTGTGAGCTAGATCAAAGATACCTCCCTGCCGATCTGCGACACGTAGATTCGCGACGAGGAAATGCGGTGGCCGAAATGCCTTATCTCGACTCTGAAACCCTCGGGTGTTAGGAACTTGATGGGGTGGGGCTGATGCGGCAGCGGTTGCAAAGATTTCTTCCGATCGTTCTGATCGCGCTGGCGGTTCAGGTTCTGGCGCCGATCGCCACCTGCTGGGCCGCGGCCATCGCCATTTCCGATCCGGTCGGCTTTGCTGAAATCTGTCACAGCGATTCAGTCGCGTCGGCAGCAAACGCCAATCGAGATGCCAGCCAGCGCGCGCATGGCATCGCCTGTCTGATTTGCTGCGCGGCTCAGGCAAATGCGTCATTTGATGCGCCGCAGGCCATCGTGTTCGCGACGCCATATCGGCAACCGGTCCGGATGGTCTGGCACGCGCGCAGACATACCGATGTCGCCTCCCGCGCAGGCTCCAACACGCAGGCGCGCGCACCGCCTTCGATGTCGTAAGGCGAGCCGGCGCCGCCGCTTCGACAATTCATCGAAACGCGACGCCTTTTCCTTCAACCAACATGCATCGCTCGATCGCCGTCCTCGACGGCGCGCGAAGGCATGTCCCGATTTCGTTTGCCTGTCCGGCCCGATCGCCGGGCAGGGGCGTCACCCCTATGCGCGGCGATGCCGCGCCACACCCGAGTCCTTATCATCATGAGCAAGCCTTCGTCCGGCCTTGGCCGATCCACTCTCTACCTGTCCAGCGCCCTCATCTCATCGGCGCTGACCGCCACCATCACGCTGGCGCCGCCGGCCGTGACGAGCGTCGCGGCACAGTCGGCCCATACGCTTCCCCCGGTCGACGTTGCCGCACCGCATCGACGACATTCCGCGCATCAACGATCGAACGCGCGTCGTCCGACGAGTCCCGCGGCGGGCCATCTCGCGGAGGCATCCCAGCGCCCGGCCGAGTATCCGCCGCAGCCTGCGGGCAACGCGACTGTGACGGCGCGGACCGCGTTCGATCGGGGTCTGTCGACCAGCGATTCAGCTTCGCTCGTCACGGAATTGCCGGGAGGTGCGGTGTGGGGCGCCGGCGGCGTATCGAGCCTGCCCGCGATCAACGGGTTCGGCGCCGACCGGGTCCAGGTCGCGATCAACAGCATGTTGATCAGCCCCGCATGTCCGAACGAAATGAATCCGCCGCTGTCTTTCGTCAATCCCACCATGATCGCGAAGATGCGAGCCTATCTCGGCATCGCGCCGGTCAGCACCGGCGGCGACTACATCGGGGCGCGCATCGACGTCACGACCGCGTCTCCTGTGTTCGCGAACGATCCGTCCGGGTGGCTATCGACCGCAACCGTCTCAGGCTTCTTCCGCAGCAACGGCAATGCCTACGGCGTCGATGCCACCGCAACGCTCGCTAGTCGTGATACCAGCGTCACCTACACCGGCGGCTGGGTGCGCTCCGGCAACTACAAGGCGGGCGACGGCAGCACTATCAAATCGACGCTCTACGAGACCCAGAACCACGCGCTCAGCATTTCCAAGCGTACCTTTGGCAACCTGTTCACGTTCCAGGTCGGCGGCCAGTTCATCCCCTATCAGGGCTACGTCAATCAGTACATGGACATGGTCTACAACCGCGGCCTGTACGCGAACGGCCGTTACGAAGGAGACTTCGACTGGGGCAAGTTGGAGGCCAGCGCGTTCGTCCATCAGATCCGGCATACGATGGGCTTCATTGCGCCGGACAAGACCGGCGACATGCCGATGGACACCGATGGGATCGATGGCGGATACGCCGTCAAAGCCACGTTCGCGGCGTCCAACATCGACCTGCTGCGGGTCGGCAATGAGCTGACGCTCAACCGGATTGACGACTGGTGGGATCCGGTTGCGGGCTCGATGATGATGGGGCCGAACAGCTTCATCAACCTCAATGGTGGCCAGCGCGACCGCGTCGGCACCTTCGCCGAATGGGAGCGGCACTGGGACCGCAACTGGACCACCATCGTCGGCTTGCGCAACGACGTGGTGTGGATGAACACCGGTGACGTCCATGGGTACAATGCGATGATGTATGGCGCGGATGCCGCCGCCTTCAATGCCCAGGATCGGGCCCGGACCGACGTTCATTTCGATGGCTCCGCCCTGGTGCGCTATGAGCCCGATCAGTTCAGCCATTACGAACTCGGCTTTGCGCGCAAGACACGCTCGCCGAACCTCTACGAACGCTATGCCTGGTCGACCAACGCCATGGCCATGCAGATGATCGGGTGGTTCGGCGACGGCAACGGCTATGTCGGCAATCTCGACCTGAAGCCGGAAAAGGCGCACACGGTGAGCTTCACCGCAGGTTGGCACGATCCGGCGCACAAGATCTGGAGCTTCAGCGTCACTCCCTATGCGAGCTACGTCCAGGACTATATCGACGTCGATCGCTGCGCGACCGGCAGTTGCCTTGCCAACAATCCGGACAACCTCACCGCCACCACTGGCTTCGTCTATCTGCGTTTCGCCAACCACGACGCTACGCTGTATGGCGTGAACCTCGAAGGCCGGCTCGCTTTGTGGGACAATGCGAGCTACGGCCGGGGCGAGCTGCGCGGAACGCTCGGCTATGTGCGCGGCCGGCGGCAGGACGGCGTCGACCTCTACCACGTGATGCCGATCAACGCGAAGCTTGCGTTCGAGCACGCAATTGGCGGCTGGACCAACGGCATCGAACTGCAGCTCGTCGGCTCCAAGGACCAGGTCAGCCAGGTTCACAACGAACTGACGACGCCTTCCTACGCGCTGGTCAATCTGCGCACCGGCTATCAATGGCAGCACGTCCGGATCGATCTCGGTATCGACAATTTGTTCGATCAGAATTACTACCTGCCGCTCGGCGGCGCCGATCTGGTCGACTACAAGGTGGTCTCGATGATGGGATCGTCGGCGGCCTATGGCTACAATGTCAAAGGGCCGGGGCGCTCGATCAACGGCCGGCTGACGGTTAGTTTCTGAATCCTTGGCGAGGCGACGCGGTTTTCCGCGTCGCCGACGCGCATTTCGCGGACGAACCGCTAGAGCATTTTCGGTTCTGATTGCATCAGAACCGAAGCTCTAGATTCTTGTTTTGACGCGTTTTCTTCACGCGAACCGGTTTCCACTTCGCTCGAAAACGCTCTCACGCACGTCTTGTTGACCGCCTCTCCCGATTGACGCCCCAGATTTGTGGTTCGATGTTGGTCTTGAACCTGGCAATGGGGCCGCGATGGAGGTGTTGTGATGAGTCCGGCGAACGCAGTTTCTGGTCCCGTCGTAACTGCTGTTGCGCCCGCCGATATCGAGCGGGCCATTTCCGTTTTGGTGCTTGCCTTCAGCGCCGATCCGGTGACGCGTTGGGCCTATCCGGATCCGGATCAGTATCTCGCATCTTTCCCGGCCCTGGTGCGCGCATTCGGCGGCCGCGCCTTTGAGCAGGACACGGCGCGCTGTGTCGACGATTATGCAGGCGCGGCACTGTGGCTGCCGCCGGGCATCGAACCCGACGAGGCGGCGCTCGCAGCGACCATGCCGGCCGGGCGAGAGTCCGAGATGGCTGCGGTTTTCGAAGGGATGGCGGCCTATCATCCCAAGGAAACTCATTGGTATCTGCCGCTGATCGGCGTCGATCCGGCGCATCGACGCAAAGGCCGTGGTGGGGCATTGCTGGGGGACGCCGTTCGGCTGTTCGATCGGGATCATGTCGCGGCCTATCTTGAATCCACCAACCCGGCCAACATCCCGCTGTATCAGCGACACGGCTTCGAGGTCCTCGGCACGATCCAGGTAGGGGCATCGCCGCCGCTGTTTCCAATGCTGCGCCGGGCTCGCTGACGGCGCCGGTTCACCAACGTTAAGTCCAATCCGGGCCACGGCTTCTACCTCATCCCGAGGAGGCCGCACTGCGGCCGTCTCGAGGGATGAGTTCCGGGCGAGATCGGGGCCTCATGGTTCTCAAGGCGATGCGAAGCATCGTCCGGAGACGCGCGAAGACGCGCTCCTCACCATGAGGGTCTGTCATCGCGCTCGACTGTTTCCCAACAAGAACAAAGAGTAGCTGCAGCGCACCAACCAAAGATTGAATTGTCCGATGACAAGCCGAGGGAAGCAGATGTAGCCTCACGAAAAATCAAATGCACGGGAGGATGGCATGCCAGACGCAATGGTTGCAGCACGTGCTTCTGAGGCGACAAACGGCACGGCGCAACAGGTCGACGTCGCAGTGGTAGGGGCCGGCTTTGCGGGTCTCTATCTCTTACACCGGTTGGCCAAGGCCGGCTTCACGACGGTGGCATTGGAGGAGGCCGGCGACGTCGGCGGCACCTGGTACTGGAACCGCTATCCCGGCGCACGTTGCGACATTCAGACCATCGACTACAGCTACACGTTCGATCCGGAGCTGGAACGCGCGTGGCAATGGTCGGAGAAATACGCGACGCAGCCTGAAATCCTGCGCTATCTCGGCTTCGTCGCTGATCGTTATGATCTCAGGCGCCATATCCGCTTTGGCACCAAAGTCACGGCGGCGATGTGGGATGAGTCCATCGAACGCTGGCTGCTCACGACAGACAATGGCGCAGCCGTCTCCTGCCGCAATTACATCATGGCCACGGGCTGTCTCTCGTCGCCCAAGCCGCCGGAGATCGATGGCGTCAAGGAGTTCAAGGGCGACGTCTATTTCACCAGCCGCTGGCCGCATGACGGCGTCGATCTTGCCGGCAAGCGCGTCGCGGTCATCGGCACGGGATCGTCGGGGATCCAGTCGATCCCGTTGATCGCGGAGCAGGCGGCGCATCTCACGGTTTTCCAGCGCACGCCGAATTTCGCACTGCCCGCGCACAACGGCCCTCGGCCGGCTGATCGGCTTTCCATGCTGGAGGCCGATCGCGCCGGCTACCGCGAGCAGGCGCGCTGGTCGCTCACGGGCGTGCCATATCCGCAGCAAACTGTCGTCAGCTGGCAGTTGAGCGATGCCGAGCGGCGCGAGCGCTTCGAAAAGGCGTGGGCCGCCGGCGATCTCGTTCACGTGCTCACGCAACTCTGGGCCGACCAGGGCGTGGACGTCGATGGGAACGCGCTGGTCAGCGAACTGATTCACGAGAAGATCCGTGCGGCCGTGAAGGATCCTGATACGGCCGAGGCGCTCACTCCGCACGATCATCCGTTCGGCGCCAAGCGTCCCTGCCTCGATACCAACTATTACGCCACCTATAACCGTCCCAACGTCACGCTAGTGAATTTGAGGCAGGAGCCGATCAAGGAGATCACCGCGACCGGCATCACGACCGACAAGCGCAGCTTCGATCTCGATGTGATCGTGTTCGCCACCGGCTTCGATGCCATGACCGGCGCCATCAAGGCCGTGCATCCGATCACGGGGCGTGATGGAAAATCGCTGTCCGACGTCTGGGCTCAGGGACCGCAGACCTATCTCGGGCTCACCGTTGCCGGATTTCCCAATTTGTTCATGATCACGGGGCCGGGCAGCCCGTCGGTGCTGTCGAACATGGCGGTGTCGATCGAGCAGCACATCGACTGGGTGGTCGATCGATTGACCGCATTGCGCGAAGCGGGCTTCACCACGATGGAAGCCACCGAGACGGCGCAGGCCGGCTGGGCGCGGCACATGGCCGACTGCGCGACGGTCACGCTGCACCGGCTCGCCAACACCTGGTACACGGGCGCGAACGTTCCGGGCAAGGCGCGCGGCGTGATGCCCTATACCGGCGGCGTCGGCCCGTATCGCAGCATCTGCAACGAGATCGTCAGCCGCGGCATGCTCGGCTTCAGGCTCACGGGTCCCAACGTTGCCGAGCAATGCAATGACGGCGAGGTCGTTCGCCTGCAGCCGGATGTGCGGCTGGTGCTGAACCTGCTGGCGGATATGAAGTTGCCGCCGATCGAGTCCCTCGGCGCCCAGGGCGCGCGCGACTTCCTCGACGAGTTCAACAAGGGCCGTCCCGCGGGCCGGCCGGTCGGCGAGATCGTCGACGGCACGCTTCCCGGCAATGACGGTCCGCTGCCTTATCGGCTCTATCGGCCGGCGACGCCGGGACCGCATCCGATCGTGGTCTATTTCCACGGCGGCGGCTGGGTGCTCGGCGACGAGCAATCGGACGAACCGTTCTGCCGCGACATGTGCCGGCGCAGCGGAATGATCTTCGTCAGCGTCGGCTATCGGCATGCACCCTGGCACCGCTTCCCGACGGCAGCGGAGGACGGCTTTGCCGCGACGCGCTGGATTGCCGAGAATGCGCCCGAGCTCGGCGGTGCGCCAGGACCGGTGCTGGTCGCCGGCTGGAGTGCCGGTGCCAACATCGCGGCGGTCACCTGCCAATTGGCGCGCGATCGCGGCGGCCCTGAGATTGCGGGCCAGCTCCTGCTGACCCCGGTCACCGACTGCACGTTCGAAAGGCCGTCGTATGCCGAGAATGCGACGGACTATTTCGTGACGCGTTCGCTGATGTATTGGTTCTGGGATCTCTACTGCTCGCCCGGCGACCGCACCGATCCGCGCGCCTCGCCGCTACGCG
Source organism: Bradyrhizobium sp. Leo78 (assembly GCF_059512425.1). NCBI lineage: Bacteria > Pseudomonadati > Pseudomonadota > Alphaproteobacteria > Hyphomicrobiales > Nitrobacteraceae > Bradyrhizobium > Bradyrhizobium sp. Leo78. The sequence goes on from NZ_JCAMOT010000016.1 coordinate 113,054, forward strand.
GCAAGCTGGAGGGCTTGCCTCCGGCCTTCGTGGTGACCTGCGAGTTCGACCCGCTGCGTGACGAGGGCATGGCGTATGCCGAAGCGCTCGCCGCTGCCGGCGTGCCGGTCGAGCAGCTCAACGCGCGAGGTCACTTCCACTGTTCCTTCACCATGGTCGACGTGATCATCACCGGCGTCAGCGGACGTGTACGGATGGCCGAAGCCTTGCGCCGGTTTGCCGGGCTGAGTGACGAGGGGAGAGTGCCTATCGCCGTGGCCGCGGAGTAGCGAGACAAGGAGTAGGATGGGTAGAGCGAAGCGAAACCCATCGCGATGGAGCAAGCGGCATGAATGATGGGTTTCGCTGCGCTCTACCCATCCTACGCGCTACGCGTTATCGCCTGACGTCCGCCTCGATGTGGCGAAGATTTCCCAGCTCACCATGAAGATGGCGGCGATCAACGGGCCGATGACGAAGCCGTTCAGACCGAAGACTTCGATTCCGCCCAGCGTGGAGATCAGCACGACGTAATCGGGCAGCTTGGTGCCCTTGCCGACCAGGAAGGGACGCAGCAGATTGTCCACCAGGCCGATGACGAGCACGCCATAGGCAATAAGACCGAGGCCCTGCCATATGGCGCCGGTGGCCAGGAAATAGATGGCAACAGGAATCCAGACCAGTCCGGCGCCGATCGCCGGCAATAGCGACAGGAAGGCCATCAGCACGGCCCACAAGATCGGCGCATGAACGCCCAAGAACCAGAACGCCAGTCCGCCGAGCGCGCCCTGGGCCATCGCGACCAGCACGCCACCCTTGACGGTGGCGCGGACGACATCGGCGAAGCGCGTGAACAGCGCGGACTTCCGATCGGCCTCGAGTGGAACGGCCTCCCTGATCCTATCAGCCACTGCCTTGCCGTCGCGCAACAGGAAAAACAGAAGATACAGCATGATGCCCAGGCTGATGACGAAATCGAATGTGTTCATCCCGATGCTGAGCGCCTGAGGCGCCAGGACCTGTCCGCCCTTCATGAGGCCGGACGTCAACGTTTCGCGCAGGGCCGAAAGATCGCCCAGGTTGAAGCGATCCAGCCAGCCGGTCGCCCACGCAGGCAGCGCATCGAAAACCCGCTGGACATAGGCGGAGAAGTTGTACTCCCCGGACTGGATCTTTGCGTAAAGACCGGCAGCTTCTCGAGCCAGGGAGGTCGCGATGATCGCGAGCGGCAGCAGCACCATCGCGATGATAAGCAGGACCGTGATCGAGGCGGCGAGGGTCTCCCTTCCGCCCACCGATCTCAATATCCTCCGGTTGGCCGGCGCAAAGATGACGGCCACGACGATGGCCCAGAGCACCGCGCCATAGAACGGCTGCAGGATCCAGGCGAACGCCAGGGTGACGACGAACAGCAGCAGCAGGAAACCCTGGTCTTCAATCCTTCGCACGGCCGTCTCGCTTTCACCTTTGCTGCGCCGCTGTCGATACAACGAACCCGGCGCCGACTTTGTTCACGGCCTGTATATTGCTTTATTGCGTCCCGGTCCCCTCGAAAAAATCGCGCTCGCCTGCGCACGGCGTCGCAGCCCGCTGCCATTCTCCCACAAGATGCCTCCGTCCCATTTGCCGGAGATGTCGCATCGTACAAACGCGGTCATAGTCCGCCCGAAAAAGAAACGTGGAGGAAACATGACCGAGAGTGCCGTTGAGATGATAGCGTCGGAGGTCGCGGAGGGCGGGGCGGTATCGCCCAGGAAAGTGTTCTGGGCGACCTGGTCCGGATGGATGCTCGATGGCTTCGACTCCTCCATGTACAGCTACATCCTGGTCGGCGCGCTCTCGGAATTGTTGCCGGCGAGCGGGATCGAGGCGAATCACGCCAATATCGGCATTTATGGCGGCCTCCTGTTCTCGATCTTCATGCTCGGCTGGGCTTGCTCGATGGTGTGGGGCTGGGCGGCTGACCGCTATGGCCGGGTCCGGATCATGTGCTGGACGGTGCTGGTCTATTCGTTGTTCACGGCACTGTGCGGTCTTGCGACCGGCGTCGTCATGTTCGCCCTGTTTCGCTTCATGGCCGGTTTCGGTGTCGGCGGCGAATGGGCGGCGGGCACGCCGCTGCTGCAGGAATCCGTGCCCGAACACACAAGGGTGCGGCTCGCTGGCTGGCTGCACACGGCAACGCCGACCGGACTGTTTCTCGCCGCAGCCGTCACGCTGATCGGGGGAAGCCTGCTCGGCTGGCGCGGCATGTTCATGCTCGGCATCTTGCCTGCGCTCTTGATCGCGTACTTGCGCAGAAATATTCCTGAGCCGGCGCACAGCCGCGCATCCAGGACGAAGACCTCGCTTGCGGCGCTGTTCTCGGGCGCGCAAGCGCGCACCACATGGGCGGCAGCGCTGATGATGGCCTGCATCATCTTCGGCCTATGGTCATCCAACTTCTGGGCGCCGACGGTCATCATCACCAAGCTCACCGCGGCGGGCGCGACGCCAGCGCATGCGCAGCAGATGGGCGCGGTGGCCGGTCTCATCACCAATGTCGGCACGCTGGCCGGTTGCCTGCTGATGCCCTGGATCACCGGCTATCTCGCGAGCCGCCGCCGGACGGCGGTGCTGTTCTTCATCGGCTCGCTGATCTCGGTGGTGGTGAGCTACGAGATCGCCATCGCGCGTCTCGACAATCTCGCGCTGTTCCTGGTCCTGCTTCCCGTGCTCGGCTTCTTCACCAACGGCGTGTTTGGCCTGTTCACGATCTGGCTGCCGGAGATGTTTCCGACCGCCTTGCGGGGATCCGGCTCCGGCTTCGCCTTCAGCATGGGACGCGTATTGGGCGCGGCCGGCCCGACCCTGATCGGCGCGCTCGCCGCAAAGACCGGGAGCTATCCGCTCGCGATCTCGCTGCTGTCGCTGATCTACGTGGTCGGCCTGCCCTTCATCGCGATGGCGCCCGAGACGGCGGGGAAGCCGCTGGCAAGATGAGGTCAGGCGCGCGCTTCGGCTCGCGTCATTCGGCCGGCTCCGGAACGCGCGCCTTGCTCGCCGTCGCCGGTGCTGCGGCCGGCGGCAGTGATTGGTCCTGATCGTCGGAAGGCAGGCCGAAGCCTTTGACGATGCCGAAGATCGCGGGGATCACGATCAGCGTCAGCAGCGTCGAGGAGACCATGCCACCGATCATGGGCACCGCGATCCGCTGCATGATCTCCGAGCCCGTGCCGGTGCTCCACATGATCGGCAGCAGTCCGGCCATGATCGCAACCACCGTCATCATCTTCGGCCGCACGCGCTCGACCGCGCCTTCCATGATGGCATCGCGCAGGTCGGCCCTAGTCAACGCGCGTCCCTCGACGGCGCGACGCTCCCTGATCTCGGCCAGCGCCTGGTTGAGATAGATCAGCATCACGACGCCGGTCTCGGCGGCAACGCCCGCGAGCGCAATGAAGCCGACCGCGACGGCAACCGAAAGGTTGAAGCCGAGCCACCACATCAGCCAGAGACCGCCGACCAGCGCGAAAGGCAGCGACAGCATGACAACGCCCGTCTCGGTGACCGAGCGGAAGTTGAGGTAGAGCAGGAGGAAGATGATCAGGAGCGTTGCCGGCACGACGATCTTCAGGCGGGCCATCGCGCGTTCGAGATATTCGTACTGGCCGCTCCAGATCACATAATAGCCCGGCGGAAACTGGACGCTTGCCTGCACCGCATGCTGCGCCTCAGTGACGTAGCCGCCGAGGTCGCGGTCGCGGATGTCGACATAGATGTAGGTCGCAAGCTGCCCGTTCTCGGTGCGGATCGAGGTCGGCCCGCGTGCCGGCTGGATGGTCGCGACCTCGCCGAGCGGCACCGCGCCTCCCGCCGGCATCGGCACCAGGACGTCGCTCCCGATCGCCTTCGGATTGTCACGGAGATCGCGCGGATAGCGCATATTGACAGTGAAGCGCTGCCGGCCTTCGACTGTCGTCGTCACCGTCTGTCCGCCGAGCGCGGTTGCGATCGTATCCTGTACGTCCTGGACCGACATGCCGTAGCGCGCGAGCGCCGTGCGGTCCGGCGTGATCTCGAGATAATAGCCGCCGATGCCGCGCTCGGCATAAGCCGATGATGTTCCCGGGACTGCCTTCAGAACCTGCTCGATCTGCTTGGCGAGACGATCGATCTCGACCAGGTCGGTACCAACGACTTTCACGCCGATCGGCGTGCGGATGCCGGTCGAAAGCATGTCGATGCGCGCCTTGATCGGCATGGTCCAGGCGTTGGAGACACCTGGGAACTGCAGCGCCTTGTCCATCTCCGCGATCAGGCTGTCTACGGTGACTCCCGCCCGCCATTGCTCCTTGGGCTTGAGGTTGACGATGGTCTCGAACATCTCGGTCGGCGCGGGATCGGTCGCGGTCGCCGCCCGTCCGGCCTTGCCGTAGACTGAGGCAACTTCGGGGAACGAGCGGATGATGCGGTCCTGCATCTGCATCAGCTCGGCGGCTTTTGTCACGGAGATGCCGGGCAGCGTGGTCGGCATGTAGAGCAGGGTGCCTTCGTTCAGGTTCGGCATGAATTCGGTGCCAAGCTGCCGCGCCGGCCAGACCGTCACAGTGAGGACGGCGAGCGCGAGCAGCACGACCAGCGTCTTGGCACGCAATACGCCCTTGATGATGGGCCGATAGATCCAGATCAGGAAGCGGTTGATCGGATTCTTGTGCTCCGGAACGATCTTGCCGCGGACGAAGATCACCATCAGCGCCGGCACCAGCGTGACCGAGAGCAGCGCGGCGGCCGCCATCGCAAACGTCTTGGTGAAGGCAAGCGGGCTGAACAGACGGCCCTCCTGCGATTCCAGCGTGAAGATCGGCATGAAGGAGACGGTGATGATCAATAGGCTGAAGAACAGCGCCGGCCCGACTTCGGCGGCGGCGTCGATCAGGATCGAGACGCGGGACTGGCCGGGCCTGGCCCGCTCGAGATGCTTGTGGGCGTTCTCGATCATGACGATGGCGGCGTCCACCATGGCGCCGATCGCAATGGCGATGCCGCCGAGACTCATGATGTTGGAGCCGATGCCGAGCAGCTTCATCGCGCCGAACGCCATCAGCACGCCGACCGGCAGCATCAGGATCGCGACCAGCGCGCTGCGGACATGGAGCAGGAACACGATGCAGACGACGGCGACGACGATGCTCTCCTCGACCAGCGTGTGCTTCAAGGTATCGATGGCGGCATTGATCAGGTTCGAGCGGTCGTAGACCGGCACGATCTCGACCGATTTCGGCAGGCTGGTTGCGATCTCCTTGAAACGCTTCTTGACGTTCTCGATGACGTCGAGCGCATTGACGCCGAAGCGTTGCAGCACGATGCCGCTTGCAACCTCGCCCTCGCCATTGAGCTCGGCGATGCCGCGCCGCTCGTCGGGGCCGAGCTCGACGCGGGCGACATCGCGCAGCAGCACGGGCGTGCCGTTGGTGGCCTTGAGCACGATATTGCCGAGGTCGTTGACATCCTTGATGTAGCCCTTGCCGCGGATGACGTATTCGAATTCGGACAATTCGACGGTGCGGCCGCCGACATCGGCGTTGCTGGCGCGGATCGCCTCGCGCATCCTTTGCATGGTGATGCCGCGGTCGCGCATCCGCTGCGGATCGAGGATCACGTTGTACTGCTTCACGAAGCCGCCGATGCTGGCGACCTCTGCGACACCTTCGGCCTTGGCGAGCGCGAATTTCAGATTCCAGTCCTGGATCGTGCGGGTGTCGGCGAGGTTCAGCTCTTTCGAGATCACGGCGTATTGGTAAACCCAGCCGACGCCCGTCGCGTCGGGCCCGATCGTCGGCGTTACGCCGGCCGGCAGGCGCGAGGATGCGCCATTGAGGAATTCGAGCACGCGCGAGCGCGCCCAATAGATGTCGGTGCCGTCTTCGAAGATCACATAGACGAAGGAGACGCCGAAGAACGAGAAGCCGCGCACCACCTTCGACTTCGGCACCGTCAGCATTGCTGATGTCAAGGGATAGGTGACCTGGTCCTCGATCACCTGCGGCGCCTGGCCCGGATATTCGGTGTAGACGATCACCTGGGTGTCAGAGAGGTCAGGGATGGCATCGAGCGGCAGATGAAGGAGCGCATAGAGCCCGGCCGCCGCGGCGAAGCCGGTGCCGAACAGCACCAGCACGAGGTTACGTGCCGACCAGGCGATGAGGCGGGCGATCATGGCTGTCCTCCCATGCCGCTGGTCGAGGATGTTTCCTGCACACTGCGTGCATCGGAAAAGCCCTTCAGTGCCGCCTTGAGATTGCTCTCGGCGTCGATCAGGAAATTGGCCGAGGTCACGACGATGTCGTCTTCGCTGACACCCTCCGTGATCTCGACATAGCCGCCGCCGCGATGTCCGACCTTGACCTCGCGCGGCTCGAACCGGCCGCCGCCCTTGTCGATGATGACCGTCTGCCGGCTGCCGGTGTCGAGCACGGAGCTGTCGGGTACGGCGATCACGGGGTTCTGGCTGCCGACTTCGATCTCAGCATCGACATACATGTCGGGAAGCAGCGCGAGGTCGGCATTGTCGAGTTCGATCCGGAGGCGGACGGTGCGCGTGTCGCGGTTCACCTGCGGATAGATCACGCTGACCTTGCCGGCGAAAGCGCGGCCCGGAAAGCTACGGGCGCGCACGGTGACGGGCTGGCCGACAGCCACGCCGCCGACATCGCGTTCCGCCACTTCGACCACCGCCCAGACCAGCGAGGTGTCGGCCACACGAAACAGCACGTCGCCGGGCTGCGCACGCATGCCCTCGATCGCATTGCGCTCCAGCACGATGCCGTCGCGCGGCGCCGACCATTCGATCACGATCGGGACGGCCTTGGTCTTTTCCATCGTCGCGATGGCGGCTTCCGGCACGTCGAGATTCATCAGCCGCTGCCGCGAGCCGCGGCCATAGCTTTCGATCGTCGCCGTGGTCTTCGAGGTGATGGTGGCGAGATATTCGGCGGCGGCCGATGAGACCGCGGGGCTATAGATCTCCATTAGCGGCAGGCCTTTTGTCACCCGGTTGCCGGTGGTCACATTGGCGACCTTCTGCACATAGCTTTCGGCGCGCATGGCGATGACGGAGACGCGGCGCTCGTCGAGCTGGATCGTCCCCGGTGCACGCACCAATGTGCTGACGATATGGAGCATCACCGGCTCGGACTTGACGCCGGTGCGCTGGATCCGGCCCGGCGACAGCCTGATCGAGCCGTCGTCGGTCTCCTCGCCGTCGTAGACGGGGATGTAGTCCATCCCCATCGAGTCCTTCTTCGGTGTCGGCGAGGTATCCGGCAGCCCCATCGGGTTGCGGTAGTACTTGATCTTGCGGGCGTTCGCAGGCGGGCCGCTTTCGGCGGCGACCGCGTGCGAGACGGTGTAACCCGCGAGCTTCGACGGAAGTCCGCCGGCGAAAATGGCGAGACCCGCCGCTGCGAAGGTCGCAGCGGCGGCGCCGATCATGATGGCGCGGGTCATTTCTGCGCCGTGACGACGAGCTTGTTTTCGACCGCGCCGGTTTCGCCCTGCACCTTGGCGCCGAGCGAAAGCTGCCACCGGCCGGCCATGCCCAGGGTGGCCTTGAACTTGTACAGTCCGGGCTCGCCGCCGGGCACGGCGGTAACCTTGGTCGCCATCTCCTGCATGCCGTCGGGGGCCATATCCAGCCGCGTGGCGAAGATCACGGCATCCGGCACCGGCTTGCCGGTCTTCTTGTTGACCAGCCGAACCGTGATGATCTTGTCCGCTCCCGCCTGGACGGTCTGATCGACCAGTTGGAATTCGTAGTCCTTGATCTCGGCCCGCGCGGTGCCGGCCGTGCCCAGCATGGCCATGCCGATGAGCGCTGCCGAGACGGCGCGCTTGGTGTTGAACGATTTCATTTTTCCATTCCTCGATTGCTTTGGTCTGCTGCTCGCGCAGCACGTGTCATCCGCGCGGCGTCTCAAGCCACGCGGCAGCGCTCGGCGCCGTGACGCCGGTCAGGCCAAAGTTCGAGGGGGGTGGTCGGGAGGTGGGCGCGCCAGCCCGTCTGCGATGATGTCGTTGAGCGGACGGAGCTGTTCGCCCGGCCGTCGGATCACGTCCACCATGCTGGTCGATGGGCCGGCCAGCATGACCTGCATCATGCAGATCGCAACCAGCGGACAATCCTGGCAAGCCGGACTCTTCTCTTTGTCCGGGCAGCAGGGCATGTCCGCCATGTCCTGATCGTCCGCCATCTGCATGCCAGCGGACGACAGCATATGCTCCGCCGCGGCCGGGGTGGCGAGCGGCGCCAGGGTCAGGCTTGCCGTCACCAGCAGCGCGACCAGGAGCTTGAGCAGTTGGCGGATATCCACGGTGCGAGTTTCGCATAGTTGGATGGTTGCTGGAAGGGCCCTATTGCTCACGAAGTTGGTGGCAGCGTGAGAATGCCGTCATTCCGGGATGCGCCGTGAGGCGCAGGCCCGGAATCCATTGGGCCGCAGGCACGGTGGTGAAGTGGATTCCGGGTTCTCGCTGCGCGAGCCCCGGAATGACGGGAGTGGCGGAGGGCATTTCCGCATGCCCAATATTTCGCCAAAGCGCTTGACCAGGAGGCAATTCGCGACGAAGTTTGGCCTCGCCGTGGAAATTCCTTCTCAGATCAGCCCAAATTCGGACCAGTTCATTCCCGATTCGCGCCGGGCATGGCTGCGGCTCGCTGTCGCCGTGGTGATCGGCGCGCTCGGCAGCGTCGGTATGTGGTCCGTGGTGGTGGCGCTGCCGGTGGTGCAGGGGGATTTCGCCGCCACGCGAGGGACCGCCTCGCTCGCATTCACCCTCGTCATGATCGGCTTCGGCTCGGGCGGGGTTTTGACCGGCAAGATCACCGATCGCTACGGCATCGTCACCGCGATCGGGCTCGGGATCGGCATCCTCGGGCTCGGCTATATTGGCGCCGGCTACTCGCCGTCGATCTGGTCGTTCATCCTGTTTCATTTCGCGATCGGACTGTCGTCATCGGCGACCTTCGGGCCGTTGATGGCGGAAGCCTCGCACTGGTTCGACCGCTACCGCGGACTCGCGGTCGCGATCGCCGCCAGCGGCAACTATATCGGCGGCACGATCTGGCCGCCGCTGGTGAATCTCGGCATGCAGCAGTTCGGCTGGCGCACCACGCATGTCGCGATCGGCATCTTCACGGCGGTGGCGATGACGGTCGCGCTGTTGGTGCTGCGGCGCCTGACGGGCGCGGCGAGCCGGCGCAGCCATCTCAACGCGGCGCCGCCGCGCGTCAATGTGCGGCTCTCCACCAACGCGCTGACGGCGATCCTGTCGCTGGCCGCGATCGCCTGCTGCGTGGCGATGGCGATGCCGCAGGTGCATATCGTCGCCTATTGCGGCGACCTTGGCTATGGCGTGGCGCGCGGCGCCGAGATGCTGTCCCTGATGCTCGGCTTCGGCATCATCAGCCGCATCGGCTCCGGCTTTCTCGCCGACCGGATCGGCGGCATCCGTACGCTGCTGCTCGGCTCGGTCGCGCAGGGCACGGCGCTGCTGTTCTATTTATTCTTCGACAGCCTGACCTCGCTCTACATCATCTCGGCGATGTTCGGCCTGTTCCAGGGCGGCATCGTGCCGAGCTACGCCATCATCATCCGCGAGGCGATGCCGGCCGCGGAGGCCGCCACCCGGGTGGGCATCGTGATCTTCGCCTCGGTGATCGGCATGTCGCTGGGCGGCTATATTTCCGGGGTGATCTTCGATGCCACCGGCTCCTACGCCGCCGCCTTCGCCAACGGGCTCGCCTGGAACGCGCTCAACGTCACCATCATGCTGATGCTGCTGATCCGCTCGCGGCAGCGGCTGGCGATGGCCTAGGCCTACCATCCTTTCGGATTTGATCGAGCGCAAAGCACTGCGGCGGCAATCCGCTAGCTTTTCTCCATCAGCCACGGAGAGAAGCCATGACCCTCGATACCATCCTGGTCGTTATTGGCGTGACGGCGATATTCGTGACGATCGCTGCGGCCATCGCCTGGGGCGACAAGCAGACCCGGAATCTGTGAGGCGCCGCGCGGCGCCTGCCACGTTCAGAACGTCGGCGGGGTGCAGGCGCTGATCACCTCGCAGGGCTTGCCGCCGACGCAGCGAAAGCGATGCGGGCGGCGGCTTTCGAAATAATAGGCGTCGCCGGGATTGAGGATGCGGCGCTCGTCATCGACGGTGACCTCGAGCTTGCCGGAGACCACGATGCCGCCTTCCTCCCCGTCATGCACCAGCGGCACGCGGCCGGTGTCGCTGCCGGGCTCGTAGCGCTCTTTCAGGATCTGCAGGCTGCGGCCGAACAGATTGTCGCCGACCTGGCGATAGGAGATCGGCTTCTTGCCGATCTCGGTCAGTTCGTCGGAGCGGTAGAACACCTTGCGGCGGCGCTCCGGCTCAAGCGCGAAGAATTCCGCCAGTCCCATCGGAATTCCATCGAGGATGCGCTTCAGCGCCCCGACGGATGGGTTCATCTGGTTGGACTCGATCAGCGAGATCGTCGAATTGGTGACGCCGGACCGCTTGGCGAGTTCGCGCTGCGACAGCTTCTGCTGCGCGCGAATGAATCGCAGCCGGCCACCGATATCGACGCTCATGGAGAGAATCCCTGTTGCAGGTGTTGCGGATCGCGCAAATATGCCGCGTCCGCCCCAACGAGATCAATGGGTTGCGGCGGCCCAGAAAAGGGCTTGTTGCGCGTTTGGGAGCATGTTCGGCTGCGGCGTCAGCAGTGGAGCGACGCCGTGACCGTTCATCAGATTCCGAACACCATCAAGCTCGATTCGTTCTGGATGCCGTTCACGGCCAACCGGCAGTTCAAGGAGACGCCGCGGCTGTTCGCCTCCGCCGAGGGCATGTATTACACCAGCGTCGATGGGCGGAAGGTGATCGACGGCTCGGCCGGGCTCTGGTGCGTCAATGCCGGCCACGGCCGCAAGCAGATTGCTGCAGCGGTCGAGCGGCAGTTGATGACGCTGGACTTCGCGCCGTCGTTCCAGATGGGCCATCCGATCGCGTTCGATTTCGCCGAACGCCTCGCCGCGCTGGCGCCCACGGGATTGGACCGCGTCTTCTTCACCAATTCGGGATCGGAATCGGTCGATACCGCGCTGAAAATCGCGCTCGCCTATCACCGCGCCGCCGGCCAGCCGACCCGCACGCGCCTGATTGGCCGCGAGCGCGGCTATCACGGCGTCGGTTTTGGCGGCATGTCCGTGGGCGGCATGGTGGCCAACCGCCGCGCCTTCGCGACTCATCTGCCCGGTGTCGACCATATCCGCCACACCTATGATCTCGCCCGCAACGCGTTTGCAAAGGATCAGCCGGAGCACGGCGCCGAACTCGCCGACGACGTCGAGCGGCTGGTGGCGCTGCACGGTGCCGAGACCATCGCAGCCGTCATCGTCGAGCCGGTGCCGGGTTCGACCGCGGTGCTGCCGCCGCCGAAGGGCTATCTGCAGCGGCTGCGCGAATTGTGCGACAAGCACGGCATTCTGCTGATCTTCGACGAAGTCATCACCGGGTTCGGCCGGCTCGGCACGCCGTTCGCGTCGCAGTTCTTCGGCGTGACGCCTGACCTGATGACGACCGCCAAGGGCATCACCAACGGCACCGTTCCCTGCGGCGCGGTGTTCGCCAGCCGTAAGATCTACGACGGACTGATGACCGGGCCGGAAAGCCAGATCGAGTTGTTCCACGGCTACACCTATTCGGCGCATCCGGTGGCCTGCGCCGCCGGCCTTGCCACGCTCGACATCTACAAGGACGAAGGCCTGCTGACGCGCGGCGCTTCGCTCGCCGAATACTGGCGCGATGCGCTGCATCAGCTCAAGGGGCTGCCGAACGTGATCGACATCCGCAATGTCGGCCTGATGGGCGCCATCGAAGTGGCACCGCGCAAGGACGCGATTGGTGCACGCGGCTATGACATGATGGTCGATTGTTTCAATCGCGGCCTCTACCTCCGCCAGAGCGGCGACTCCTTGGCGATGTCGCCGCCTTTGATCGTCGAGCGCAGTCATATCGACGAGATCGTGTCGATCCTCGGCGACGTCATCAAGCGCGTAGCCTGACCTTGCTCCAGCCGTTGCGGAGATTATTTGCAGCGGCAAGTCATGCCGCGGCGGGAGCCTGAAAAGCGTGAAAGTCATCATCCTCGGCAGCGGCGTCATCGGCGTCACGTCAGCCTATTATCTCGCGCGCGCCGGTCATGAGGTGACGGTTGTCGACCGCCAGCCCAAGCCCGCGCTGGAAACCTCTTTTGCCAATGCCGGCGAAGTCTCGCCCGGCTACTCTTCGCCATGGGCCGGTCCCGGCGTGCCGATCAAGGCCATCAAATGGCTGTTGATGAAGCACGGTCCGCTGGTGGTTCGCCCGAAGCCCGATCCCGCGATGTGGATCTGGCTGCTCAAGATGCTGCGCAACTGCACCGCGGAGCGGTACGCGGTCAACAAGAGCCGGATGATCCCGATCGCGGAATATAGCCGCGACTGCCTGCGCGCGTTGCGCAGCGAGATCGGCATCCCATATGACGAGCGTTCCCGCGGCACGCTGCAATTGTTCCGCTACGCCGCCCAGCTCGACCACACCGCCGATGACATTGCGGTGCTCAAGCAATATGGCGTTCCGTTCGAGGTGCTCGATCGCGAAGGCTGCATTGCCGCCGAGCCGGCGCTCGCCGCGGTGAAGGAGAAGATCGCCGGCGGACTGCAGCTGCCGCAGGACGAGACCGGCGATTGCCACATGTTTACGCAGGCTCTCGCGCTTGAGGCCGAAAAGCTCGGCGTGCGCTTCGAATTCAACGTCGCCATTGATGGCTTGATCGCCGACGCCTCGCGCGTCACCGGCGTTGCGACCAGCAAGGGCGTGCTGCGGGCCGACGCCTATGTCGTCGCGCTCGGAAGCTGGTCGCCGCGACTGCTCAGGCCGCTCGGCATTTCGCTGCCGGTGTATCCGGTGAAAGGCTATTCGATCACGGTGCCGATCGTAGATGCCAGCGGCGCGCCGGAATCGACCGTCATGGACGAGAGCTACAAGGTCGCGATCACGCGGCTCGGCGAGCGCATCCGCGTCGGCGGCACCGCGGAGATTTCAGGCTATTCCGACAAGCTTTATGCGGCGCGTCGGGCGACGCTCGATCATTCGCTGACAGATCTGTTTCCGCGTGGCGGCGATCTTGCCAAGGCGACGTTCTGGAGTGGCCTGCGCCCGATGACGCCGGATGGACCGCCGGTGATCGGCGCGACACGCTACAGCAATCTCCATCTCAACAGCGGCCATGGCACGCTTGGCTGGACCATGGCCTGCGGCTCGGGCAGGGTGCTGGCAGACCTCTTGTCCGGACGCAAGCCGGAGATCGATGTGAGCGAGCTGTCGATCACGCGCTACGATCATAGATTTGGGTGAGTTGCACTGTCGTCATTGCGAGGAGCGAAAGCGACGAAGCAATCCATATCTCGGCTTGCGGCGACATGGATTGCTTCGCTGCGCTCGCAATGACGGTGCTTGGAGCTAGCGCTTTCGCTTGACTGCCTTCTTCGCCGGCTTCGGCACCGCCACCGTCGCCTTCCGCGCCGGTTGCAGGCGCAGTCCGTCGATGAACACATCCAACAGCCGCAGCACGGTCGATTGCCAGCCTGCCTGGTCGTGCATGTAGCACAGGCCGATCAGCGCGCGCAGGACGTCCTCGGCGCTGATATCGGCCCGGATCTCGCCGGCGGCGACGGCGCGCGCAAGCAGCGCGGCGATCGCCTTGGTCAGGCGGTCGAGCGAGTAGGCGTGAAGCTCGGGCGAGCCGTGCGCGACCAGCGCCAGCGCCGCCGCCATGCCCTTCTTGGTGGCGACGAATTGCACGTTGGCATGCAGCCAATGCCGCAGCGCTTCGACCGGGTCCGCCTCTTCGTTCAATTGCTCCGCGAGGTCGCCGAGCTGATCCACCTCGCGCCGATACACCGCTTCATACAGTGCTTCGCGCGTCGGAAAGTGACGGTAGAGCGTTCCGATGCCGACGCCGGCGTGCCGCGCGACGGCCTCCAGGCTGGCCTCGGGACCACCAGCGCTGAACACGGCTTTCGCTGCTTCCAGCACGCGCTCCCGGTTGCGCACGGCATCTGCGCGTGGCTTGCGAACTATTCCTGCGAACTGACTGGCCATCAGATTTGTGATCACCCTCCCTTGTAAAACGGAGGATGCCTCCGTATATGCGATGAGTACCCGGCCTGCAAAGGTTCGCCGATCGACACATTGGCGGACGCCGGCGGCGCATTACCACTGTAACAATCCCACCATAGCACTGATCGGAGCCCTGCATGAATTTCTCCATCAGCCTCACCGTGAACGGTGTGCGGCGGGAGATCGAGCTCGACGACCCGCGCGTCACCCTGCTCGATCTCTTGCGCGAACGTCTTGATCTGACCGGCACCAAGAAGGGGTGCGACCGCGGCCAGTGTGGCGCCTGCACCGTCCTGGTCGACGGGCGGCGCATCAATTCCTGCCTCGCTTTGGCGGTGAGCCAGGACGGCGCCGACATCCTCACCATCGAAGGTGTCGCGCATGGCGACCAGCTCCATCCGGTGCAGGCCGCCTTCATCGCGCATGACGCCTTTCAATGCGGCTTCTGCACGCCCGGACAGGTCATGAGCGGAATCGGACTGATCACCGAAGGCCAGGCGGGCGATGATCCCGAGCGCGTGCGCGAAGGCATGAGTGGCAATCTGTGCCGGTGCGGCGCCTATGCCGGCATCACCGAAGCCGTGCTTGAGGCCCAACAAACTCTCGCGAACTCCGAACAGAGGCGCTCCGCATGATGAAGTTCGATTACGTCAGGCCCGCCACCATCGCCGAGGCGGTCGCGGCCGCGTCCGAGAAGGGCGCCACTTATCTTGCTTCCGGCACCAATCTGCTCGACCTCATGAAGGGCGGCGTCTGCCATCCGAGCCGGCTGGTCGACGTCACGCGCCTGCCGGGGCTCGACCGCGTCGAATATCTTGCCGACGGCGGCGTCCGGATCGGCGCGCTGGTCCGCAATGCCGATCTCGCGCATGATGCGGAGTTCGCCCGCGCCTTTCCGTCGGTGGCCGAGGCGCTGCTGTCGGGCGCGTCCGCGCAGCTTCGCAACGCAGCGACTGTCGGCGGCAACGTGCTGCAGCGGACGCGCTGTGCCTATTTCTACGACGCCCCCAGCGCCTGCAACAAACGCTGGCCCGGTGCCGGCTGCGACGCCCGCCATGGCGAAAACCGCCTGCATGCCGTGCTCGGCTGGAGCGAGGCCTGCATCGCCACGCATCCTTCTGATTTCTGCGTTCCGCTGGTTGCGCTCGATGCGGTCGTCGAGATCGAGGGCAAGAGCGGGCGGCGCGAGGTCGCGCTCGAGGCGCTGCACCGCCTGCCCGGCGACACGCCGCAGCGGGAGACTTTGCTCGAGCGCGGTGATCTGATCGTCGCGCTGCGGCTGCCGGCGGAGGCACGCGGCTTTGCCGCGCATGCACGCTATATCAAGGTTCGCGAACGCACCTCCTATGCATTCGCGGTCGTATCGGCCGCCGCGAGCCTGCAGCTGGAGCAAGGTCTGATCCGCGAGGCACGGCTCGCGCTCGGCGGCCTCGCGGCAAAGCCCTGGCGCGCGCGGGCCGCGGAGCAGAGTCTTGCCGGCGTTACGCCCGATGCTGCGGGCTTCCGCGAGGCTGCGCGCATCGCGCTTGCCGATGCAAAGCCGTCTGGCGACAACGCGTTCAAGATCGAACTCGCAGAGCGTATCGTGGTCCGGGCGCTGACGCTCGCCACCGCGGGCACGCCGGCGCGCATTCCCGCGCTTCCCGGCTCTCCCTTCTCATCAGGAGTGCGCCATGTCGCTTGAGCTCACCCGTGATCCTGCCCATCTCAGGCACGGCTCGAATATTGGCCAGCCGCTGACCCGCCGCGACGGCGTCCTGAAGGTCAAGGGCCAGGCCCGCTATGCCGCCGACAATCACCCGGCGGGCATGCTCTATGCCGTGATCGCCGTCTCCACCATCGCGCGCGGCCGCGTGACCTCCCTCGATGTCGATGCCGCCAAGCGCTATCCCGGCGTCGTCGACGTGATGACGCCCTCGCACAAGCCGCCGCTTGCCGAAGATCCGGACGGCAAGCCCAATCCTTTCGCATTCAAGATGGAGCTCCTGCAGAACGACGAGGTGCGCTATGCGAACCAGGCGATCGCGGTCGTGATCGCCGAGACGCTGGAAGCCGCGACCGAAGGCGCGGCACTGCTGTCGCCGCAATATCACATCGAGTCCGCGCGGGTCGGCCTTGATGGTGCCGAGAGCTATGTGCCGCCGGTGGTCGGTATCGGCAATCCGGCCGAGGTCCGGCATGGCGATGTCGATGCTGCGCTCGCCGGTGCATCGAAACGCATCGAGGCGACGTATGAAACGCCCGCGCAGTATCACAATGCGATGGAGCCGCACGCGATGGTCGCGGCCTGGGACGGCGACAAGCTCTCGATCGATACGCCGAGCCAGGGCATGGCGATGGCGCAGATGCGGCTCGGCGGATTGCTCGGCATTCCGCCTGGCAATATTCATATCCGCAGCCCGTTCCTCGGTGGTGGTTTCGGCTCGAAGGGACTGGTCTCCGGGCCACAAGTGCTGGGCATCATGGCGGCCAAGCTGGTGGGACGTCCGGTCAAGCTCGTGCTGCGCCGTGACCAGATGTACGGCCCGGTCGGCCATCGTCCGCCGACCCGGCAGACGCTGCGCATCGGCGCCGACGGCGAAGGTCGCCTGACCGCCATCGATCATCACGCCAAGGTCACGACCAGCACGTTCGATGATTTCTACGAGCCGGCCGCCGACGCCTCGCACACGCTCTATGCAAGCCCCGCGATCAAGACCTCGCATGAAGCGGTGCGCGTCAATACCGGCACGCCACTGTTCATGCGCGCGCCGGGAGAGGCGACCGGCTCGATCGCGCTCGAGAGTGCCATCGACGAGATCGCGGTGGCGTGCGGAATGGACCCGCTCGATTTTCGCCTGAAGAACTACGCCGAGGTCGAGCCGATCTCCGGAAAGCCGTTCTCCTCGAAGGCGCTGCGGCAGTGTTATGCCAAGGGTGCCGAACGCTTCGGTTGGGCAGGGCGTCCGCTCGCGCCGCGGCAGATGCGCGACGATGATGGTTTCCTGGTCGGGTGGGGCATGGGCACCGCGACCTTTCCGGCGCTGATGTTCCAGGCGCAGGCGCGCGCCGTGATCCGCAGCGACGGCTCGGGCGTGATGGAGACCGGCGCGCATGACATGGGGCAGGGCGCGTGGACCGCGCTCGCCCAGATCGCGGCCGACGGACTCGGGCTCGGCATCGACCAGGTCGAATTCAGGTCGGGCACGTCGGATCTGCCGGACGCGGGCATTGCCGGCGGCTCGGCCCATACCGCGACCGCCGGTGCTGCGATCCACAACGCCGGCGCGGCGGTGATCGCAAAGCTCGCCGATCTCGCGACCTCCGACCAGCGCTCGCCGTTGTTCGGTGCCGGCAATGCCGGCGTGATCGCGCGGGAAGGGCGGCTATTCCGCCGAGACGATGAAGCGCGTAGCGAGAGCTATGCCGACATCCTCAAGCGCGCCGGCGTCGCCGAAATCGAAGCCAGCGGTGGCGGCGCGGCAGATCCTGCGGCGCAGTCGAACTATGCCATGCACGCCCATGGCGCTGTTTTCGCGGAGGTGAAGGTCGATCCCGAACTCGGCCAGATCCGCGTCACGCGCCTGGTTGGCGCCTTTGCAGCCGGCCGCATCATCAATCCGCGCCTGGTCCAGAGCCAGCTCTTCGGCGGCATGATCTGGGGCGTATCGTTCGCGCTGCACGAGGAAGCCGTCATGGACCACCGTTCCGGCCGGATCCTGAACGCGAACCTCGCCGAGTACCATATCCCTGTGAATGCCGATGTGCCGTCGCTCGATGTGCTGACGGTCGACGAGCACGATCCGCATGTGAATGCGCTCGGCATCAAGGGCGTCGGCGAGATCGGCGTCACCGGCAGCGCCGGTGCGGTCGCCAATGCGCTCTGGCACGCCACAGGCGTTCGCGTGCGCCGCTTCCCGATCCGGATCGATGATCTCCTGACGCAGCTTTAGGTTCAGCCGCGTCAGCGTCCCTGGAACACCGCAGCCCGCCGTTCGATGAAGGACTGAATGCCTTCGCGGGCGTCGGCGCTGTTCAGGACGCGTTCGCGGATCGACGGGATAAAGGCGATCGCAGCGGCCTCGCCGCCGTCGATATATTTCGCGGCTGCTTCCTTGGTCGCCTGGATGCCGAGCGGCGCGTTGCGCGCGATCGCGGCGGCAAGCTCCATCGCGCGGGCGACCTGCTGGCCCGCTGGCACCACCTCCTGCACCAGGCCGATCTCGCGGGCGCGCCGCGCCGTGAATTCGTCGCACAGGAACAGGTGATACATCGCATTGCCCCATCCGGTGCGCGACAGGAAGCGGAAATGTGCGCCGCCGAGGGGCGCGATTCCGCGCTTTGCCTCCATCTGGCAGAACCGGCTGTCATCAGCGGCAACGACGATGTCGCCCGCCAGCATCAGCTCGATGCCGATCGTGAACACGATGCCTTGTACCGCCGTGACGATCGGTTTCCTGCAACGCTTGGAAAGGCCGAACGCGTCGACATTGCCCTCCTTGATGTTGCGTTTCTCGGCGGTGGGACCGAAGAATTTCGGCATGTCGAGACCGGCGGTGAAATCCTTGCCTTCGGCGCAGATGACGCCGACCCAATAGGTATCGTTGTTGTGCAGCTCGGTGAGCGCGTCGGAAAGCTGCTCCATCATCGCCGGCGAGAAGGCATTCTTCTTGGCCGGGTTGTCGATGACGATCTTGAAGATGTGGTCGTGTGCTTCAGTCCGGATGCTGCCTGGCGTGGTCATAGTTCCTCCCTTTCGTTGTCAGCATTCGTCATCGCGCCACTCTCGCCCGGCCAGCTATGACATTTGACATAGCCGCATATCGGGCTGGCTATGTCAAGTGTCATAGTCTAGTCTGGATCGACGAATCCACGAGGCAAGGATGATTTCCAGTACGAGAGCAAAGATGGTGGCGGGAGCGGCCGACCTCTTGAGCCGCCGTGGCGTCAACGCCACCAGCATGCGCGAGGTGGTCCGCCATACCGGCACGCCGCGCGGCTCGATCAGCCATCATTTTCCGCGCGGCAAGCAGCAATTGATCGAAGATGCGATCGTCTATGCCGGCGCACAGGTGAGCAAGCCGCTGGAGCAGTTCACGCGCGAGCGCGGCACGATCGATGGCTTGCGCGCCTTCATCGCATTGTGGCGAAAAATTCTCGAGCGCAGCAGGTTTCAGGCC
The DNA here is from genome assembly GCF_059512425.1 of Bradyrhizobium sp. Leo78. NCBI lineage: Bacteria > Pseudomonadati > Pseudomonadota > Alphaproteobacteria > Hyphomicrobiales > Nitrobacteraceae > Bradyrhizobium > Bradyrhizobium sp. Leo78. The sequence continues at coordinate 132,382 of NZ_JCAMOT010000016.1, forward strand.
GGTTGCCCGGTGCTCGCCGTGGCGGTCGAGCGATATGTCTCCGACGCCATGGACAATGCGGGAGCGCCGGACGAAGCCGCGCAGCGCCACTTGCTCGATCTCGCCGATGGCGTGTTCGCGGACTGGCAGCGGATCATGATCGCCGCGCTGCGCCGCGACGGCGTGACGCCGGCCCGCGCGCGGCGGCTGGCCGCGCTGGTCGTCGCCTCGATCGAGGGCGCGCTCGCGCTGTGCCGCGCCGCCCGCAACGCGCAACCGCTCGACGATGTCAGGCAGGAACTCGAAGCGGTACTGTCGGCGGCGATATCGGCTTGAATTGAGCCGATGAGATGAGATCGAGTTGGTGCTATGCGGGAGGTGCAAAACCTCTCCCCATCGGGGAGAGGTCGGATCGCATCGCAAGATGCGAATCGGGTGATGGGCTCGAGTGCCCATGAGAAACCGTAACCCCTCACCCGGCGCTGCGCGCCGACCTCTCCCGATGGGAGAGGTGAAGAGAGAGACATCAACCTTCCGCCACCGCTTCGCTCCAGACGTGGAACGGCTCCGCGGCGCCGCTGTTGCTGGCGCCGTCGCGCAGCACGACGCTGGGGCAAGCGAATTTCAGCGGCATCGTCTGCATCCGCGCTTCTTCATAGTCGAACCGTGCGCGCAGCGCCTCGCGCGCCGCTGGTGGCAGCCGCGCATCGCCGATCACGATTGCGCCTTCGCTGGCGTCGATCCTCGGCTGATGGATCGCGGCATCGAGGTCCATGCCGAAATCCATCACGAAGGAGAGAAGCTGCGTCACCGCCGGAAGAATCCGCCGGCCACCTGAGGCGCCGACGGCGAGGCGCCGGCCGTCAGCAGCCTGCGCCACGACCGGCGTATAGTTGGTCAGGCAGCGCTTGCCCGGCGCCAGCGAATTCGGCGTGCCCGGCGTCGGATCGAACCACATGATGCCGTTGTTCATGGTGATGCCGGTCTGTGGCGTCACGAATTTGGAGCCGAAGGTCGACAGCAGCGTTTGCGTCACCGCCGCCATGTTGCCATCGCGGTCGACGACGGAGAAATGCGTGGTGCAGGCGGGCGCGACCGCTTCCGCGCCGAGCGAGCGGCGGCCATCGGCATCGCCCATGCCTTGCAGGCGTTCGCGATAGGCGGTCTGCAGCGCCTGTGCGTAAGCCGTGTAGGCGGCGGCCTCCGGGGAGGGCGAGGGTTGGACGCTCTGCTGCAGCAGGCGCAGCGTATGCGCGAGCGTCGGCCCTGCGGTCAGTTCGGGCGTCGCATAGACGTAGCCGCCGCGATAGGGGATGCGCAGCGGCTCGCGCACATGGGCGCGGAACGCAGCCAGATCCTCGACCGATAGCGCGCCGCCGCTCTCCCGGATGTCGGCGGCGATGCTGCGCGCCAGGCCGCCCTCATAGAAGTCGCGCGGTCCTTCGGCCGCGAGCTGCGCCATGGTTGCCTTCAGCCGGTCCTGCGATAGCCGCACTACCGACTTGATGCCCCATTGCGCGTTCGGCGGCAGGCCGTCCTGCAGATAGGCGGTCGCACTCGCCGGATAGCGGCGGAGGTCGGCGGCTGAGCTTGCGATCATCAGCGTGGTCCACCAGTCGACCAGCAGGCCTTCGCTGGCGAGATCGACGCTCGGTTTGAGCAAATCCTTCCACGGCAATTTGGCATGGCGGCGATGCGCCTCCTCCATGCCTGCCACCACGCCGGGCACCGCGACCGAGCCGGGGCCATGCAGGTTGCGGTCGTCCTTCACCCGCGCCCAGGGAAACAGGTCGGAAGCGGTGCCGTCGCCGGTCAGCGGATAGTCCTCGATGCGAAGGCTGTTCGGAGCCCGCATGCCGTAGTCGATCACCTCATAGCGGTTTTCGCGGGCGCGGTAGAGCACCATGGCGCCGCCGCCGCCGATCCCGCTCATCCAGGGCTCCACCACGCCGAGCGCAAAGGTGGTCGCGACCACGGCATCGACGCAATCGCCGCCCGCCGCCAGCACGGCTGCACCGATCTCGGCAGCCCTTCGCGATTGCGCGGCGACGATGCCGCCCTTGGAGGTGACGGCCGGTTTGCGGATCTGCTGGGTGTTGGAGAACTGATCGGACATTGCGGTGTTCAGGCCTTCTCGGAGGGAGGGATCGAGGAGGCCTAGCATGCCGGCCAGCGCAGGGTTAGGCAACCAGCCGCCAGATCGGAGGTTCAGGGCGAATCCGCATAGGTGGTGAACTGTCAATCCTTCTCGGTTCGATCGGCTCGCATCGAGGAGATGCCTTCGTTATTCCGGCCATTTCGAGTTCAGGATGACGTCGCAGAAATTGATCCGGTGGTAGGTCGGGTCGCGCAGCGCCAGCACGTCCGCCTTGACGTTGCCGAAAGTCGTCTGCGGCTTCTTGATCGTGCCGGCCGCAAACGCATCGATGATGCCGTTCTTGAAGTCGTGGCCGCGCGGATGGTGGGCGCAGACCTCATGGCGCTGTGCGGCGGTGAAGGAGTCGAATTCCAGGCCCAGCACATCCATCTCGACGCCGGCCGTCACCAGCGCCACCACCGGCCGCTTGTGCTGCGGGATGCCTGGCGTGGTGTGCAGCGCGATCGCGTCCCAGACGTCCTCGACGTCGCGCTCATTGATGCGATGGGCGCGGAGGAAGCTTGCGGCGGCATTGGCGCCGTCGACCTCGAAACGCTCGCTTGTGCTGGCATAGGGTGCCTGCAAGCCCATGTCGTGGAACATCGCACCGACATAGAGCAGTTCATGATCGACCTTCAGCCCGCGGCGCTGCCCGGCCAGCGCGCCGAACAGGAAGACGCGATTGGAATGGTGGTAGAGCAGTTCGGATTCGGTGTCGCGAACCAGTTCGTCGATCTCGCGCGCCAGCTTGCTGTCGGGAACGGTGATACCGGCAATGACCCTGGTCATGATCTGATGTCCTTATGGTCTTGGTGAATAGCTCACCTGACAATTGACGCTTTACGTTGGCGCGAACAACGCCGCCGATCCCTGCGAAACCGTCAAAACACCATGCTTTTCTGCCGATGGCGTTCGTGCAAGAAGCCGCTGGCTGAAATGCATGGCCGGCTGGCAGGATTCCATGCATAGTCATGGCGCGCATCCACGCGCAGCAACTGGATTGTTGGTCGATGAAGGCGGTCGCGCTGGCGATCTTTCCGGGAGTGCAGGCGCTCGATGTCGCTGGCCCGCTTGACGTGTTCGCCGAGACTAACGCGTTCGTCGGAACGGATCGCGGCTACGTCCTCACGCTGATCGGTGCCGAACGGCAGCCGTACCGCGCGTCGAACGGGATGTCGATCACGCCGGAGATGACGTTTGCCGATGCGGAGCAGGCGTTCGATCTCGCGCTGGTCGCCGGCGGACCGGCGCTTCCGACCACGCCGCCGGATCCGCGGCTTGTCGACTGGCTGGGCGAGAGCGCCTCGCGCTGTCAGCAATATGGCTCGATCTGCACCGGTGCGTTCGCGCTCGGCCATGCCGGCCTGATCGACGGCAAGACGGTGACGACGCATTGGCAGAATGCGCCTAGTCTTGCCCGCCAGTTCCCGAAGGCGAAGGTCGAGTTCGATCGCATCTATCTCCGCGACGGGCCGCTGCTCACCTCGGCCGGCGTCACGGCAGGAATCGATCTCGCGCTCGCGATCGTGCAGGATGATCACGGGCCGGAAGTCGCTCTCGCGGTCGCCAAGCGGCTCGTCGTGGTGGCGCAGCGGCAGGGCGGGCAATCCCAGTTCAGTCCCTATCTCGTGCCGCCGGCCGAGAAGGATTCGCCGATCGCGCGCGTCCATACTCATGTGATGGCGCATTTGCGTGAGCGGAACGGTGTTGAGGTGCTGGCGCAGGTCGCCGGAATGAGCGCACGCAGTTTTGCGCGCGCGTTCAAGCGCGAGACCAATGTGACGCCGGCCGAATTCGTCGAAAGCGCGCGCGTCGATGCCGCGCGCAACCGCCTCGAAGGCTCCGACCTTGCGCTGAAAGTGGTCGCGCATGAAAGCGGCTTTGGCAGCGCCGAGCATATGCGCGTCGTGTTCGTCAAGCGCCTCGGGATCACGCCGAGCCAGTACCGCGCAAGCTTTCGCAAAGTCTGACCCGCCCCGTTCTGCGCGGGTTTCGCAGCCAATTCGGAAGAATGTCCCGAAATCCGTGCGAATCCGAAAGAGTCCGCAGGCTCTGGAAAGATAGGCTCCGCGATGCACGGTATCGCAACCGTCAGGCACGGCCCGGAAACGCTGCGGCCGCCGACCAAGAAACAAGGATGGCACGAATGCTCAAGTCCACGCGCCCCGAATTGCAGAGCCCGACCGACCTCAACGCCGAGGCGACACGCGATATCTCAGCGGCGCTCAGCGGCCTGCTGGCCGACGTGTTTGCGCTCTACGTCAAGACCAAGAACTTCCATTGGCATATGTCGGGCAGGCACTTCCGCGACTACCATCTTCTGCTCGACGAGCAATCCGACCAGATCTTCGCGATGACCGATCCGATCGCCGAGCGCGCGCGCAAGATCGGCGGCACCACGATCCGCTCGATCGGTCAGATCGCACGCCAGCAGCGCATCCTCGACAACGACGCCGACTATGTCGATCCGCAGGACATGCTGGCTGAACTGGGCAGCGACAACCAACAGCTCACGCGGGAGATGCGCCAGGTTCACAATGTCTGTGACGAATATGGCGACGTCGCCACCGCGAGCCTGCTGGAAAACTGGATCGACGAGACCGAGCGCCGGACCTGGTTCCTCTACGAGGCGACGCGGAACAGGAACTCCTGACCTGAGCCGTGTAGCCCGCCGCGCATTCGACGCCGAACCCGAGCTGAGGTGATCATGGCCGCCGATGGTGCTTTCATCGAACGAACCGGCCTGAACTGGCGGGGCGGCCGCGCGAGCTCTTCGTCACGAGCGGTGGCGGAAGAGACCGCCATCGCGCTGACCTTCGACGGATCGACCTATGCCGTGATGATGGCGACGCCCGCCGATCTGAAGGATTTCGGCGTCGGCTTCGCCGTGACGGAGGGCATCGTTGCCCGCACCGAGGAGATCAGGAGTCTCGATCTGATCGAGACTGATCTCGGCATCGAGGTCCGGATCTGGCTTGCAGAAAATCGGACCGCGGCCTTGTTCGCGCGGCGCCGTGCCTCGGTGGGCCCCGTCGGTTGCGGTCTTTGCGGCATCGAAAGCCTGGTGGAGGCGAGGCGCGCGGTTCCCAGGGTGAAGAAGGGCGCGACGTTCGATGCCCGCGATCTCCTGGAAGCCATGGGTGCGCTTCCCTCGCTGCAGGACCTCAACCAGAAAACCCGCGCCGTGCATGCGGCCGGTTTCTGGCAGGCCGATGGCGGCGTCGGCCCGGTGCGCGAGGATGTCGGCCGCCACAACGCGCTCGACAAGCTCGCCGGCGCACTGATCCGCCACAACAGGTCGGTCTCGAACGGCGCCATTCTGCTCACGAGCCGCATGTCGGTCGAGATGGTGCAGAAGACTGCCATGATCGGCGCGCCCGTCATCGTCGCCGTTTCCGCGCCGACGACGCTCGCGATCAAGACCGCTGACGAAGCGGGGATCACCTTGATCGCCATTGCGCGCGACGACGGCTACGAAGTGTTCACGCATCCCGACCGTGTTGTCTTCGCGCCGGGAATGCGTCGCCGTTCCGTTGAGACAGGTGATGGCTTTGCGACGGCGTGAGTGCTTTCGCGGCCTCGGCCAAAGTGAACATTATCGGCGATAGCGGCAAACGTAGCCGTTTGTACTGATGTGCTTGTGCGCGGCCTTCCGCGCTGGCGCGTCGTTCTTGCTCGTGACGACGGAAATTCGCGAAAATTGTCGCAGCGCAGTGCTGACATGCAATTCCGTAAAAGACGTTCGTTTCAGGAAGCCTGTACGCGACCCCGCACGTAGCCTTGCCGCAACGCCGATGCTTGCTTTCGAACCGCGCGTAAAGAGAGGCGACCATGAGTGACTTCCGCAAGGAAACCGACAGTCTTGGTGAAGTCGAAGTCCCCGCCGATAAGCTCTGGGGCGCCCAGACCCAGCGTTCGCTCGAGCACTTCAGCATCGGCAAGGACCTGATGCCGCGCGAGATGATCCATTCCTACGCGATCCTGAAGAAGGCGGCCGCGAACGCCAACCATGCCGGCAAGCGGCTCGATGCCAAGGTCCACAAGCTGATCGTCCATGTCTGCGACGAAATCCTGCAGGGCCAGCATCACGACATGTTTCCGCTGCACGTCTGGATGACCGGCAGCGGCACGCAATTCAACATGAACGTCAACGAGGTGATCTCGAACCGATGCTGCCAGCTCGCAGGCACGCCGCTCGGCAGCAAGCATCCGGTTCATCCGAACGATCACGTCAACATGTCGCAATCCTCGAACGACAGTTTTCCTTCCGCCATGTATATCGCGGCCGCCGTCAACGTGACGCAACGCCTTATTCCGGCGGTGAAGGCCCTGCACGACGCGATCGATGCCAAAGCCAAACAGTGGGACGACGTGGTCAAGATCGGCCGCACCCACATGCAGGATGCGACGCCGCTGACGCTCGGCCAGGAATGGTCGGGCTATGCCGGCATGCTCGCCGATGACCTTGCGCGGATCGAGGACGCGCTCAAGGGCGTGTTCCGGCTGGCGCTTGGCGGCACTGCCGTGGGCACCGGCATCAATGCCGCGCCGGGCTTTGCCGAGGCCGTCGCCGCCGAGATCGCGCGCCTGAGCGGGTTGCCGTTCGTCAGTGCGCCCAACAAGTTCACCGTGCAGGGCGCGCATGATGCGCTGGTGCAGCTTTCCGGCACGCTGCGCACGCTTGCGGTGTCGCTCTACAAGATCGGCAACGACATCCGCCTGATGTCCTGCGGCCCGCGCGCCGGCTTTGCCGAACTGATGATCCCAGAGAATGAACCAGGCTCCTCGATCATGCCGGGCAAGGTCAACCCGACCCAGGCCGAAGCACTGACGATGATCGCGGTGCAGGTGATGGCGAACGATGTCGCGGTCGGCTTCGGCGGCGCCAGCGGCTATCTGGAGATGAACGTCTACAAGCCGCTGATGATCCACAACATCGCCCAGTCGATCACGATCCTGACCGACGGCTGCACGAATTTCCGCAAGTTCCTGGTCGAGGGCACCAAGCCCAACGAGAAAAAGATCAAGGAATATGTCGAACGCTCGCTGATGCTGGTCACCGCGCTCGCGCCTGTGATCGGCTACGACAAGGCGTCGGCGATCGCGCACTACGCGATGGACAACGATCTCACGCTGAAGGCGGCAGCGCTGAAGCTCGGCTTCGTCAGCGAGCCGGAATTCGACCGCGTCGTCGATCCCGCCAAGATGGTCAAGCCCTATGTGGCCCAAGGCAACGCGCCGGTCAAAGCCGGCACACCGACGAGCTGAAGGAGCACAGCATGATCAGATGCGTCAGGTTATGGACCGGTGAGGACAACAATTCGCATTTCGAGGATGGGCTCATCGAGCTCGAGCCGGGCCAGCGCGGCGATTGGCTCAGCAGCAAGGCCGACGCCGTCACCATCTCCTTCCAGGAGACGGCATCGGGCGGCGCGTTCGCCTGGCACACCGCGCCGATCCGCCAATTGGTGATCACGCTCTCCGGGACGCTGGAGTTCCAGACCCGCGATGGCGAGCACTTCCTGCTGCATCCCGGCGACATCCTGCTGGCGGAAGACACTGCCGGCTCCGGACATAGCTGGAAACTGACCGACAATTCATCCTGGCGCCGCGCCTATGTGGTGCTGCGGCCCGGTGCGCATGTGCCGTTCCGCTCCAAGGAGCAGCAGCCCGCCTCGGCGTGAGTCGTTCAGGACAGCGATATCAACCCGGAAGGAGATATCCATGCAGAGCACCCCCACTGGTGAACCGGACGTCGTCCTCATCGGCGCAGGTATCATGAGCGCTACGGTAGGCGTTTTCCTCAAGGAACTGGAGCCGCAACTCACCATCTCGATGTTCGAGGTCTTGGAGGATTGCGGGCTGGAAAGCTCGGACGCCTGGAACAATGCCGGCACCGGGCACGCCGCCAATTGCGAGATGAACTACACGCCGGAGCGGCCCGACGGCAGCGTCGACATTTCCAAAGCGCTGCAGGTCAATGTCGAATTCGATCTGACGCGGCAGTTCTGGTCCTTTCTTGTCGGCAAGGGCGCGATCTCGGATCCGCGCACCTTCATCCATCCGGTGCCGCATATGAGCTTCGTGTCCGGCGCCGACAATGTCGAGTTCCTCAGGAGGCGGTTCAAGGCGATGTCGGCCCATCATTGCTATGAGGGCATGGAGTACACCGAGGATCCGAAGCAGATCGCCGACTGGGTGCCGCTGGTGATGGAAGGCCGTAGTGGCGACGATCCGGTCGCTGCAACGCGGATCATCACCGGCACCGATGTCGACTACGGCTCGCTGACCCATCATCTGGTTCATCATCTCGTCAGCCAGCCCGGCTGCGCCGTCCATTACAAGAGCGTCGTCACTGATCTCGTTCGCGATCAGGATGGTCGCTGGCGGATCGAGGTTCGCGATACCGACACCGGCGAGAAACGGACAGTCAAGACAAAGTTCGTGTTCATCGGCGCCGGCGGCGGTGCGCTGCCGCTGTTGCAGAAATCCGGCATTCCGGAAGGGAATGGCTATGGCGGCTTTCCCGTCTCGGGAATCTGGCTGCGCTGCGACGATCCCGCGGTCAATAAGCGTCACCACGCCAAGGTCTATGGCAAGGCTGCGGTCGGCTCGCCGCCGATGTCGGTGCCGCATCTCGACACCCGCGTCATCGGCGGGCAGCACTCGCTGTTGTTCGGGCCTTATGCCGGCTTCTCCAGCAAGTTCCTCAAGCACGGCTCGCGGCTTGATTTACTCGAGTCGATCCGGCCCGCCAACATCGAACCGCTGCTTGCGGTGGCGCGCGACAATTTCGACCTGACCGAATATCTGATCGGGCAGGTGCTGCAGTCCGAGAGCCATCGGCTGGCGACGCTCGACCAGTATTATCCGAACGCTGACCCCAAGGACTGGCGGCTGCAGGTCGCAGGCCAGCGCGTCCAGATCATCAAGCCCGACGTCAAGCGCGGCGGACTGCTCGAATTCGGCACCGAACTGGTCGGCGCCGCTGACCATTCGCTGGTCGCGCTGCTGGGCGCGTCGCCGGGCGCCTCGACCGCGGCCTTCATCGCCATCAGCGTGCTGGAGAAGTGCTTTGCCGGCGAGCTCACGGCGAACGCCTGGCTGCCCAAGCTGAAAGAAATCATCCCCTCCTACGGCATATCGCTGATCGATGATGCGGATTTCTGCCGGCGCATCCGTGCGACCACCGCGAAAATTCTGAAGGTCGACAACATTCCACCGCCGGCCGCCACGCCGACCTCGGCAGCGCAACGGGCTTGAGAAGGCAGGAGACTTCCGATGGATGCCACAGCACTTCTCCTGTCACGATTGCAGTTTGCCTTCACCATCTCCTTTCACATCATCTTCCCGTCGTTCACGATCGGCCTGGCCGCGTGGCTGACCGTGCTCGAAGCGATGCACATGCGTACCGGCAAGCCGGTGTACCGGACACTGTTCGAGTTCTGGCTCAAGATCTTCGGCGTTGCCTTCGGCATGGGCGTGGTGTCGGGCGTGGTCATGGGATTCCAGTTCGGCACCAACTGGAGCGTGCTGGCCAAGATGTCGGGACCGATCCAGGGGCCGCTATTGTCGTACGAGACGTTCACCGCCTTCATGCTGGAGGCGAGCTTCTTCGGCATCCTGATCTTCGGCCGCAACCGCGTGCCGCCATGGTTCTATCTGTTCTCCACTGCCATGGTGGCGCTGGGAACGACGCTTTCGGCGTTCTGGATCATGGTCAACAACAGCTGGATGCAGGCGCCGGTCGGCTATGTCCTGGAGAAGGGACAGTTCGCGCCTGACGACTGGGTGGCGATCCTCTTCAATCGCGTGGTCTGGGTGCGCTTTCCGCACATGCTGATCGCCTCTTACCTGACCGGTGCGTTCTGCGTGGCGGCGACCGGCGCGTGGTACCTGCTGCGACGGACCTATTACGTAGAGGCGCGGGTGATGCTGCGCATGGGCCCTTCGCTTGCGGCGGTGCTGCTTCCGATCCAGCTCTTCATCGGACATCTCGTCGGCGACTATGTCCACGATTATCAGCCGGCCAAATTCGCCGCGATCGAGGCCCGTTGGCACGACGAGCAGCCCGCCTCCGAAGTGCTGATCGCGGTCCCCGATTCGAGCACGGAGTCCAACAAATACGCGATCAGCATTCCCGTGCTCGGCAGCATCATCGGCAGCATGAGCTTGACCTCAAAGGAAGTCGGTCTGACGACATTCCCGCCGCAGGACCGGCCGCCGGTGATCATCCCGTTCTTCACCTTCCGCATCATGGTCGGCTGCGGTCTCGTGATGCTGGGGCTGGCCTGGCTCGGGACCTATCTCAGCCTCAAGCATCGGCTCGAGCGGAACCGCATGCTGCTCTGGGGTATCTTTCTCAGCTTTCCGCTGCCGTGGATCGCGATCCTCACCGGCTGGTACACCGCGGAAGTCGGCCGTCAGCCCTGGGCCGTCTATGGCGTGCTGCGCACGGCTGATGCGATGACGCCGTTCCTCACCGCGTCCGCCGCCTTGACCACGCTGATCCTGTTCGTTCTGGTCTACGCCTTCATCTTTTCGTTTGGCACCTACTACATCTATCGCCTGCTGCGCGCCGGCCCGGCCGGAATTCCGACCACGGAGCCGCGCGAAGCGGCACCGAACCGGCCCATGTCGATGGCCGATCAGCCCCCGGTCGGCGCACGCAGCTACATCAGTGCAGGAGAATAGACATGGTGATGTTCTGGGTAGCGCTGCTCGCAATCAGTATCCTGATCTATCTCCTGCTCGACGGGTTTGACCTCGGCGTCGGCATGCTGTTCGGCCTGGCCAAGAACGAGAAGGATCGGGCCGAAATGCTGCACACGGTCGCGCCGGTCTGGGATGGCAACGAGACCTGGCTGGTCGTGGCTGGCGTGATCCTGTGGGGTGCGTTTTCCGCTGCCTACGCGATCCTGTTGTCGGCCTTCTATATCCCCGTCATCGTCATGCTGCTGGGATTGATCCTGCGCGGCGTGGCATTCGAGTTCCGCAACAAGGCGCTGGCCTCGCGCTGGGTCTGGGATGTCGCCTTCTCCGGTGGCTCGCTTGTTGCGAGCTTCATGCAGGGCGCGATGGTCGGCGCGCTGGTCGAGGGACTTGAGTTCACCAATGGCGAATATTCCGGCGGCGCGCTCGGCTGGCTGACCGGCTTTGCCGTATTGTGCGGTATCGGCCTTTGCCTCGGATACGCGCTGCTCGGCGCCTGCTGGCTGGTGCGGAAGAGCGAGGGGGCGGTTCGCGCCACCGCGCGCCGCCAGATCCCGGTCCTTGCGATCGCCGTGCTGGTGTTCCTGATCGTCGTCTTCGCCCATGCGCTCATCGAGAATCTTCCGATCCTGCAGCGGTGGACCGATAGGCCATATCTGTTCGCGTTCCCGGCGATCGGTGCCACTGCGGCGCTGGTGCTTGCCACCAGCATCCTGCGCCATAACGATTACTGGCCGTTCCACATGGTGGCGACGATCTTCGTTACCGCCTTCGGGACACTGGCGCTGTCGTTCTGGCCCTATATGATCCCCTCTGTCATCACCATAGAGGAGGCGGCCGCGCCGCATTCCAGCCTCGCCTTCATGTTCTGGGGCGAGGGCTTGTTCGTGTTCCCGCTCATGCTGCTCTACATCGTGATCGGCTACCGCGTGTTCCGTGGTAAGGTCGGTCCCATGACCGATCATTACTGATGCGGCATGAGCTCGATTGAGATCAGCGCGCAGTCTGCCCGATGTGCATAGGTGAGGCAGATGACCAGGGCGGCGTCGCTTCTGCTTGATTGGACTGCGGGCCGGCTTCCCGAAGCAAGACGGCTTGCCGACCGGCTGCGCGTTCCGGCGTCGGCGCTGATGTTTGGGTTGCGCTTGTGGGCAAGCGTTTGCCTCGCCCTCTATCTCAGCTTCTGGCTTCAGCTCGAGATTCCGTCCTGGGCCGGTGCATCGGCCGCGATCGCCAGCCAGCCGCACCTCGGCGCTGCGCTGCGCAAGGGCTGGTTTCGCCTGATCGGGACGACGATCGGCGCTGTGGCGATCGTGGTGCTGGCAGCACTCTTTCCGCAACAGCGGGTCGGATTCCTGCTTGGACTGGCGCTTTGGAGCGCGGGCTGCGCTTTCGTGGCAACGCTGCTGCGCAATTTCGCGTCCTACTCGGCAGCGCTCGCGGGCTTTACCGCTGCAATCGTCGCAAGCGACCTGCTTGGCGCCACCGGTGGCGCCAATGGCGAGGTCTTCACGCTTGCGGTGAACCGCGCCAGCGAGATCTGCGTCGGCATCGTGTGTTCGGGCCTGGTGATGGCGATGACGGATTTCGGCGATGCGCCAAGGCGGCTGGCGAAGGAGATGGCTGCGCTGGCGACGGAAATCCTGGCTCAGCTCGTCGCGACGTTGTCGGAAAGGCGAGAGGGATCCCGCCGGATCGGCTTCGGTCTGGCGCAGCGGATCGGTGCTCTCGATCCCCTCATGGATGAGGCAGGCGGCGAGTCCTATGATGTTCGCTATCACATGCTGGAATTAGAGTCGGCATCGACTGGTCTTCTCCGCGCAATGTCCGCATGGCGAAGGGTGGCCGTCCATCTCGATCTGCTGCCAAGCGAAGAGGGGCGGCATGAAATCGGCCAGATCGCGCGCAGCTTTCCAACGGAGTTGACGGCGCAATCCGCCGGCGTTGCGATGATCGCACAAACCGATCCGGCGCGTTTGCGCAGGTCATGTGCTGCAGCCGTGCGTGAACTGCTGACGATGCGATGTGCGACGCCGTCGATCAAGCTGATCGTCGATGAGGCGGCGCGGTCGCTGCTTGCGCTTCGAAGGGCGTTTGGCGGCTTGCTCGTGCTGACTGATCCCGCGCAGCCCGTTCGGGCGCGGCGGCATGAAAGGTTTCCGGTTCCGGACTATGCTCCTTCGCTTCTCAATGCGGCACGGGCATTCACCGCGATCGCCGCGGTCGAATTGTTCTGGGTCGTGACGGCGTGGCCGAATGGCGCGCTTGCCGTCGCCTTTGCGGCGATCGCGCTCACCCTGTTCTCGGCGCGGCCCGATCAGGCCTATGGCATCACCATGCAGTTCATGGTCGGCGCCGCCATCACCACCGTGCTCGCGGCCATCGCCAACTTCGCGCTTCTGCCGCAGATGACATCCTTCGCCGGCCTCTGCCTTGTGATCGGGCTTGTTCTCATTCCGGCCGGTGCGCTGATGACCCAACCCTGGCTGCCGCCGGTCTTCATCGCGCTGGTCGCGACTTTCATTCCGCTGCTCGGGCCGGCGAACCAGATGACCTACAATACGCTCGCCTTTTACAATGTCGCGCTGGCGATCTTCGTGGGACTCGGCGCGGCCGCGCTTGCGTTCCGCATGGTGCCGCCGCTGTCGGCGGAGCTCCGTGTCCGCCGTCTGCTGCGGCGGACATTGCGGGAACTACGGCGGCTTGCCACCGACCGGCTGCAACTGACATCGGAGGCGTGGGAAGGACGGATCTACAACTACCTGCAGGCGCTCCCTGAAAAGACCGAGCCGACGGCACGTTCTGATCTCCTGTCGGCCCTGGTGGTGGGCAATGCCATCATCCGGCTTCGTCCCGTCGCCGGTCGCTTCGACCTTGATCAGGAGTTCTCCGTTGCACTGGATGCGGTCGCGCAAGCCGATATCGCGGCTGCGATCGAGCGCCTCGGAGACTTCGATGCGAAGCTTGCCGCGGTCGCGCCCACGACGCCGGGATTGCCCGTCAGGGAGCGGGCGCGCGGCAGCATCCTCGTGCTATCGGAAACGCTCGCACAACATAAGACCTATTTCGAAACATCGCCGCCATGAGCTTTTCGGAAGTCAACCTGTTTGGCGTCTACGTCGCCCCGCTTTCGTTGCTGATGGTGGCGGCCTGGCTTATCCTGGTCGTGTTGCGACGGATGGTGGCGGGCTTCGGCTTGCTGCGCCATGTCTGGCATCCGGCGCTGTTCGTGCTCGCGATTTATATCATTCTGCTTTCATGCGTGGTTTTGGTGGTAGCTGAGGTATAGCGATGTCTGAAGTTCAGACGCGATTGGCGGGCGATGGGAAAGCTCTGCTGCGCTCTTCGGCAGGCGGGGCGAGCCGCAGGATATCGCTCAGTTCCGCGATCCCGGCACTGCTCACGCTGGGCGCTGTCGTGGTGGCGGCGTTGTTGGGATGGTTCGCGTGGGACGTCTATATGGGGCGGCCGTGGACGCGCGACGGCATGGTGCGGGCCTATGTCGTGACCGTCGCGCCGGAGATTGCCGGGCGGATCGTCAACCTGCCGGTCGCCGACAACCAGATGGTGCGCAAGGGCGACGTGCTGTTCGAGATCGAACCGAACGACTACCAGATCGCGTTGGACGCTGCCCGCGCCCAGGTTGCGCGCGACCAGGCCGCGCTCGACTACGCGCGCGCCAACGAAGGACGGCAGGCGAAGCTGCGCGGAGAAGGCTGGGTGTCGACGGACGTCTTTCAGCAATCGGCAAGCTCGCTGCATCAACTGCAAGCCGCTGTCGCCGCGGGTCAGGCCATGGTCTCCAAGGCGGAGCTCAATCTCAGCCGTGTCACCGTTCGCTCGCCCGTCAATGGCTATGTGACGAATCTGCTGGCCCAGCGCGGCGACTACGCCAATATCGGCCAAAACCTGGTCTCGCTGGTCGACGCCGATTCCTTCTGGGTCGACGGCTATTTTGAGGAGACGAGCCTTGGAAGGATTCGCGACAATGATCCGGCGACAGTCCGCTTGATGGGCTACAGCCAGCTCATCCGTGGCCATGTCGGCGGGGTCTCGCGCGGCATCACTGTCACCAACGCGCAGCCGGGGCAGGGCGGGCTCGCGTCGGTCAATCCGATCTTCACCTGGGTGCGGCTGGCGCAGCGGATCCCGGTGCATATTCACATCGATCATGTGCCTGACGGAGTGCGCCTCGTTGCCGGCACCACTGCCAGTGTGGAAGTCGGCCGCTAGGCCTTCGATCCCGGTTGGCTATTTTGTCGCAGGCATAGCAGCAGCGCCGCGGGAGCATGGTTGCGTCCTGTTCCCGGCACCCCCGTAGAATTGCGGAGGTTCCGCTGATGTGTTCTAACGTCAGAGGTCAGGGATACCCGGAAAATCAGTTTTGAATCCGAAACATCCGTCTGCTGCCGTCCGCTGGAGTTCTCATTCGGCCATTGCATGCGGAGATGGCGCATGAATCCGTTTGCGTCGCCTCACGACCTGACGACGGGCCAGGAGTCAGTTGTCTTCGTCGTCGACGATGACGAGAGCGTACGACGGGCGCTTGCCAACCTGTTCCAATCGGTGGGCCTGGAGGTGCAGGAGTTCGGCTCCGCCGCGGAATTGCTGCACAGCAAGTTGCCTGATGTCGCGAGTTGCCTGGTGCTGGACATCCGGCTGCCCGGGTTGAGTGGGCTCGACCTCCAGCTCGAATTGGCCAAGGCCGACGTCCACATTCCCATCATCTTCATGACCGGTCACGGCGACATTCCGATGAGCGTCCGCGCCATGAAGGGCGGGGCGATCGACTTCCTGACCAAGCCGTTCCGCGATCAGGATATGCTCGATTCCGTGATGACCGCGATCAAGCGCGATCGCGAAAGGCGCGAGGCTGAGAAAGCCGTTACGGGCTTGCGAGAACATTTCGAGACCCTGACCGACCGTGAACGCGAAGTACTGGCTTTGGTGGCTGCGGGCCTCATGAACAAGCAGATTGCGGCGCAGATCGGGGTTGCCGAGATCACCGTCAAAATCCATCGCGGGCGCGTCATGAAGAAGATGGGCGCAAAATCGCTCGCCGATCTGGTCAGGATGGCCGAAATGATCGGAATTCGCCGCCGATAGCTGTGGGCGAGAAACCTAAGTATGATTCCCCGGTACCTTGATAGAGCGCATTTTAACGTTACGAGCGTGCGATCCGGGGAAGCGGTGCCGGCTTTTCCGCGCGACAAATGGGGAACGTTTGCGCGGCAGATCGTGTGCCGGACAAGAATCTAGGCGGGCTGACGATTCGAGGAAAAGTCATCGCGCGCTAGCGGATCCTTATTCCCCGTTTCCCCAAAAGGACAGCGATCTTGCCGACAACACCGATGATCTCCATCATCGACGACGATGCGTCCGTCCGTACCGCGACCGACAATCTGCTGAGGTCTTTTGGTTATGGCGTTCTCACGTTTGGGTCGGCTGACGAATTTCTGCAGTCCGGCGTGCTCGACCAGACCTCCTGCGTGATCGCCGACGTCAATATGCCCGGCACTAACGGCGTCGAGCTCCTGCTTCGCCTGCGCGCCCGCGGCAACGAGATACCTTTCATCTTTATCACGGCTTTTCCCGAGGCGGCCGTGTCCGCCCACGCCGCAAGCGCCGGTGCAGTCTGTCTCTTGACCAAGCCGTTCGAGACCGACAATCTCATTCAAAACCTTGAACAGGCCCTGCAGGGGCGTGATGGGCAAGGTCCGACTGTCAAGATCTGAATTCTTCGGCAGGCGGGTTTTTCCGACCCGGTCGGTCGCCAGACGGGACGGGTCCCGACGATCACCAAAACCGCATCGCGGCCGCCGTTCACGGCTCGTCCACTCCTGCCACACGGAAATTCAACGGCTCTTGAGTTGGAAGAACGAGTCTTGAGTTGGAAGAGCTCTTGCGCGACCGTAAGCAGGGATTTCATGATCGGGCGGCACAAGGAGCATTTGGCATGTATCCGGGCCAGCGTAGCAGCGAAACAGGTGCGCCCGCTTTGTCCGTCGATGCCCCGCGGCCATCTTCAGATTGGCGCTTGGGACTGACCGATTTCGATCAGACGCCCTGGGCGACGTTCTCCCGTTATGCGGTTGCGATCTTGTCGGTCGCTGCAGCTCTAATCGCCTCCAAGGCCGCGGTCGAGTACCTGAACATCGAACCGTACGTCTCGCTATTTCTTTGCGCGATCATGTTTGCGGCCTGGTTCGGCGGCCTCGGCCCCGGCTTGGTGTCGACTGCGCTTGCAGGTTTGGCGTTCGAGTATTTCGTGGCCTCTCCCATCAATTCGTTCGAGATCGATGTTCATCAGATCCCGCGCGTGAGTTTGTTCTTGATCACGGCGCTGTTCGTTAACTGGATCGCTGCGGCACAGCGAAAGGCGACGAGATCGCTGGAGCTTTCTCGCCGCGATCTGTTGGCTGCGCTCGAAGCGCAGAAGCGGACCGAGGCCCGGCTGCTGCGGAGCGAAATGTACCTGGCCGAAGCGCAGCGGCTGAGCCGCACCGGCAGCTTTGGCTGGAAGGTGGCGACCGGCGAGATCAGCTGGTCGGAGGAGACGTTTCGGATCTTCGAATGCGATCCGGCCACAACGCCGACACTGGAGTTCGTTCTGCGGCGTATGCATCCCGAAGATCGGGATTTCGTGCAGCAATTGCTCGAGGAGGCTTCGCAGAATGGCGTGGATTTCGGTCACGAAGCCAGGCTGGTGATGCCGAATGGCGCGCTAAAGCATATTCGCACTTTGGCCCATGCCGTGAAGGACGGTCCTGATGGCATCGAGTACATCGGTGCGGTGACCGACGTCACTGCCGCCAAGCAGGCCGAGGCCGCGCTCAACGACGCGCAGGCGGACCTCGCGCACGCCACGCGCGTGATCACGCTCGGCGAGTTGACGTCCTCCATCGCCCACGAGGTGAACCAGCCGCTGGCCGCGATCATGTCGAACGGCGAAGCCTGCCTGCGCTGGCTCGACCGCGGCGCGTCAGGCATGGAGCATGCGCGGCGCTCGGTGGAATGGATCGTCAAGGATGTCAGCCGCGCGGCCGACGTGATCGGGCGCGTTAGGGCGCTGGCACGCAAGACCGATACGGAGCGGGCGCTTCTTGACATCAACGAGGTCGTCAACGAGGCCCGCGTGCTGATGCGGCGCGAGCTCACGAGCAAGCAGATCACGCTGCGTACGGAGCTTGCGACCGATCCGCTGATCGTCCGCGCCGACCGGGTTCAATTGCAGCAGGTCGTCATGAACCTGGTGATGAACGGCATCGAGGCGATGCAGCCTGTTACGGATCGGCCGCGCGAATTGCTGATCCGATCGCAGCGCAGTTTCGATGCCGATCAGGCCATCCTGATCATGGCGGACTGCGGCGTCGGCTTTTCCGACGAGAACGCCGAGCGGCTGTTCAATGCGTTCTTCACCACCAAGTCGGCCGGCCTTGGCTTGGGATTATCGATCTGCCGCTCGATCGTCGAGGCCCATGGCGGAAAGCTGTCTGCATCCCGCAATGCCGGGCCGGGCGCGACCTTCCAGTTCACCCTGCCGCTCCATGAGGATGTCGGACGGGCGCAATGAGCCCGCCCGACTGCGATCAAGCCTTCGGCAAGATACCCAGGTTCATGCCTTGGGCATGATACCCAGGTTCATGCCTTCGGCATGATACCCAGGTTCATCCCTTCGGCATGATACCCGGACTGTTGTCGGGCCACTTGGCAATCATCGCTTCGTCGATGTTGAGATGCTGCGCTACCAGCTTGGGCGGCGTATGCGTGAGCCAGTTCGTCAGCGAGACTTCCTCGTAGCGAGGGGCGCGGAACACGCCGACGAATTGCAGGTCGGTGTCACCGACGTTCTCGACATAGTGCCCGTAGTTCTTCTTGACGTAACCGATGTCGCCCGCGTTGAAGTCCATTGTCAGCGCATTGGGGCCGGTGTTGAACACCGTCATCCGGGCCTTGCCCTTGATGTAGTATTGCCACTCGTCGGCGTTCGGATGCCAGTGCATCTCGCGGACCGCGCCCGGCTTGAGGGTGACCAGCGCCGAGGCCACGGTCGTTGCGACATTGAAGTTGGTGCTGTCGGCAACGTGAATGGTGCCGGCCTCGGACTGCTTGAGCGGGCGCGAGCCTTCGAGCGAGAAGATGAAGGGATGCGGCGGCATCTCTGCGTTTCTGCTCATCGCAGCGCGGTCGGCGGCCAGGTCGCCGGGCAGGGTGCCCTGGAATATCCAGAGATTGTGCAGCGGAATGTTCGCGAAGCTCTCGACGGGAACGCCAAAATTCTTGGCGAGCACTTCAGGCGGCGTGTGGGCCATCCAGTCCGACAGCAGCAGCGTATTGAACTCGTCGGCGTGGCCGTCATCGAAGCAGATCACGAACTCGCAGCCGTCGGGTCCGAGGCCCTGCAGGGAGTGTGGCGTGCCGGCCGGAAAATACCAGAGGTCGCCCGCCTTGAGGTCGCCGACATAAGGACGCCCCTCTGCATCGAGAACAGTCACGCGGCAGGTGCCATAGGTCATAATGGCCCACTCGGCGGCCTGATGCCAATGCAGCTCGCGAATGCCGCCGGCGGCGAGGCGCATGTTCACGCCGGATATTTCCTTCGAGATCGCGAAATCGTCGACCGTGACCTGCCGCGCCCAGCCGCCGTTCTGAATGCGTCTCGGTGCATTGTTGAAGGACGCCCAGGTCGTGGGCAGGCCGCCAACGTCGGTCGCGGGCGGAGTGAATGCGGATGGAAACTGTTTTGCAATGGCTGGATTCTGCGGACCGGGATCGGTCAGACTTCCAGGCGACTTGGCGTTGATGGCGCCCTGAGGCGGCTCGTCCGGATTACCGAAGCTTGCAGCATGCGCGGATGCGGTCATTGCGGCTCCGACAGCCGACGCTGCCAGAAGATCTCGTCGCGAGAACATGAGCTGATACTCCAGAAAGAGATGGTCGAACCGGCACAGATCCGCTCATCAGCGGCCCGTTCATCAAGACCTAGGCAGGCGCCGTTGGTTTTGCTTCCGTAATGACACGCTTTTTCTGGAACGCACTGCCGCGATGACAGATGACGCGCAGTTGCGTGAGCACGACGTGCAAGCTTCTCACGCGGCGAGCGGTGCGATTGTGCAAATCCCGCCTCGTTTTGGAAAGACATCGGTTGGACAGCTCTCCTTTACTCAACCGACCCTGGCATTCTAAAAAAGGCCTTTGCCGATGACCGTTCGCAAATCCATCCGTCCCTATCATCAGCCGGCCGGCGGATGGGGAGCGCTCAAGGCGTTGAGCGAGCATCTGATCGAGCAGCGCGTTCCGATCAAGGGCGCGACGACGCTGAGCCGGATGAACCAGCCCGAAGGATTCGACTGTCCGGGCTGCGCCTGGCCTGATCCGAAGCATACGTCGTCGTTCGAGTTCTGCGAGAACGGCGCCAAGGCAGTTGCGTGGGAAGCGACGGCGAAGCGCTGCACGCCGGAGTTCTTCGCCGAGCACTCCGTCACCGAGTTGTCCGGCTGGAGCGATTACGATCTCGAAATGGTCGGTCGGCTCACCCATCCGATGGTCTATGACAGGACGTCCGATCATTACCGTCCGGTAAGCTGGGACGATGCGTTCGCGATCATCGGCCGCCACCTCAACGCACTGCCCGACCCTAATATGGCGGAGTTCTACACCTCGGGTCGCACGTCGAACGAAGCCGCGTTCCTCTATCAGCTTTTCGCCCGCGAATACGGCACCAACAATTTTCCTGATTGTTCGAACATGTGCCATGAGGCGACCAGCGTCGGCCTGCCGCAGTCGCTCGGGGTGGGCAAGGGCACCGTGCTGCTCGACGACTTCGATAAGGCAGACTGCATCTTCATCTTCGGCCAGAATCCCGGCACCAACAGCCCGCGCATGATGACGAGCCTGTGGAAGGCGTCGCGCCGCGGTGCCGCGATCATTTCCTTCAATCCGTTCCGCGAGCGGGCACTGGAGCGCTTCCAGTATCCGCAGAATCCGGTCGAAATGGCGACGTTTTCGGCCACCAAGATCAGCTCGCCGCTCTACCAGGTGCGCGTCGGCGGCGACATTGCCGCGCTCAAGGGCATCATGAAGGTGATGGTCGAGGAAGACGAGGCCGCGCGCGCAAGCGACAAGCCCGAGCTCCTGGATTGGGATTTCATCCGTGGTCATACCGCCGGCATCGAGGCGTTCATCGCGGACCTGAAGGCGGCGCAATGGCCTGATATCGAGCGGCAGTCCGGTCTCTCGCGCGAGGATCTGGAGCATGCCGCCCACGTCTATCTGAAGGCCGAGCGCGCGATCATCGTCTATGGCATGGGCATCACCCAGCACAAGCGCGGCGCCTGCAATGTGCAGCAGCTTGCCAATCTCGCGCTCCTGCGCGGCCACATCGGACGCGAGGGCGCCGGCCTCTGTCCGGTGCGCGGCCACTCGAATGTGCAGGGCGATCGCACCGTCGGCATCACCGAAGTGCCGACCAAGGAATTCCTCGATCGGCTGGAGCATCGCTTCGGCTTCAAGCCGCCAGCCGCGCACGGCCACAACGTGGTGACGGCGCTCGAGGCGATGCTGCGCGGCGAGGTGAAGGTGTTCGTCGCCATGGGCGGCAATTTCGCCGCGGCGATACCGGACTGGCAGCAGACGCAGGCCGCGTTGCGCAATCTGGATCTCACGGTCCATGTCTCGACCAAGCTCAACCGCAGTCATCTGATCCATGGGCGCGATGCGCTGATCCTGCCGTGCCTCGGGCGCACCGAGATCGATATCCAGGCGACCGGACCGCAATCGATCACGGTCGAGGATTCGATGTCGATGGTTCATGCCTCCGGCGGCCGCAACAAGCCAGCCTCCGAGCATCTCCTGAGCGAGCCGGCGATCATCGCCGGAATCGCACGCGCCACCCTCGGCAACCGCAGCGTGGTGGATTGGGAGGCCTTCGTCGCCGATTACGACCGCATCCGCGATGCGATCGAGGACGTGTTCCCGATCTTCCAAGGCTACAACGCCCGCATCCGCGTGCCCGGCGGCTTCCATCTCACCTCGACGGCGCGCGAGCGCATCTGGATGACACCGTCGGGAAAAGCCAATTTCCTGCTGTTTGAAGGATTGGGCGAAGATAGCTGTGAAAGCGATCCGGAGATGCTCTGGCTGAGCACCATCCGCAGCCATGATCAGTACAACACGACGCTCTATTCGATGTCCGACCGCTATCGCGGCGTGTACGGTCAGCGCGACGTGGTGTTCCTGAACGAGGGGGAAATGAAGAAGCGCGGCCTTGCGGACGGCGACCGGGTCGATCTCGTCACGCTCTCGACCGACGGAATGGAGCGCAGCGTGCACAATTTCCGCGTGGTCGGCTATTCCTTCCCGAACGGCTGCTGCGCCGCCTATTATCCCGAGACCAATCCGCTGGTGCCGCTCTATGCGCACGATCCCATGAGCTTCACCCCGTCGTCCAAGGGGATTCCGATCCGGATCGTACGCTCGGTGAGGGAGCAGAACTAAGCGGGCCCGCTCTCTCCTCCCTCTCCCCGTTCTTACGGGGAGAGGGTAGGGTGAGGGGCTGCTTCCACGGATACGGTGCGAGTTGCACTCGCGGAGGCTCCCCCTCACCCGGAATTCAAGCTTCGCTTGAATTCCGACCTCTCCCCGCAGGCAGGGCGAGGTGGAAGTCCCGTAGCGACAGCAGGCCGCGGTCACGCAGCCGCATTCTCATTCACGCCGAACCGCTTCTCAAATTCTGCGACGTTGACGATGCCGCGGCGGTGGGTGCCTTCGCCGATCTTGCGCTCCTCGTTCCAGGCTTCCACGGCGAACAGGATGTGCCTGGAATCGAGCTCGGTGACGCGGGCGGTCGCGCGCACGGTCTGGCCGATCGGAGTTGCAGCGAGATGGCGGACGTTCACCTCCATGCCGACGCTGACAAATCCCTTCGGCAGCGCCGCTGAGATGGCGGCACCTGCGGCGATCTCCATGTGCAGGATCATCATCGGCGTCGCATAGACCCGCGGCATGCCTGGAACGAAATGTCCGACCGTCAGTTCCGGCGTCACGATGATCATCGTCTCCGCGGTCATGTCGAGCTTCAATAATTCACGTGCATCCATATCCACTTCCTTATTCTGCGGCTGCCGCGACCACTTTCTTGGCGGGACGCTTGCCGATACTGCCGAGCCATTTGCCCAGCCAGTCGAGATAGAGATAGACCACCGGCGTCGTGTACAGGGTCAGGACCTGCGACAGCATCAGGCCGCCGACGATGGTGTAGCCGAGCGGCTGGCGCAACTCAGACCCGGTGCCGGTTCCAACCATCAGCGGCACGCCGCCGAGCAGCGCCGCCATGGTCGTCATCAGGATCGGTCGGAACCGCATGGTGCAGGACCTATAGATCGCCTCTTCCGGGCTCAAGCCCTCATTGCGCTCGACCTCGAGCGCGAAGTCGACCAGCATGATGCCGTTCTTCTTGACGATGCCGATCAGCAGGATGATGCCGATAATGGCAATGACGGTGAGATCCATGCGCACGGCCATCAGCAGCAATAGCGCACCGATGCCCGCCGAAGGCAGCGTCGATAGGATCGTGATCGGATGGATGAAGCTCTCATAGAGCACGCCCAGAATAATGTAGATGACGATCAGCGCCACGCCGATCAACAGCGGGGTGCCCGACAGCGACGACTGGAAGGCTTGCGCGTTGCCCTGGAACGACGTCGCGAGCGAGGCCGGCTTGCCGGTTTCCTTTTCGATGTTCTGAATGCCGCTCACCGCCTCGCCCAGCGACGCGCTGGGCTTCAGGTTAAACGAGATGGTGACCGACGGGAACATGCTCTGATGGTTGATCAAGATCGGCGCCGGCTTGATCCCGCTCTTGACGAGCTGGCTGAGCGGGACCTGCTGGCCGCTCGCGGAATTCACGTAGATGTCCTTCAGCGCCTCGGGCCCGTACTGGAAGCTCGGATAGACCTCCATCACGACGTGATACTGGTTCAGCGCGGTGAACATGGTCGAGACGATGCGCTGGCCGAAGGCGTCATCCAGCGTGTTGTCGATGGCGGAGGGAAGGATGCCGAAGCTCGACGCTATTTCACGATTGACGGTGACGTCCAGCATCGGACCGGCGTTGGCCTGATCGCTGGCGACGTCGGTGACGAACGGCAGGCTCCTGATCCGTTCGAGGAAGATGGCCGACCAATGCGTCAGCTCGTTCGAATCCGCGTCGGTCAACGTGTACTGATATTGGGTCTTCGACAGCCGCGCGCCGATGGTGATGTCCTGCGCGGCCTGCATGTAGAGGGTGATGCCCTGGATGCGCGCGAGCTGCGGCCTCAGCCGATTGATGATCTCGTCCGCGCTCGCCTTGCGCTGTGGCTTGGGCTTCAGCATGATGAAGATGCGGCCCTGATTGAGCGTCGCGGTCGGCCCGCCCGGCCCGATATAGCTCGCCACCGAATCGATCGCGGGGTCCTTCAGCAGCGTGTCGACCAGCACCTGCTGCCGCTCGGACATCGCCGGGAACGAGATGTCCTGCGCGGCTTCGGTGATGCCGACGATCTGGCCGGTGTCTTCCTGCGGGAAGAAGCCTTTCGGAATGATGACGTAGAGAAATCCCGTCAGCGCGATCGTACTCAGCATCACCATCAACGTAACGAACCGATGGCGCAGCACGACCTTCAGGCCGCGGGCATAAAGCGCGAGCAGGGAATCGAAACCCCACTCGAAGGCGAGGTAGATTCTGCCATGTTTCTTGTGGCTGTCGTCCTTCAGGAGCCGCGAGCACATCATCGGTGTCAGTGTCAGCGAGATCACGAGCGACAGTATCAGTGAGGCGGTGATCGTGATCGCGAACTCCTGGAACAGCTTGCCGACATAGCCGCCCATCAGGAACAGCGGGATGAACACCGCGATCAGCGACAGGGTGATGGAGACGATCGTGAATCCGATTTCGGCCGAACCCTTGAGCGCGGCCTGCATTGGGGTAAGGCCCTTCTCGAGATGGCGCACGATATTCTCAATGACGACGACGGCATCGTCGACGACGAAGCCGACCGCGATCGACAGCGCCATCAGCGACAAATTGTCGAGGCTGTAGCCGAGTACGTAGAGGACCGCGAAAGTGCCGATCAGCGATAGCGGAACGGTGACAGCGGGAATCACGGTTGCCCAGAGATTGCGCAGGAACAGGAAGATCACCATCACCACCAGAGCTACCGTCAGCATCAGCGTGAACTGGACGTCGGCGACGGCGGCGCGGATGGTGGTGGTGCGATCGGCCGCGATCGTCACCTTGATCGCGGGCGGAATGGATGCCTGAAGCGTTGGCAATAGCTTCTTGATGCGGTCCACGGTCTCGATGACATTGGCGCCGGGCACGCGCTGGACCGCGAGGATGATCGCCGGCTGCTTGTCATACCACCCGGCCAGCAGGTCGTTTTCCGGAGCCTCGATCGCCTTGCCAATATCCCGAATCCGCACCGGAGAGCCGTTGCGATAGGCGATGATCAACTCGTCATAGGCGGCGGGATTGAGTAACTGATCGTTGGTGTTGAGCGTGTAGGTCACGCGCGGGCTGTTGAGCGTTCCCTTCGGCAGATCGACATTGGCGCCGGCGATGACGGTGCGGACATCCTCAAGGCTTATTCCCCTTGCGGCGAGCGCCTGCGGATTGACCTGAATGCGGATGGCGGGCTTCTGCTGACCGCCGATGCCGACCAGGCCGACGCCGGGAATCTGCGAGATCTTCGGCAGCAGGATGTTCTCGGCATAGGCATCGACCGTGGTCATCGGCAGCGATTCCGAGGTCAGCGCGATCAGCATGATCGGCGTCTCGGCCGGATTCACTTTCCGGATCGTTGGTGGGTAGGGAATATTCTGCGGCAGATAGGGGCTTGCGGCATTGATCGCCGAGAGCACGTCGACGGCGGCGCTGTCGACAGTGCGCGAGAGCTCGAACTGGACGACAACCTGGGCGACGCCGAGCGCGCTCGATGACGTCAGTTGGGTGACGCCGGGGATCTGGCTCAATTGCTGCTCGAGGGGCGTCGCGACAGAAGATGCGATAGTCTGCGGATCGGCGCCGGGCAGTTGCGCCGAGATTTGGATCGTCGGGTAGTTGACGTTCGGCAGTGCGCCGACCGGCAACAGCGGATAGGCGGCAAGTCCACACAGCAACAGCCCGGCCATCAAGAGGACGGTCGCGATCGGCCGGGCGATGAAAGGCGCCGAGAGGTTCATGGAATGGCCTTCTGCACCGAGCTTTGCAGATCGGCTTCGGTTGCGGCCTTGCCGTGCAATTCCTTGACGCGGCTGCCCTGCTGCAATCTGTATTGGCCATCGACCACGACGGTCTCATTGGCCTTGAGGCCGTCATCGATCAGTGCCTGCCCCTGGCTGATCTGGCCGACCTTCACGGAGCGCAACTGCGCGGTCCCATCCGGCGTCACCACGTAGACATAGGAGCCGTTCTGGCCTTGCTGGACCGCGGAAGCGGCGATGGTCAGCCCGTCTTTGCGGGTTTCAAGCAGCAGGTTGACGTTGACGAGCTGGCCGGGCCAGAGCCGATGCGCGGCATTCGGGAATTCGGCCTTGAGCTGGATGCTGCCGGTCGTCTGCACGATCTCGTTGTCGACGAGGAGCAGCTTGCCTTCATCCAGCTTGATCTTGTTGTCCTGACTGTAGGCGATCACCTTCAGCGGACCCTTGGCCATCTCCTCTTGGATTCGCGGCAGATAGCTTTCCGGCAGCGTGAAGATCAGTGAAATCGGTTCGATCTGGGTGACGACCACGAGGCCGTTCGGATCGGTCGGGTGAATGATGTTGCCGACGTCGATCTGGCGCACGCCGGTCACGCCGGGAATTGGCGAGGTCAAGCGCGTGTAGCTGAGCTGGATCTTGGCCTCGTCGATCTGGGCCTGATCCGCCTTCACCGCGCTCTGCAACTGCGCTACCTGCGCCTGCTGGGTCTGGATCAGTTGCGGGGTGGCATAGCCCTTGTTACCGAGCTGGGTGTACCGCGACAGATTGGCCTGTGCGTTCTCGAGCTGCGCGTTGTCGCGGGCGAGGTTCGCGGTCAGTTGCTCGATCTCCGCCTGATAAGGCCGCGGATCGATTTGCGCCAACAGATCGCCGGCCTTGACGGTTTGTCCTTCGACGAAGGTGATTTGCGTGATCTGTCCCTGGATTTGGCTGCGCACTAAGTCTGTATTGTAGGCGATCACCGTGCCGACGCCGGTCAGATAGATCGGGACATTGCTGCTGGCGACGGTCGTCGCGACCACCGGGATCGGCGCCGGCTCCGGCACTGCGGCGGCTTGCTCTGACGTCAGCGGGCGCTTGAAGTGCCAGAACCCGCCGCCCGCCAGCACCACGAGCAGAACGGCCACTGCGATCGCGATCTTTCGCTTCACGGCATGCCTCGTAAATGTGTTTGTCTCAACAGCCGCCTGGTGCCGCCGTCGTTGTTGTCGTGCCATCGGCCGGACAAGGTAGCGCTTCGGCCGGAGGCGAAGAGCCTACTGGCGATGACGCAGGTGACGGGAACGACACCGCCGGACTGAGACCCGCACTGCCCAGTTCAGTCGAGCCCAAGGGAACTCCGATCGGTCCCACGGATGACGATGTCGACGTCATGGGACGCACGATGCTCGTCGTGCCGTGCGCGCCGCAGCCGGCCGAGGAATGTCCCGACAGCCCGCCGCCATCGAAAACCGCTCCCGGTTTGCTGGCGGTGAAACAGTTTTCGTTTCCGAAACTCATGGCGGCGCCGGATTGCGGCAGCACCGGGCTCGTGCCGGGTGTTGCAAGTTCGGTGGAGCCCAGCGGAATGCCTGCCGGCCGGATGGCGGAACCCGTTGCCGAACCGAGCGGCGAGGCGAGGTTCGGAAATGGCTGCACGCCAGGCGTCGCTGCCTGCGCGGTCGCGGGTTCGAGCGAAATCGATTCGACGGCGAGCCACAGCGAAATGCAAGCAGCGAGTGCGGCGATTAGGGATCGTCGTCCGGACGTGCGCGAAAGCTGGTTTCGCCTCGACCGAAGCGGACCTGTCATAGGACGGCTCTCCGGAGGTTAAGCTCTCCGAAAAGTTACTTCCCGCCTTCCGCGACGGTATTTCAAGAACGCACGCCCTACCCGTCGAACGCACGCAGCAGATACCAAGGTATGATCGCCTTAGCCCCACAATATACGTACGTGAAAACGCCCGTAGAATGGAGCGAGCGGCGGTGCTAGATATTCTCCAAGGCACAAGTCGGAATGCGGCCGCTCCGAGGAGAGACGCTCAAGGAAGAGTGATCTCTCGATTGGTAACGTGTACAGGCCTTCCGGCGTACGGTCACCATGGCGACAGAGAGATGGTACCATGCCGCAGATTCAGCTTCGACGAGATGACAACGTTCACTTCAACGATGGTCTGCCGGTTCACGCGACTGTCCATGAAACACCATATCACCGCAAGACAGCCGCAGCTGAACGTCTCAATAAGTCGACGCAGGCCGCGGTGCTGCTGCCCGGCCGTCCTGTCGTCGATGACAGGATGGCGCTTGCGTTTGAACGCCTGCACCTCGTGCTCGCGATCGCAGCACAAGGTCATGCGGAAGGGAATGCAGCTGAGCGCGCCGCGCTGCTGAACGCCGCCAGTAGCCTCGATGTCTTCCAGCACAAGGCCGCGATCGAACGGCTCAAGGATCCCGTCATCAAATGCCTGTCGGATGCGCTCGCGGACACCGGGCAGGCCTATGACCGCCATGCCGGAATTCGCGCCGATGCGCTGCGGCTCGCCGTGGCCATCAGGTTGCTTGGGTTGCAGGCCGAGAACGGGTCATTCGTCAATGATCGAGCTGTCACGACGGTTCCTGCCGAGCGACCGGTCGGGGGATTGCAGAAGTGGCGGCTGAAGCGTGTCGCCGAATATGTCGACAGCCATCTGTCGAAGAAGATCACGCTCTCGGATCTGGCAGTCGTTGCGGGATTGAGCCGGATGCATTTCGCTTCGCAATTCCGGATCGCGACTGGCCTTCGGCCGCACGAATATCTGCTGCGACAGCGCATCCGCCGCGCCGACGAACTGCTTCGGCACACGACGATGACGATCGTCGAGGTTGCCCTGAGCGTCGGATTCCAGACCCAGGCTCATTTCACCACGGTGTTCAAGCGGATCGCGGGAAGTACGCCGGCTCAGTGGCGCGCGCTCCGTTAACGGCTAGGCCTCCGGCTACGCTCATTTGGCAGTCGCACGCCGTGCGGCCACCTGTGACGGCTCATCGCGCCGCCGCGAGCGCACGTGTGGCCTTGTCGAGTTGGGCGTTGCATTGCGCGGCATCCCCTGCGCGATCGGCGGCACGGGCAAGATTGAGCGCATTGAGCACGCGTTGGAGACGCCGCCCATATTTGCCTTCGGTGGCGGCGATCGATCGCGGCGTCGGCTGGTAGTTGCGCGTCGCGTCGAGACTCTCCTTCTGCCAACCCCCGGCGCCGGCGCGTTTCTCGATCGCGGCATCGGCCTGGGCTTGAACGCGCGCGATCGAGTCCTCGCAGGGACCGGCATGGCTTGGCGGAATCGTCAGAAGCAGGATGAGGATGGCGGCCCCGAACGGCGCGACCTTTTGCATGGGTTCGTCTCCTTGTGTGCGGCCAACTGTTACTTGGTTACCAAATGACAACGTTCGTGACGATGTCTTTCGCAATTGAACGTGCACGCGCAACCATAGGCTTTTCGAGATGACATCGCATCTGCGAAGGGAACAGGGCGTTGCTGCAGCGGTAGACTGTCTCTAACTGTCCGGTTATGTAGGGAGGCTAGGGAGGGGCCAGCCCGTGGAGACGGGCGGCCGAGACGATCATGTTCGAAGGACACGATCCCTATCTCGTCGCGCTGTCGGTGGCGATCGCGATCCTGGGTGGATATACGGGCTTCAGCCTGGCGGCGCGGATTCGCGGCACGCCGGGAGGCAGCAACCGCATCCTGCTCGCGGGCGCCGCCGCGTTTCTGGCTGTCGGCATCTGGACCATGCATTTCGTCGGCATGCTGGCGGCCCCGCTGCCGCCCGACACCGTCTATCTGGTCCTGCCCACGATCATCTCCTTTCTGATCTGCGCGCTGGTGGTCGGCATCTCCCTGTTCTTCGTCAGCATCGGCGAGCCGTCGCTCAGGCGCGTGGCCTCGTCGGCCGTGTTGCTCGGCGCCGGGATCGCCAGCATGCATTACGTCGGCATCCACGGTCTGTCCGGTCGTTTCATGATCGAGCACGACGACGCATTCGTCCTGTTATCGGTGATCGTCGCGATGGTGACGGCCTATGGCGGCCTGCGCGCCTTCCTCGCGCAGCAGGAAGGCTTTCGACTGGTTGTCAGCTCGATTGCCTTCGGTGTTGCCGTCTCCGGCATGCATTATACGGCGATGGCGGGGATGCATTTCGCACCGCTTGCGGCGGGGACGCATCAGCATCTCGGCGGCGGACTTGCTGCGTCGCAACAAATCCTTTCGATCATCGTTGCCGTGCTCTGCTTCGTGATCGCGGCTGGCTTCCTGCTGTCGCTGGTGCCGGATCCGCGCCGCCAGAATCTGGTTCCGGCGATGGCCGGCGAGGTCGTGTTGCCTGCCGATGCGCTCGTGCCCGAAACGGTCGCGGCTGCCGCTGTTGCACCGCGGCTGAGCGCGGCGCCGCTCGGCGGTGTCGGCCGGCCGCCCCGTTCGGCGCCCGCGCCGCGGCTGCCGGTGGAGGGGGCCGACGGCACGCACTTTATAGATATCGCTGACGTGCGCAGCGTCCGGGCCGATGCGCATTATACCCGGGTGCATGACGGGACTCGGGAGCGGATGTGTCCGTGGTCGATCTCCGAGGCCGAGGCGCAGCTCGATCCCGCTCTGTTCATGCGGGTGCATCGCAGCCACATCGTCGCGATCCCGCATGTGGCCTTCGTCCGCAGGGAGGGCGATGGCGCGATCATCGAGCTCGACGGCACTTCGCCGCATCGCGTCCCCGTCAGCCGCGCCAAGATCGCCGAGGTCAAGGCGCGACTCGGTCTCAGCCGTCGCCATGCCTAGGCCCGGCTCCGGCCAATAGGTCGCTGCGGTTGACGCAATTCGTGTCCCGCCATCCGCATTTCGTGCGAAAAACCCCATTCCGTGCCCGAACGATTGCGGTCGGGAAAAACCGGAGAGACCGTCCCGCCAACGTCCACGCGCCCGACCGGCGCCAAAGGACGATTGGAGGAAACGATGATCCCGGGACCTTTCAGCTATCACCGGCCGGCAACCCTGGCCGACGCGGTCAAATTGCTGGCCGATCTGGGCGACGACGCCCGGCCACTGGCCGGCGGGCACAGCCTGGTGCCGATGATGAAGCTGCGGCTCGCCACGCCCACTCATCTGGTTGATCTTCACGGCGTCGCTGATCTCAAGGGCATGCGCCGCGACGGCGACACGATCGTGATCGGGGCAATGACCACCCAGCACGAGCTGCTGGCCTCTGCGGCAATCCGGCAATCTCTGCCCATCCTGCAGGAGGCGGCGGCCCTGATCGCCGATCCCCAGGTGCGCTACCTCGGCACCATCGGCGGCAATGTCGCCAATGGCGATCCCGGGAACGACATGCCGGCGTTGATGATCGTGCTCGGCGCAAATTTCCGCCTGAGCGGACCCGGTGGTGAGCGCGAGGTCGCGGCGAGCGAATTCTATCAGGGCGCCTATTTCACCGCGCTCGAGCCCGGCGAAATCCTGACATCGATCTCCATTCCGGTGCCGCCGGCCGGTCACGGCTATGCCTACGAGAAGCTGAAGCGCAAGGTTGGCGATTACGCCACCGCTGCCGCAGCCGTCGTGCTGACCATGGCAGGCGGCAAGGTCGCGACCTGCGCGATCGGGCTGACCAATCTGCACGAGACGCCGCTGCTCGCGACGGACGCTGCCAACGCTGCGATCGGCAGCAATCTCGATGCGGCCACACTGAAGCAAGCCGCGTCCGCTGCGGAAGCGATCATGGCGCCGGCGGCCGACGCCCGAGGCCCGGTCGAATACCGCAAGCATGTCGGCGGCATCATGGTGATGCGCGCGCTGCAGCGCGCCGCTGGCCGTGCGGCATAGAGGGAGAGAACAGATGGCAAAGACGCATGTGACCATGAAAGTGAACGGCGCGGAGGTCGAAGGGCTGGTCGAGCCGCGGACGCTGCTCGTGCACTTCATTCGCGAGAATCTGCAGCTCACCGGCACCCATGTCGGCTGCGAGACCACCCATTGCGGCGCCTGCACCGTCGATCTCGACGGCATGTCGGTGAAGAGCTGCACGGTGTTCGCCGTGCAGGCCGACGGCTCCGAGATCACCACCGTCGAAGGGATGGCCAACCCCGACGGCTCGCTCTCGGCGCTGCAGGAAGGTTTCCGCATGATGCACGGCCTGCAATGCGGCTTCTGCACGCCCGGCATGATCATGCGCGCGCACCGGCTGTTACAGGAAAATCCGTCGCCGAGCGAGCAGGACATCCGCATGGGCATGTCAGGCAATCTCTGCCGCTGCACCGGGTACCAGAACATCGTTCGGGCGATCCAGTATGCCGCCGCCAAGCTCAACAATGTCGAATTCAAGGAGGCCGCGGAATGAACGACATGACTCCCACGCGGGAACAACGCACCGCCGCGCTCGAAGGCATGGGCTGCAAGCGCAAGCGTGTCGAGGACATCCGCTTCACGCAAGGCAAGGGCAACTATGTCGACGACGTCAAGCTGCCGGGCATGCTGCATGGCGATTTCGTCCGCTCGCCGCACGCACATGCGCGCGTCAAGGCGATCAAGACTGAAGAGGCCCTGAAGGTACCGGGCGTGCTCGCGGTGATCACCGCCGAGACGCTGAAGACCGTTAACCTCGCCTGGATGCCGACGCTCGCCGGCGACGTGCAGATGGTGCTGGCCGACGGCAAGGTGCTGTTCCAGAACCAGGAGGTGGCCTTCGTGGTCGCGACCGACCGCTACGCCGCCGACGATGGCATCAACAAGGTCGAGGTCGAATACGAGCCGCTCCCGCCGCTGGTCGATCCGTTCAAGGCGATGGACCATAATGCGCCGGTGCTGCGCGAGGACCTCGCCGGCAAGACCACGGGCGCGCATGGGCCGCGCAAGCATCACAACCACATCTTCGAGTGGACGGTCGGGGACAAGGACCTGACCGATGCGGCGTTTCGCAAGGCCGAGGTCACGATCAAGGAGATGATCTCCTATCACCGTACTCATCCGTCGCCGCTCGAGACCTGCCAGTGCGTGTGCTCCTTTGACAAGGTCAAGGGCGAGCTGACGATCTGGGGCACCTTCCAGGCCCCGCATGTGATCCGCACCGTGGTGTCGCTGATCGCCAAGCTGCCGGAGCAGAAGATCCACGTGATCGCGCCTGACATCGGCGGCGGCTTCGGCAACAAGGTCGGTGCTTACCCCGGCTATATCTGTGCGGCGGTCGCTTCCATCGTCACCGGCAAACCGGTGAAATGGGTCGAGGACCGGATCGAGAATTTGACCGCGACCTCGTTTGCGCGCGACTACCACATGACGACCGAGATCGCGGCGACGAAGGAGGGCAAGGTCACCGGGCTTCGCGTCCATGTGCTCGCCGATCACGGCGCGTTCGATGCCTGCGCCGACCCGTCGAAATGGCCCGCCGGTTTCTTCAACATTGTCACCGGCTCCTATGACTTCCCGACTGCGCATCTGACGGTCGACGGCGTCTACACCAACAAGGCGCCGGGCGGCGTCGCCTATCGCTGCTCCTTCCGCGTCACCGAGGCGGCCTATTGCATCGAGCGCGCGATGGACATTCTGGCGCAGAAGCTCGGCATGGACCCTGCTG
Source organism: Bradyrhizobium sp. Leo78 (assembly GCF_059512425.1). Taxonomy (NCBI): domain Bacteria; kingdom Pseudomonadati; phylum Pseudomonadota; class Alphaproteobacteria; order Hyphomicrobiales; family Nitrobacteraceae; genus Bradyrhizobium; species Bradyrhizobium sp. Leo78. Next base: position 166,024 of record NZ_JCAMOT010000016.1, read on the forward strand.
AGCTGCGGCTGAAGAATTTCATCAGGCCGGAGCAGTTCCCCTATCACTCCGCCCTCGGCTGGGAATACGATTCCGGCGACTATCACACCGCCATGCGCAAGATGATGGAGACGACCGACTACGCCGCACTCCGCCAGGAGCAGGCCGACAAGCGCGCGGCCTTCAAGCGCGGCGAGACCCGCGAGATCACGGGGCTCGGCGTCTCCTTCTTCACCGAAATCGTCGGCGCCGGCCCGTCGAAGAATTGCGACATCTTGGGGATCGCGATGTTCGACTCCTGCGAGATCCGCATGCACCCGACCGGTGCGGGCATCGCGCGCATGGGGACCAAGAGCCAGGGCCAAGGGCACGAGACCACATGGGCTCAGATCATCGCCACCGAGATCGGCATTCCCGCCGACAACATCCAGGTCGAGGAGGGCAACACCGACACCGCGCCTTACGGGCTCGGCACCTATGGCTCCCGCTCGACGCCGGTCGCAGGCGCCGCAATCGCGATGGCTGCGCGCAAGATCAAGGCCAAGGCGCAGATGATCGCCGCCTACAAGCTCGAAGTCCACGAGGATGATCTCGAGTTCGATATCGACGGCTTCCGGGTCAAGGGCCTGCCGGAGAAGTTCATGTCGATGAAGGATATCTGCTGGGCCGCCTACAACTCCGTCCCGCCGGGCATGGAGCCGGGGCTGGAAGCGGTGAGCTACTACGATCCACCCAACATGACCTATCCGTTCGGCGCCTATCTCTGCGTGATGGATATCGACGTCGATACCGGCGTGTACAAGGTCCGGCGCTTCTATGCGCTCGACGATTGCGGCACCCGGATCAACCCGATGATCATCGAAGGCCAGGTGCATGGCGGGCTCACAGAAGCCTTTGCGATCGCGATGGGCCAGGAGATCCGCTATGACGACACCGGCAATGTCGTGACCGGCTCGTTCATGGACTTCTTCATGCCGACCGCGGTCGAGACCCCGCATTGGGAAACCGATTTCACCGTGACGCCATCGCCGCATCATCCAATCGGCGCCAAGGGGGTCGGCGAGAGCCCGAATGTCGGCGGCGTGCCGGCGTTCTCCAACGCCGTCAACGACGCCTTCTCGTTCCTGGGCTCGACCCACATCCAGATGCCGCACGACTTCTGGCGCAACTGGAAGGCGGCAAAGACTCTCGGAGCGGTCGCCTAGATGAAGGGACGTGAGGAGATCGCGCAAGCGCTGGCGGCATCGGGTTACATCGCCGATGCGGAGCTTGCGACCGCGATCTCGCTGATGCAATTGCTGCGGCGTCCGCTGCTGCTCGAGGGCGAGGCGGGCGTCGGCAAGACCGAGGTCGCGAAAGCGCTGGCGCAGGCGTATTCGACCGAGCTGATCCGCCTGCAATGCTATGAGGGGCTCGACCAGTCGGCCGCGCTCTACGAATGGAACTACCAGCGGCAGCTCTTGGCGATCCAGGCGCATCAAGGCGAGGATGCCGATGCGGTCGAGGACCGGATCTTCTCCGAGAAGTATCTTCTCGAACGGCCGCTGCTCGCTGCGATCCGCCGCGCGCAGGCGCCGGTGCTGCTGATCGACGAGATCGACCGCGCCGATGACGAGTTCGAGGCGTTCCTGCTCGAACTGCTGTCGGACTTCCAGGTCTCGATCCCCGAGCTCGGAACCGTCTCCGCCGTAACGATCCCGCATGTCGTGCTGACGTCCAACGGCACGCGCGAGCTTTCGGATGCGTTGCGGCGACGCTGTCTCTACCATTATGTCGACTACCCCGATGTCGACCGCGAGACGCGCATCATCCTGGCGCGGATCGAGAACGCGATCCCGTCGCTGTCGCTGCAGATCGCGCGCATGGTGCAGGCGATCCGCAAGGAGGATCTGCGCAAGGTCCCCGGCGTCGCCGAGACGCTGGACTGGGCGGCGGCGCTGGTCGGCCTCGATATCCGCGATCTCAATGATGCGCCGGAGACGGTGCATGAGACGTTGATCTGCCTGCTGAAGACTCATGAGGATCGCGCCCGCTTCGCACCTGAGGTGACACAGCGCCTGCTAGGGAAGGTCGCATGAGCTGCTGTGGCACCAATCCGGGCTTTGAGGAGATCGACGAGGTCTCGCGGCTGGTCTCGGGTCGGCTTGCAGCCTTTCTCTGCACGCTGCGCGACAACGGCTTTCGCATCGGCCTTGCCGAGGGCCGCGATGCCGCGGCGCTGATGGCCGAAGGCTATGCGGCGCGGCCCGGATCGTTGCGGTCGGCGTTCAAGCATCTGTTCTCGGCGCGGAAGTCGGATTGGGAGAAATTCGACGGGCTGTTCGATGCGTTCTGGCTCGGCAAGCGGGCGCGTTCGCGATCGCGGACCATGGCATCGGGGCAGGCGGCGAACAGTCCATCGCTCAAGCGCCTGCAGGAGGGCCAACCTGCGCCGGGCGGTGGCCAATCCGCGACTGACCAGGTGCCGTCGTCCGACGATGTGCCCGAAGGACGCAGCGGTGAGGGACGGATGGAAGGCGCTTCGCGGGCGGAAAATCTCGCCGAGGTCGATTTCCGCAAGCTCGCCGATCCCGACCAGGTTGCGCAGGCGCATGAGGCTGCAGCGCAACTCGCCAAGGTCATGCGTACGCGATTGACGCGGCGGGATCTTGCGCGGCGGCGCGGCTATCGGCTCGATCTGCGCCGCACCATCCACCGCAATATCAATCATGGCGGCGTGCCGATCAGCCTGGTGAAGCGGCAGCGCAAGGACAAGCCGCTGCGGCTGATCGTGCTCTTGGATGCGTCGGGTTCGATGAGCATGTACACCAGCGTGTTCCTGCGCTTCATCCACGGCGTGCTCGATGAATTCCGCGAGGCCGAGGCATTTCTGTTCCATACCCGTCTCGCTTACGTCTCCGATGCCATGAAGGAGAAGGACGCCGGCCGCGCGCTCGACCGGCTCTCGATCATGGCGCACGGCGCGGGCGGCGGCACAAAGATCGGCGAGAGCCTGCAGACGTTCAACCGCTGGCACGCCGCGCGCGTCATCCATTCGCGCAGTTGCGTGATGATCGTATCCGACGGCTACGAGACCGGCGATGCAGCGCTGCTCGGCCGCGAGATGGCTGCGCTTGCACGGCGCTGCCGCCGCATCGTCTGGCTCAATCCGATGATGGCCTGGGACGGTTATGCACCAGAGGCGCTCGGCATCAAGGCGGCGCTGCCGCATGTCGATCTCTATGCGCCCGCCAATACGCTGCAGAGCCTGCGCGCGCTCGAGCCCTATCTGGCGAAGATCTGAAGGAGTCTTCCTATGACCGCTCATGTCGAAGTCATGGATTTGGTCGCGCAGATGAAATCGGCCGAGCGGGCCTTCGTGCTCGCGACCGTGGTGCGCACCGTTTCGGTAACGGCCGCGAAGGCCGGCGCCAAGGCGATCATCGCCCCCGACGGCACCATCGTTGCGGGGTGGATCGGCGGCGGCTGCGCGCGCAGTGCGGTGTTGAAGGCGGCGCGTGAGGCGCTCGCCGATGGCGTGCCGCGGATGGTGTCGGTGCAGCCGCAGGACCTGCTCGCCGAGCTCGGCGTCAAGGCCGGCGAGAGCCGCGGCGGCATCCGCTTCGCCAGCAATATGTGCCCCAGCCAAGGTACGATGGATATTTTCGTCGAGCCGGTATTGCCGCATCCCTCGCTCATCATCCTTGGCGCGAGCCCGGTGGCGCTGTCGCTGGCCGCGCAGGCGCGCACGCTCGGCTATCACGTCACGCTCGCCGCGCCCGCAGCCGATGTTGCCGCGGTGCCCGATGCCGACGAGCGGATCGACGGCTTCCAGTTGGGCAAACTGAATGACGCGAAGCGCTTCATCGTGGTGTCGACGCAGGGAAAGGGCGATGAAGCCGCCTTGCGCGCGGCGGTCGCGATCGATGCCTGCTATCACGCTTTCGTCGGAAGCCGACGCAAGATGGCTTCGCTGCGCGCCAAGCTGATCGGCGAGGGCGTGGACGCTTCGCTGGTTGACCGCGTCAAGGCTCCGGCCGGCCTCGACCTCGGCGCCATCACGCCGGAGGAGATCGCGATGTCAATCCTGGCCGAGATCACGATCGAGCGGCGGCGCGGCCAGCGCTTGCCGGTTTCCGCCTGATATCATTGAGGACCTACTCATGCAGATGAACGACAGCCCGCGTATCCCCGCATCGAAGGAAAGGGTGTGGGCGATGCTGAACGATCCCGCGGTGCTCAAGCAGTGCATTCCCGGCTGCGAGCGCCTTGAGATGACGTCGCCAACCGAGATGACCGCGACCGTCGTCATCAAGGTCGGACCGGTGAAGGCGTCCTTCGGCGGCAAGGTGACGCTGTCCGATCTCGATCCGCCGAACAGTTATCGCATCTCGGGCGAAGGCTCCGGCGGCGTCGCCGGCTTCGCCAAGGGCGGCGCGACAGTGCGGCTGGAGGCGGAAAGCGTCGACGTCACGGTGCTGCATTACGAGGTCGATGCGCAGATCGGCGGCAAGCTCGCGCAACTCGGCTCGCGCCTGATCGACTCGACGGCGAAGAAGCTCGCCGGCGAATTCTTCACGCGCTTCGCTGCTGCAGCGGGCGGGACGACGGATGCGGCTCCGGCGGAAGCAGGCGAGAAGAAGGGCTGGATCGCAAGCTTGATCTCGTGAGAGTCTTGCGCGAGAAGCCGTAGGGTGGGCAAAGCGAAGCGTGCCCACCATCACGGGCGAAGTGCTCAATGGTGGGTACGCTTCGCTTTTCCCACCCTACGATTCTCTGCGCGGTCTCCTCAGGGTGAGGGGATAGGTGCGAGCGCGCTGCTCTATCCTCGTCATTGCGAGCGGAGCGAAGCAATCCATGCCTCCACACGCGGCGCGATGGATTGCTTCGCTACGCTCGCAATGACGAGGTGAGATCTGATTCAATTGTCAAACAACGGAGGGGATGTGAGTACGCATTCTCGCGGCATTCGCTGCCCGAGGTTTGCATCTGGTTTCACCCTCTTCGATATCAGAGGGCGCAGGGAAAGCCGGGTGCTGGTTGCACCCGTGGGTCCCGTGCAACAAAAAGCACGGGGGTAG
>NZ_JCAMOT010000017.1:0-170308 GCF_059512425.1 Bradyrhizobium sp. Leo78
GTTTGCTCATTTGTTTGCAAATCAATGAGCAAATCATCTCATCATCGAGCACAATCCGGGAAGGCGGCCTTCACCGAGGGCTTACTCTGCTGCTCGCAACCAAGCAACCGCAGCGCGAGTGCAAGGGGACGTTCGTCTTATATCCTCAGCTAAGCTGGAAGACTCTATGTTCGGACGCGTCGCGCGGGATGGCAACTCCAACTTGTGACACGCAGGCAACGAAGCTAGGCTGATTCAACAAGGGGCTAATGATGCGAATTGGGGCGCTTATTGTAGTCTTTTTCGGGCTGATCGTGTCTGCTCACGCTGCGCCAGCGACGCTGGTTTGTAGTGGCAATCTAACGGCCGACGGCAAGCCGATAAAACGTAGGTGGCGAGACGGCAATATTGGACATTGAACGAATGTCCTTCAAGCATCCATTGTACCCAGAATTCCCGCTAATCCGAGTTGACGAAAACGAACTAACTTTTGGAAGTGAGCTTCCCAAGCTTTCCACTTGGTAGGTGGCTCATCGGGAAAAACGTAGAGGATTTCCAAGACATTTAGGAGGTGCCGGCTGGCGCGCTCGGAGAGATTCGAACTCCCGACCCTCGGAATCGAAATCCGATGCTCTATCCAGCTGAGCTACGAGCGCGTGCGGTTCGTGTCGATTATCAGAGTTGGGCCGGAACGGCCAGCGGGGGAGAGCGGGAAAGATGCTCCCGCACGTCGTTCCGCTCCCGGTCCCGCTTTCAGAAGCAGGGATGCCGGCGGCCGTCCTGGCCGATATAGGCGGAGGCGCTCTGGCGGCATTTTACCGTCGCCGGGCCGTCGTAATAGGCGAACGTACCGGGCGTCGGCCCCGGGCCGTAATTGTGGAGGTAGCTGATCTGATAGGGCAGGTGCCCGGCGTAGTGCCGGTGGTGGTGGTGATGGCGGTAATGGCGGGCGTCGGCCACGCTTGGGGCGGCAGCCATGGCGGCGAGAACCGCTGCGGCGGCGAAAAACTTCAGTCTGGGCATTGTGCGTCTCCAGGGCCAGCCGGGGCGATTCTGGCCGATCCGGCCTTTCATTTAGCGCGGTTTGGAGGGAAAAACTGCGGGAAATCGGCCACATCACGTCAATTTTTGGCCCATTCTGGATGCTTAACGGTTTCCCAACACAGTCCGGCCAGAGTTTTGGGGTCTGGTCCGGGGCCCGCAGCCGGCTTTGTTTGAGGCGACCAAGGCGACTGTCACATTGTTCATGCGCATCACGCTTCTCGCCCTGTTGTTCCTTGCTCTCGCGATGGCGCCGGCGCGTGCCGTGCTGCACATCACGCGCGACCACGGCGGCTACGTCGATGAGTACAAGGCCAAGTACAAGCGCATCCGCGATCGCGGCGATCGCGTCATCATCGATGGCATCTGCAATTCCGCCTGCACGCTGGTGTTCGGCATCGTGCCGATGAACAAGATCTGCGTCACGCCCAGGGCGAGCGTCGGTTTCCACCAGGCCTATTACGACAAGGCCTTCACCTTCGGCATCAAGGTCACGAGCCTCGACGGCACCTCCGACCTGATGTCCTATTACCCGCAGACGGTGAAGGACTGGATCCGCCGCAACGGTGGGCTGACCACCGAAATGAAGAAGATCAAGAACGGCGTTGAGCTCTGGAAGATCGTCGATCCCTGTCCGGAAGAGTGGTAGGGCGGGCCGGTTTCAGTCATTTGCCTCACCGCAATTTCCCTCGTCATTCCGGGGGCCCAATTCCCACGCCCTCCGTCATTCCGGGGCGATGCGAAGCATCGAGCCCGGAATCCATCTGTCCGCTCGCGCATGTGGCGCAATGGATTCTCTGATGTGCAATTGCACATCAGAGCTCGCGCCAAGAGGCGCGCCCCGGAATGACAGCGGAGGAAAATTCGCAAGCGATTTCAACCTGATTTGCGCCGTCCAGCCCTCACACAAAAAACATTCCGCTTCCGCCGTCGGGCAAATCAGTGATTTAACTCCGCGCGTCTCACGGCGGATGAGGGGCGGGTCGCGATCGTCACGAACGTTGCGGTGGGATGCGGTGGACGCGATTGACGTGACTGACGAGCACGCGCATCGCGGACGGCGAAGTCGTGTGGTCCTGGCGCCCCGACGCTGGCGCTAAGTCCTGGGGGATGGAAACATCCCTGAGGATGACGGTGGCAAAAGAGCCCGGTCACCGGGGAGAGCACGAAGGAAACCGTAACACCATCGCGCAGGGAAAGCCGGAATGCTTCGGTTGAACCTGTGGTCCTACCCCCGTGCTTTTTGTTGCGCGGGACCCACGGGTGCAACCAGCACCCGGCTTTCCCTGCGCCCTCTGCGATCGAGGAGGGTGAAAAGTAAAGCAAAACTCGGGCACTTCATGCCGCGAGAGCGCGAACGCACATCGTCACGCTATTTGAAATTTGAATCCGAACCTCGCCCCTCGTCGTCCCGGCGTTCGCCGGGACGACGAGGGGCGAGGGCCGCGGCTTTGCTCAGCGCTTCGACTTCTTGGCCTTCTTTTTCTTGGAGGTTTTCTTGGTGGCTTTCTTGGACGTTTTCTTCGGCGCCTTTTTGGCTTTCTTTGCCGACTTCTTGGCGGCCTTCCCGGTCTTCGTCGGTCTCTTCTTCCTGGCCGCCGCTACCTTCTTCGCCACTTTCTTGGCGGCCCTTCGCACCTTCTTCGCGGCTGTCGCGGCGGCTTCGATGGTGGCCGTTGCGGCGGCGCCGAGCGTGTCGGTGACCTCTTCGATTACGGGCTTGTCGTCGTCCATGTCATCCCCCAACAGTTGAACGAGAGCACAACGATAGCCGGATTCTTGAAAGCGTCAAATCGATGTCGTCATTTGCGCACCGCTCAGTTCGGCGTAGTCGGCAAGCGCGATCGCTCTCAGGGACAGATGCCAGCGACCGGCGCTTCGATTGTCGTCCTGTCTTCGCTACTGCGCGGGCGTGGCGCGCCTGCGGTCGAGCGCTGCGACTGCATCGCTCAGGATCGCCTTGATCCGGTCGATGCCCTGCGGATCGAGCACGGATGGATCAAGGTAGAAATCCAGCCCGGCCGTCCGCTCGACGATGACGTCGCCTTTGGCGGCGTCGTCCAGCACGTTGTCGATGGAATAGGGGATCACCTCGCGGCTGATGCCCTTCATGGTGATCGCGGGCAGCGGGTGGGCCTGGATGATGTCCCTCGCCAACGCGAAGGTCTCATAGCTGACCACGATGCCTCCGGGCTCGGCGATCGATTGCAGCCGCGCCGCCAGATTAGCTTCGGCGCCGATGATCGTATAGTCCATCCGGTCCACGCTGCCGAAATTGCCGACATTGCAGTAGCCGGAATTGATGCCCATGCGCGACTTGAAGGGCTGTTCGATGCCGGCGGCGCGCCACTTGGCGTTCAGCTCGAGCAGGCGGCGCTGCATCTTCCAGGCCATCTGGACGCAGGCCTCGGCGTCCGCTCGATCGCCCTTGGTTTCGGGATCGCCAAAGAAAATCAGCATGGCGTCGCCGATGAACTTGTCGATCGTGCCGCCATGCTGGTGGGCGATCTCGGACATCTCGGTGAAATACTCGTTGAGCAGTTGGGTGATCTGCTCCGGCTGCAGCCGCTCGGTGGTGGCGGTGAAATTCTGGATGTCCGAGAAGAAGATCGTCAGTTTCTTCCGCTCGGTGTGAATGGTGACGTCTTTCTGGCCGCTGAAGATGCTCTTGTAGATCTGCGGCGGGATGTAGCGCGATATCTTCAGCGACAGCGTTGCGAGGAAATCGTTGTTGGATTCGAGCTCGCGGTTCATGGCCTGGATCTGCCGGGCCTGGCGGCGCTGCATCATCAGGAAGGAGAGGCCGCTGATGCTGGCGAGCGCCAGGTAGGCGAGCAGATATTTGAAGGAGAACAGGTTCGCCGCGATCGGCTGCGTGATCGCGACCTCCTGGATGCCGCGGACATCGCCCACCTTCCAGTCCGTCTTGGGGCTTTCGGGATGGGAGTTGTGGCAACTGACGCAGGCCGGCCCCATGACGACCGGGGCGACCAGCCGGACACGGTCGCTGAACAGCGATGTCGTCGTGTCGACGATCTTCTGGTCCGGGTTGGTGCGCAGGCTCTGCAGCGAAGCTCTCTCGAACTCATCGAGCTGGTGCGGTGCCCGGTTCTTGAACGGGAAGTCCGAGACGAAGCGGTAGGTGATGTTCTGCTGCTGCTCGCTGATGACCTTGCCGAGTTCGAGCGACAGCGTCGCCGGGATCGGGATGGCGCCCGGAATCGTCTCGTAGTTGTGGACGACCTGGGTCTGGCCGGGATGGGACAATATCCGTCCGACGACGTTCGAGGCGTAATAGGAGCGGACGCTGCTGACGAGGGAATTGAGGTCATTGGCCTGCCGCCGGAGCGCGACTTCAGCGAGACTGGTCAGGTCGAGCCATACCGCGACCGGAAGGGCGGCGAGCAGCAGCGCAATCAGGAACCCCGTCAGTGCCGCGGAGCGTATTTGTCTGGGATTGCTGTCCATCGCGATGATCCGATTCCTGCCCGTTCGCAGACTAAACTTCCATTGCAGCCATCGCCTGTAAAGCGCGGCTACCAAGCAGCTTTCTTCAAATTGATGCGTAACTGGAGCGACTTGCCGCGGCGGATGAAGGTGCGGGTGCCGGCAGTCGGTGACGGCCCTGGGTTAGGCGGAGAGGGCGATCCGGAGGGAGAAAATGCAATTCGGAACAGCTCCATCATGCCCGGCGCAAGGCCGGGCATGATGGTCGGATATCGATGGCGCGAGCCGCTACTTCGGCTGCGGGACGATGCGGATATAGGGCTTCGGCGCCTTCCAGCCCGCCGGGTAGATGGTCTTGGCTTCGTCGTCGCTGACCGAGCCCGCGATGATGACGTCTTCGCCCTGCTTCCAGTCGGACGGCGTCGCGACGCGATGCTTAGCGGTGAGCTGCAGCGAGTCGATGACGCGCAGGATCTCCTGGAAGTTCCGGCCGGTGGTCATCGGATAGACCAGCACCAGCTTGATCTTCTTGTCGGGGCCGATGATGAAGACGTTGCGGACGGTCTGGTTGTCCGCCGGTGTTCGGACGAGGGGATCGCCCGAGGTCGAGGCGGGCAGCATCCCGTAGAGCTTGGAGACGTTGAAGTCGGTGTCGGCGATCATCGGGTAGTTCGGCGCGGCACCCTGGGTCTCCTTGATGTCTTCAGACCATTTGGCATGGCGGTCGACCGGGTCAACGGAAAGGCCCATCAGCTTGACGCCGCGCTTGTCGAATTCCGGTTTCAGCCTGGCGAGCGCGCCGAGCTCGGTGGTGCAGACCGGGGTGAAGTCCTTGGGATGCGAGAACAAAAGCGCCCAGCTATTGCCGATCCAGTCATGGAATTTAATTTTGCCCTCGGTGGTTTCGGCTTCGAAATCGGGGGCGGTCGCGCCAATGGGAAGTGTCATCGTGTTGCCTCATGCTATTGAAGTGGCTAAAGAATTTTCTGTGCCGGTGTGCACGCGAGTATAGGAGCTGCAAGGGCTTAAGTGAACCACTGTAGCTAAAAGGTGAAATCATTCTCTTTTGTGACGGAACTTCGAGCAACTTCTTTTGATCGGCCTGCCTGCGGCGAAAAAACCCATAATGCCCGCAAGAGCACGGATTGCCGTGGAATTGCCTTTTATGGTCCCCATCTGCGGGGTCCGATCTGCTAACGGGCTCGAACCGTGACAGCGGTCACAGCGACCAATTGGCAACTATGTACAAATGTCGAAACCCCGGTTTCGAATCGGTAACCACTCGTTTACGCCGGCATGGAAATGCTGGACTGAAATAAGGAACTGAGAAGTCTCGCTATGTCTGCCCCCAGTATCGAGGCGACCGATGTGGTCGCCCTGCAACCGTCCTGCCGTAAGACCGCCGCGCATGCGCTGACCATTGTACGCGATGGCGTGATCACCGGCGAAGGCCCCACCACCAAGGGCCGTATCCATTTTTCCCGAGCGCTCGATGCCGATGACACCGCCTGGTGCGCGCGCATCCTCACCGCTTCCGCCGTCGCCCACCAGCCGGTGAGCCGGGAGGAGGTCGCGGCGCTGTTCGAGATCAACGAAGCCGCGGCCGAGCGCAGCGACGATGGTCGTTTCGACGACCTCTTGGCCAAGGCGGTCGCCCATCACGCCGCCTCGATGTCCGGCCTGCCGGTGCCGCCGCGCACGGTTGCGCTGTCGCCGGACACCGACATCGAGAGCTGGGCGCCCACGCACGCCGGCAATATCGACATCAAGGTGCTGGAGTGGATCGCGAGCCAGATGCGTGGCAAGCGCCGCACCAGCCACGCGCTCGCCGCGATGGTCGCCACGCTGGTCGGCGCCGCGGCGCTGCCGCTGGTGCAGCTCCCGAATGTGCTCGATATCGGGTTGATGTAAATCGCCCGACAGCGAGAAGAGGATCAACGGCGGGGCTATTTCCCCGCCGTTTTCTGTTTGCCGCTCTCGACCTCGAGGCCCAGCGTCCGCCCCGGAAAACCGGCGACGTCGAAATAGCGGGTCGACAGCACGCGCTGGAACTTGATGACGGTGCGCAGCCCGTTGGTGTCCGGCTTCGAGGTGACGGTGCCGTCGGCCATCTTCGGGACGATGCCGTTCGGGATCGCTTCCGACATCACCCGACCCAGCAGCCCGCCATTGGCGCTGGCGCGGAGGTCCAGGAGCTTGGCGATGGTCATGCCGACGTCGGCGTTGCTGACGGGAAGGGGATCGACATAGCCGGATTTGAAGTCGGGTCCGATCGCCGCCATGAAGTTCAGCCTGTCGCCCCGGCTGAAGCTGCCGTGCATGCCCTGGCCCTGGCGCAGGACCGTGTCGGCGACCTGGACCGAGCAATTGGTCGGCTCTTCGCAGCCCGACGACCAGGAACGGAAATTGACTACGATCGACGGCGTCGGCGTCGCCGCCTTGCCACGAAGGTTGAGCTGGGAGATCGGCAACGTGCCGGGGAAGCGCCCGAGCCGGTCATCGACGAACAGGCCGCTGACATAGTCCTGCTCCAGCAGCGCCTTGATGACGCGCCCAGTGAGCTTCTTGTCCCGGTTCGGCAGATAGATCAGGTCCGATCCGCCATTGGTGGCCACGACGACGTCGGGCTTGGCGGGGTCCTGGCCGAGCACGCCGTTGCCGGCCTTGGGATGGGCGTTGTCTGCGACACGGGCGTTCTTGTCGTTGGGATCGAACAGCGGCAGGTCCAGCGCCTTGGCCAGATCGATCGCCAGGAAGCCCATCGGCAGGAAATCCTTCGGCGTGTCGTCGTAGGAGATCTTGGCGGAGGGGCTGGTCTTGCTCTCCTTCGAGATCGTCGAGAAGCCATGGTCGGCGGAGACGATGATGTTGGTCGAGGCGGCGAGCCCGAGCTCGTCGAGCGCCTTGCGCAACTGCGCGAGGTTGTCGTCGGCGTTCTTGATCGCGGCCATCGAGGTCGGCCCGTTGATCCCGGGCGTGATCGTGTTGAGGCTGTCGCCGGTGTTGTGCTGGCTGCCATCCGGGTCGCGCGACCAGAACACCAGGACAAACGGCTTGTTGCGCGCCTTGAACATCGGCAGCACGACCTTGGTGGCGACGTCCGCGAAATAGGCCTGCTGGGCGACATTGGCGACCGTGGTGCCGGGTGTCTTGGCGTCGCCGGCCTTGCCATTGTCGCCACGGCTTGGCGTCGTCAGGGGCAGGTTGGCCTTAGTGAGCGCATCCTTCACCTCCTCGGATGCGGGAACGCCATTCTTGCCGCCGGTGGAATCGTCGAAGATGATGGTGTGCTTGCCGCGATCGGTGTGGTCGAACAGCAGCGTCGGGCCGACCTTGCCGATGGCGGCGGTGCTGAAACCCTTCTCGCGCGCCATCTTCAGGATGGTCTCTTCGTTCAGATAGTCGCCGTTGAAGTGATCGTCGATGTCGGCCAGCACCGCGTCATTCTCGATGAAGGGCACAACGGTGTCGCCTGCGGGGGCCGAAGAATAGCCAGTGTAGATGGTGTTGCTGAAGGTACCGGTGTCGCCGAGATAGTGGCCGGTCGACATCGCCGAGCTGTTGGCCATGGTGAAGGTCGGAAACAGCGAATGCGAGTTCTTGAAGTTGACGCCCTTGTCGCGGATACCCGCCATCGCCGGCGCCGTCTGCGGAGTGACGATGCGCGAGCGCAGGCCGTCGGGGATGAACAGGATCACGTTACGTGGCGTGCTGTTCTGGGCCGATGCGGCCCCGGCCGCGAGCGTGATCAAGCCTGCCGATAGCAATGTTATTGTGCGGCGCATCTTCATTTCCCCCTGTCAGAAGCGACGATCCTGCGATCGATCGTCGCACCCGTTTAGTTTTGCTATATGACAGAATTGTTACAGGCGGGCTCCTGTGCGTGCTCTGCGACAGGTTTGTCAACGCGCCGTCCGAACCGTGCGTAGAGCGCCGGGAGGACGGCCAGCGTCAGCAGTGTTGCGCTAATCAGGCCGCCGATGACGACGGTCGCCAGCGGCTTTTGCACCTCCGCGCCCGTGCCGGTGGCGAAGGCCATCGGCACGAAGCCGAGCGCCGCCACGAGTGCGGTCATCACGACCGGGCGAAGCCGGGTGAGGGCGCCATTCTCGATGGCCTGCCGCAGCGGCATGCCGTCCTCATAGAGCTTGCGGACCAGGCTCAGCATCACAAGGCCGTTCAGCACGGCGACGCCCGACAGCGCGATGAAGCCGACCGCTGCTGAGATCGAGAACGGCATGCCGCGAAGCCAGAGTGCGGCGATGCCGCCGGTGAGTGCGAGCGGCACGGCGCTGAACACCACCAGCGCATCGCGCGCCGATCCCGTGGCCGCCAGCAGCAAGAGGAAGATCAATGCAAAGCAGGCCGGCACGACGATGCCGAGCCTCTGCCGGGCCGCGGCCAGATTCTCGAACTGTCCGCCCCAGCTCGTCCAGTAGCCTGGCGGCAGCTTGACCTGCTGGCCGACCTTGGCCTGGGCTTCCGCGACCACCGAGCCGAGGTCACGGCCGCGCACGTTGGCGGTGATGACGATGCGGCGCTTGCCGTTCTCGCGGCTGATCTGGTTCGGCCCCTCGGTGAAGGAGAAGCGCGCCAATCGATTGAGTGGAAGGCTCTGGACCGGGGCGTTGGGCGTTGCCTTCGGCAGCGCCACGGGAAGGTTGCCGAGCGCCTCGAGGTCGGATCGCAACGCTTCCGGCAGCCTTACGACGATGTCGAACCGGCGGTCGCCCTCGAACACGACGCCTGCGTCCTGGCCGCCGACCGCGGCGCCGATCACATCCTGCACCGCCGCCGCGCTCAGACCGCGACGGGCGATCGCGGCGCGGTCGACCTTGATATCGAGGACAGGAAGGCCGCCGGCCTGCTCCACCTTCACGTCGGTCGCTCCATGCACCGAGCGCAGGACCGAGGCCACTTCGTTGGCCGCTTTCAGCATCGGCTCGAACTCGTCGCCGAACACCTTGACGGCGATGTCGCCGCGAACGCCGGCCAGAAGCTCGTTGAAGCGCATCTGGATAGGCTGGGTGAATTCATAGACGTTTCCGGGCACGCGATTGACGGAGCTTGCGATCTGCTCGACCAGTTGCTCCTTCGTCATCGACGGATCCGGCCATTGATCGCGCGGCTTGAGCATGATGAAGGTGTCGGACGCGTTCGGAGGCATCGGGTCGCTCGCGACCTCGGCCGTTCCGGTCTTGGAGAAGACGAAGGCGACCTGCGGCAAACGGCTGACGGCGTTCTCGACCGCAAGCTGCATCGCCTGCGATTGCGACAGCGCGGTGCTGGGAATCCGCAGCGCATGCATGGCGATGTTCTTCTCGTCCAGCGACGGGATGAACTCCTGCCCGAGGCGCGCGAAGCCAGCGAGTGCGACCGCAAACAGCACCGCAGCCGTTGCGATGACGGGCAGCGGGGCGGCAATCGCATAGCGCAACAGCGGCCGGTACAGGTGCTTCAAGGCGCTGACGAGCCCGCTTTCATGCTCCTGTACGCGTCCCGTGACGGCAATGGCAATCGCTGCGGGAACGAGCGTCAGCGACAGAACGAATGCCGATGCCAATGCCAGGATCACGGTCACGGCCATCGGCGTGAACATCTTGCCTTCGATGCCGGTGAAGGTGAGGAGCGGCACGTAAACCAGGAGGATGATGGCCTGCCCGTAGAGGCTCAGGCGGATCATCTCGACCGCGGAGGCGCGCACGGTGGCCAGCCGCTCGTCGCGGGAGAGGGGACGCCCAAGGTCGCGCTGCCGCTCCGCCAGATGGCGCAGGCTGTTCTCCGTAATGATGACGGCGCCATCGACGATCAGGCCGAAATCGAGTGCGCCCAGGCTCATCAGATTGGCGCTGATGCGGCCCTGCCACATGCCGATCGCAGTCATCAGCATCGCCACGGGGATCACCAGCGCGGTGATCAGCGCTGCGCGAAAATTGCCCAGTAGGACAAACAGCACAGCAACGACCAGCAGTGCGCCCTCGCTCAGATTGGTCGCAAGCGTTCTGACGGTGGCATCGACCAGCTGGGTGCGGTCGAGCACGGTCTTGACCTCGACACCCGGCGGCAGTGTCGGCGCGATCTCGCGCAGTCGCGCATCGACCGCCGACGACACGGTGCGGCTGTTGGCGCCGATCAGCATCAGCGCCGTGCCGACCACCACCTCGTGGCCGTTCTCGCTGGCACTGCCGGTCCGGCTTTCGCCGCCGATCGTGACGGTGGCGATATCGCGGATCCGCACCGGAACGCCGCCGCGCGTAGTGACGACGATGGTGCCGAGTTCCTCCATGTTCTCGATGCGACCGCCGGAGCGCACGACGAATCCCTCGCCGTTCTTTTCGATATAGCGCGCGCCGCGGCTGACATTGTTGGCCTCGATCGCGTTCGCAACATCGGCAAAGGTCAAGCCGAGGGCGATCAGCTTCGCCGCATCCGGATGGACCTGGTACTGCTTGAGATAGCCGCCGATCGTATCGACGCCGGCGACGCCCGGAACAGTCTTGATCTGCGGCCGGATGATCCAGTCCTGTACCGTGCGCAAATAGGCGTTCTTCTCGATGTCGCCTTTGAGCCGCGCGCCGTCGCTGGTGACAAAGCTTCCGTCCCGTTGCAGGCCCGGCGCGCCGTCGGCTTCGACCGGTTTGTCGGCGAACCGAACGGTCCACATGTAGATCTCGCCGAGCCCGGTCGAGATCGGACCGATCCGCGGCTCGATGCCTTGCGGCAGGCGTGCGCGAACCTCGGCGAGGCGTTCGGTGACCTGCTGACGCGCGAAGTAGATATCGGTCGATTCGCTGAAGACCGCGGTCACCTGTGAAAAGCCGTTGCGCGACAGCGAGCGGGTGCTCTCGAGGCCGGGCGCGCCGGCGAGCGCCGTCTCGACGGGAAAGGTGACCTGCTTCTCGATCTCGAGCGGCGACAGCGCGTGGGCCGCGGTGTTGATCTGCACCTGCTTGTTGGTGATGTCGGGCACCGCGTCGATCGATACCCTCGTCAACGCAAAGCCGCCGAGCGCCATGACGACGGCGCAGAGCGCAACGACCACCCAGCGGCGGTGAACGGAGAAGCCGATGATCGCCTCAATCATGGCCATGCTCCGCTTCGGCCTTTTCCAGCTCGGCCTTGAGCGTGAATGTGTTGGCGACGGCGATCGTCTCTCCGGGCGATAGACCGCTCACGATCTCGACGTCGTCATCATCCTCGCGACCGGTACGCACCTGTCGCGCCTCGAACCCTTCGGCGTCACGGACGAATATCGTGGCGTTGCCCTTGACGGTCTGCAGCGCCTTCTTCGAGACGATCACCTTGGAGGGCTCGCCGCCGAGCGGCACTTCGGCGGTGACGAAAGTGCCGGGCCTCCACCGGTGATCCCGGTTCGGCAGCGTCGCGATCACGCGAGCATTGCGGGTCTCGCGATCGAGCAGGGGGCTGACAAAGATCACCCGCGCGACCGCTTCGTCGTCGCTACCGATCGCGCGGATCGTGACCAGACCGCCCTCGCGCACGGCGGCGATGTCTTCCGGGGAGACCGCGAGATCGACCCAGATATCGTCGAGATTGACGATGACGAACAGTTCGCTTTCCTGGCCCTCGCGGCCGATCAGCCCGCCGAGGTCAACGCGCCGCTCCGAGACCCGGCCCGAGATCGGCGCACGTAAATATTGTTGGCGCAGGCTTTCCGGCGGCTGGTTCGGGAGATCGGCGATCTCCTGTTCGGACAGACCCAGCGCGAACAGCTTTTGCCTGGCGCCGTCGAGCTTGATCCTAGCGTCGTTGGCGGCGAGCTGGGTCCGCAGGAATTCGTTTTCCGACATGGCCCGGCTTTCGGCCAAGCTTTTTTGTCTGTTGTAGAGGGTCTGCTGCAGATCGTTGGTCAGCCGCGCGGCGAGGTATTCGCTCTTGGCGTCCGCCACTTCGCGGCTTTCGATGACGGCGACGATCTCACCTTTTTCGACACTGTCGCCGAGGCGCTTGCGCAGTTCGCCGACCGTTGCCAGCACGCGTACGGAGACGCGGCCGACGTGGTCGGCGTCGGGAATAAGCGAGCCTGGCGCCAGGAAATGGCGTCTGAGCGTACCGCCCGCAACCGGTGCCAGCCTGATGCCGGCATCGCTGATCTGCTCCTCGCTCAGCACGATGCGCTCGGTGCCGTGATCCTCGCTTTCGGCTTTTGCTGTCCCGGTCGTCGCCGCTTCCGGTTGCGCTGGCGTTCCCGACAGCGGCCAATGCGACCAAACCGTGATGCCCAGGCCGCTGCCGATGATGATGCCGGCAACGAAAAGAAGAATCCGTCTCATATATGCCTTCCCGCCGCGCGCGGGTCCGAGCCCGGCGCTGCTGCCATAGCCATGCGTGCAAGTTGGGCGCGCTGCCGGGAGGCAGCGCGGCCGGATCGGTCATGCTGATCGGATCAGGCGCGGGGTGGCTTGAAGGGAGAGATCGGTTCGGCCGCTTCGGGGGCACGTATGGCAAGGAAGCGATAGGCGTGCGCGGTATACTCGATCGTGATCGACGTGTCCTGTGTCGCCACGGTCGATACGTGGGTCAAGCAATGATCGCCATGGGGCAATGCTGGATGGACGGGAGCGTTGTCGGTGGCATCACCGGCGAGTTGCGCGATCGACAGTGCCGGCACTGCATCGTCGCTGTCGAAGCCGAGACCGTGAAAGAAGGACAGCACGAGCGCTAGCGAGATCAGTCCCGCAAGCAGGCTGCGCCACCGGCGCGACGGGGCCTTGCAGGTCGAAGAATCCGGTGCGGCGAAGCGAGAATCCATGCCGTTAGTTAGCGCCGCCCCGGTACCGATTCAAGTCAGCAGAGTGCTGAATGCTATAACGTTACGCTTTCGCCGGCGGTCGCTTGTTCCTTGTGACGCGGAACATGATGGCGCGACGACGGAGTCGCGCAGTTAGGGGCATTGTAAAAGCCGGCTTCCGATCGCTGCGGCGGATCGCCTCGCTTATGGTCGGGCAGGCTGAGATGAAGTAGAACTTCCTGGACAGCCGGCTTGGCGGAGGTGGGGAAATGCTCGCACGAATCGTGGTCGCAACTCTTCTCATGATCTCCAGCGCGTTCGCGCAGGAGCGCTCAATCACGGTGGCATCGACGACATCGACCGAGCAATCCGGGCTGTTCGGTTTCCTCTTGCCGCGCTTTACGGCGGCAACCGGGATCGGTGTCAAGGTCGTCGCGGTCGGCACCGGCCAGGCGCTCGACATCGGACGGCGAGGCGATGCCGACGTGGTGTTCGTGCATGATCGCCCGGCGGAGGAGAAGTTCCTGGCCGAAGGATTTGGCGTCAAGCGCCAGGACGTGATGTACAACGATTTCGTGGTGATCGGGCCAAAGGCCGATCCGGCGCATATTGCCGGCGGTAAGGACGTCACGGAAGCGCTGAAAAAGATCGCCGCCGCGAAGGCGACCTTCGTCTCGCGTGGCGACCGCTCCGGCACGCACCAGGCCGAATTGCGGCTATGGAAGGAGGCGGGCATCGACATCGCGACGGCGAAGGGATCCTGGTATCGCGAGATCGGGCAGGGCATGGGGCCCGCACTCAACATGGCCGCATCCGACAATGCCTATGTGCTCTCCGATCGCGGCACTTGGCTGTCGTTCAAGAATCGCGGCGATCTCGCGATCCTGACCGAGGGCGACCGGCGCCTGTTCAACCAATATGGCGTGATGCTGGTCAATCCGGCCAAGCACCCGACCGTGAAAGCCAAGGATGGCCAGGCCTTCGTCGACTGGCTGATCTCCGCCGAGGGACAGAAGGTGATCGCCGACTACAAGGTCGGGGGCGAGCAGCTATTTTTCCCCAACGCGTCCGACTAGCAGGAACGCGACCGTGCTGACGGTCACGCTGAGGCCGAGCAGGATCAGGCCGAGCCCGAGCGCGAGTGGCAACTCGCCCTTGCTGGTTTCCAGCGCGATCGCAGTCGTCATGGTCCGGGTGTAGCTGCGGATATTGCCTCCGACGATGATGATGGCGCCGACTTCGGCGATGGCGCGGCCGAACGCGGCGAGGAACGCGGTCAACAGCGAGGCGCGGCCAAGCGACGACAACAGCGCCATGCTGCGCAGACGCGACATGCCATCGGTGCGCATGAGGTCGGCATATTCCGCCCACAATAGCGAGACCGGACGGTGCACGAGTGCGACCACGATCGGCGTGGCGAGGATCGTCTGCGCGACAATCATGGCGCTCGGCGTGAACAGCAGTCCGGCAAAGCCGAGCGGACCGGAACGCGACAGCAGGAGGTAAAGCGCCAGTCCGACCACCACGGGCGGCAGGCCGAGCATGGCGTTCACCAGCACGATCGTGGCCTGCCTGCCCTGAAACCGGCTAATCGCGAGCAGGACGCCGAGGGGGGCGCCGATCAGCAGCGCCAGCAGGCTCGCCGTCAGGCTGACGCGCAACGATAGCAGGACGATGCCGATCAGCTCAGCGTCAAGACTTGCGATCAGCGAGAGCGCCGTCGCCACCGATTGCGTGAAATCATTCATCCTGCTGCGCGCTTGGCCGCCCCGGTGAAATCGCCCGAATGAAGATTGCCGGCTGCCACCATCCAGCAAACACCTAAATCTCTCATAAACTGCGTAACGTCCAATACCGCACAAGCGATGTTGCGCGGTCGAAATCTGGTAACACTCAGAAACAAAGTTCCATGTTAACCGGCTGATAACTCATTTTCCTAACGCCCTCTTGGGTTGTGTCTCCTACAACAAGCGCTTGTAGGGGCAGGGAAATGTCAGACAGCTCGGCCAAGAGCGATATTTTGCAGAGCCGGTGGTGGCCGAAATGGGCCGCCGCGGCGCCACCGCGATTGAGCGCAATTCAGTGGCTCGTGCTGTGCGCGGCTGCGCTCGTGGCCGCGATCGGGCTCGGCACCGGGTACCTGGCGCTGCAATTCCGGGAGCGCGCGCTCGATCTTGCCGAACGCGAACTCTCCAACACGGCGCTGCTGCTGTCCCGCCATTTCGATCAGCAGCTCTCCGATCTCCAGCACGTGCACGATGATGTCGTCGCCAACATGCGGGCGGACGGGGTCGATACGGCCGATCAGTTCGAAAAGGTGATGTCACTGCTGAGTGCGCACGAAATGCTGCACACCAGGCTTGCGGCGCTGCCGCATGTTGGTGGTCTCAATCTGTTCAATGCCGAGGGATGGCTGATTAATTCCTCCGAGATGTGGCCGGTGCCCGACCTCAATGTCAGGGATCGGCGATATTTCAGGGAGTTCACCTCCGGCAAGCCGACGCCGGATGTCATCGTCGAGCCCGCCGTGAGCCGCGTCACGGGCAAGTGGACGACGCTGTTCGCCCGCAAGATTGTCGACGGTAATGGCGCCATCATCGGCTTTTCCAGCCGGGGTGTCGAGCCCAGCCAGTTCGAGGATTTCGTCGCCTCTTTGGCGCTGAATGGCGACACAATCATCTCAATGATCCATCGCGACGGCACGGTGATCGCCCGCTATCCCAAGGATGACGGGGCGGTCGGTAAGAGCGTAGCCGGTCTCCGGCCATTCCAGAAGGCGCTGACGCTTGA
This sequence comes from Bradyrhizobium sp. Leo78, assembly GCF_059512425.1. Classification (NCBI taxonomy): domain Bacteria; kingdom Pseudomonadati; phylum Pseudomonadota; class Alphaproteobacteria; order Hyphomicrobiales; family Nitrobacteraceae; genus Bradyrhizobium; species Bradyrhizobium sp. Leo78. The sequence continues at coordinate 16,010 of NZ_JCAMOT010000017.1, forward strand.
CGGGAATATCTCGGGGCGCTTCAGCACTGAAGATGCCGAAGACAAGATCGGGGCAGTTCGACCGCTCACTCATTTTCCGATCCTGATCGTTGCCACGACCAAGACCTCGACCGCGCTCGCCAACTGGCGGGCGCAGACGAAACTGCAGTTCAGCGCTGCGATCCTGGCGATCGTCGTCGTCATCGTCACGATCTTCCCGATCGTGAGACAACTGCAGCGACAGCATGAGGCCGCGCGCCAGAAGCTATCGGAGAAGAGCCTTCATCTCGACACCGCCATCAACAACATGACCCAGGGGCTGTTGCTGTTCGATGCGTCGGGCCGGCTCGTGGTCTGCAATCAGCGCTATCTCGATATGCTCGGCGTATCTCCTGACGTCGCCAAGCCCGGATGCCACCTGCGCGATCTCGTGCTGCACCGTCAGGCGATCGGATCCTTTATCGGCGATGTCGACGAATATTGCGCGCACTTCATCGGACCCAACAGCAGCGAGATCGGCGAACGCCATTTCTCGACGCAGGACGGGCGAATTATCCGAATGATCTTCAAACATTCACCGGACGGGGGTTGGGCCACGACATTCGAGGACGTGACCGAGCGGCGCCGTGTCGAGGCGAAGATCGAACATCTCGCCCATTACGATCCGCTGACCAATTTGCCGAACCGGACGCTGTTCCAGCGCCACGCCGAAGGCTTGCTGCTCGAAACAGCCGATGTGCAGTTCGCGATCCTCTATATCGATATCGACGAGTTCAAGCGCATCAACGATTCGCTCGGCCATCTGATCGGTGATGAGTTCCTCAGAGGTGTCGCCGAACTGTTGCGGCAGTCGATCGGACCTGAGGATTTCATCGCGCGTCTCGGCGGCGACGAGTTCGCTATCGTTCAACGCGGCATCACGGCCGATGGCGATGTCAGCGCGCTGGTTGAACGGATCTATCAGGCGCTGCGGACGCCATTCGATTGCCACGGCCATCACTTGTCCGGCGACGCCAGCATTGGCATCGCGGTCGCGCCGCGGGATGGTACCGATCTGCTCGGCTTGTTGAAACGCGCGGACCTTGCGATGTACGCAGCCAAGGCTGCCGGTCGCCGCACCCACCGTTTCTTCGAGCCGGAAATGGAGAAGGAGGCCAAGCTTCGCCGCGAGCTCGAAGCCGATATGCGCACTGCGCTGGTCGAGGGCGGGTTTGAAATCCATTACCAGCCGCTCGTCGACCTGCGCAGCGACGAGGTGACCGGCTGCGAGGCGCTGGTGCGCTGGCGGCATCCGGTGCGCGGCATGGTATCGCCGGCCGAATTCATTCCGGTCGCGGAGGAGACGGGCCTGATCGAGGAGATCGGGCAGTGGGTGCTGCGAACCGCCTGCACCGAGGCTGCCACCTGGCCCGCCCATGTGCGGGTGGCGGTCAACGTATCGCCAATTCAGTTCAAGTCGGATGCGTTGTCGTTGAAGGTCGCAGCGGCATTGGCCGAGAGCGGGCTCGATCCGCGCCGCCTCGAGCTCGAAATCACCGAGGCCGTGCTGATCGCGGACGATGATGCCGCGCTGATCGCACTCAACCAGCTCCGCGCGCTCGGCGTCCACATCGCGCTGGATGATTTCGGAACCGGCTATTCCTCGCTGCAATATCTGCAGCGTTTCCCGTTCGACAAGATCAAGATCGACCGCAGCTTCGTCAAGGAAGTCACCCGCAACAGCTCGTCGGCGTCGATCATTCGCGCGGTGGTGAGCATCGCGGCCGACCGCGATATGATCACGACGGCGGAGGGCGTCGAAACCGAGCAGCAGCGCGACGCTGTGCACATGCTGGGCTGCACCCAGATGCAGGGCTATCTGTTCAGCGCGGCGCGCACGGCGCAGGAAATCCGGGCGATGCTGGCGTCCGAAGCCGCCGAGGTGGAGAACGCGGCCTGATCGGCGACGCTTCAGCGTTCGCGCCGATTCTTGCCGTAGCCTGTGATGGGGCGCAACAGCCGTTCGGTCAGCACGCCGATCGCAAGGCCGGCAACGACATCGCTCAGCCAATGCGCAAGCAGGACGACGCGTGTCAGCACCAAACCTCCACCGATCGCCCATACCACGTTGCGCTTTGCCGGCGGAAGCACGGTTGCGGCTGAGGCGATTGCACCGACGTGAATCGCATGGCCGGACGGAAAAGCGTCCTCTGGCTGGCCGGAGAACGGCACGCCATGAAGGTGACCTCGGGCTGTCCGTCGATCGGGGCGCTCCTGGTCGAATACCGTTTTCAGCACGTGGGGCAGGATAGCCGCGACGATCGTGGTCAGGAGGATGTGGTTGCTGTTGCGGCGCCGCTTCGCGTCCTTGTTGCGAGAATAAAGCCACCAGCCCAGCGCAAGCGCGCTGAGCACGTGCTCATCAGCGCCCCAGGTCAGCACCTCCGCGACCCGCTCGGCTGTCGGCGTTGTGTATTCCGATACGGTGCCGGCGATTGCCTTATCAGCACGGGTTGGCTGCACCCGGAAAAGCGCCATCGGATTCTCCCTTCGAGACTACAAACCTTTGACGGCCGCGATGGTTTCGCGGCGCACCCGCGCATGGGAACGAAAATTTCGGCCACGAGTTTGCCGCTCACAATCCCGAGGAGAGGCAAGCACCATGAAGAGATCGATCGTGGTGACGGCGGTTGCCGTCGCCCTTATTTCCACCTCGGCAGCCGCGCAATCGGTCGGCGAGAAGACCGGCGTCAATTCGGTACTGGGCGTCGCTCCCTCAACGGCGGATTTCGTCAAGGAAGCCGCGATCAGCGACATGCTGGAGATCGAGGCGGGCAAGGTCGCCGAGCAGAAGGGCAATGCGGAGGAGAAGAAGTTCGCGTCCCAAATGATCGCCGACCACACCAAGACCAGCAGCGAGCTGAAGGGCCTGGTCACGAGCAGCGAGGGCGTGCAGATTCCATCGGGCTTGGATTCATCTTCGCAAAGCAAGCTCGACAAGCTGCGCGACACCAAACCGGAGAACTTTGCAAGCCAATATAACCCGATGCAGGTGAGCGCGCACAAGGATGCGGTGTCGCTGTTCGAACGCTACGCCAAGAGCGGCGACAATCCGAAGCTGAAGGATTGGGCCGGCAAGACGCTGCCGACGCTGCGGCACCATCTCGAGATGGCGCAGGCGCTGGACAAGAATCGCAAGTGACGCCGCGGCGTCACGCCTTGCGCTGGTGGCGCGTCCATCGCACGATCAGCGGCAGAGCGTACCAGAATCCGATCAGGACGAGAAAACTCGCCGTCGCGCAAGTGGCGGCGAGTTCGCGGTTGGTGATCCTGCCGAGAACGACGTAGCTCTCTGCGGCTATGCCCGCGGCCAGAAACAGCGGCGCCGCTGTCACCAGCGCGGAGGCTGTGCGCAGAAATCTCGGAGAATCTGCGCCGCCATAGGAGAGCCGGTGCAGGGCGGCTGGCGTCATCAGGAGGATGACGTTCACGGCGACGAGGCCGAGCGCGACGGCATGCACGATCTTTGCCGTCTGCGGCATCTCATCAAATCCAGCGGTAAGCATGGCGATGAATTGAAAGCCGAACAGGGCCTGTGCGCCGGGGATGATGACCCGCGCTTCGGTCAGCAGTTGCTCGACTTTTGTCGCGAGCGGGGTTGTTCCTCCTGAATCGGGCATTGGTGTTCTCTCCCGGTGAAACAGCTCCAATCCGAACCACGCAAAGCTTGATGCGAGTATCAGCGCGAGTCCGCTGGAGGTACCCGCGAACCAGCCGAAATGTCGTTCGATCACGACATAGGCGGCAACGCCAAGGCTCAAGGAGAAGGGAACCAGGCCGGCGGTCGCGTACAAAGACGTCGCGCGGACGAGGCGCTTCGACGATGAATCTCGCTCGACCATCCGGTGTTCCATCGAGGGGATGATCAGGAGCCCCAGCGAAAGCGTCAGCAGCGCAAGCCCAACGGCGCAGAGCATTTTCGACGCGGAGGAGAGCGATGGAAAGCCGGTCTGGAAGAAGGCCTGGAATTGAAATCCGAGCAGGACCTGGATGCCGAGGACAAGCAGACGAGTTTCGTCAAGCGCCGTCTTGACCATGCGGTCCAGCTTCTCGGACATCCTGGCCGCACTCCTTTCTCGCCGCGCGGGAACCGTCGCCGATGTCGTGTTGTTAACGCGACATGTCATCTAACGTTCATCTACGGCGGGGTGCGACATGACGGCGCCAGACGTCCGCAAGGGGATGCCATCAGTCAAATTGCCGCGCGAGGAGTTTGCGGAACGCTACCGCAGCCGTTTCGTCGATCCCGCCTTCAGGCCGCTGCAGCGGGAGATCGATGCCATCATCGACGCGGCGTGGGATGCCTACAGTCATTCGCGCAAGTCGCCGCTGACGCGCAAAGCGGGGCCGGGCTTCGCCGATCCGGAATACGAACTGGCGGTGGACTGGCTCGCGGCGCGCGAGGCGATCCTGGCGGCGCAGCGGCGTCACGACGATGCGGCGGAGAGACCGCGCATCCTGATCATCAACGGCTCCTCACGCAGCGAGCATACTTGTCCCGGTGAAATGTCCAAGAGCTGGCGATTGGTCAAGCTCGCCGAGCCTGCGTTCGTCGAGATGGGGCTTGCCGTCGACATCCTCGATCTCTCGCGACTGGCGTCCGAGTTCGGCAAGCAAATCCATCCCTGCAAGTCCTGCGTCTCGACATCGCCTGCGCTCTGTCACTGGCCCTGCAGTTGCTATCCGAATTACGCGCTCGGCCAGACCGACGACTGGATGAATGATATCTATCCGCTATGGGTGGCGGCGCACGGCATCCTCATCGTATCGCCGGTGAATTGGTATCATGCGCCGACGGGGCTGAAAGCCATGATCGATCGGATGGTTTGTGCCGATGGCTGCAATCCCGACCCGACCTCCACCCACGGCAAACACGCGGATGAAGCCAAGGCGCTCGAGTTGAAGGGCTGGCCTTATCCGCGGCATCTCGCCGGCCGCAACTTTGGTCTCGTCGTGCACGGAGATTCCGTTGGCGCGGAAACGATGCGACGTTCGCTATCGGATTGGCTGACGGATATGGGGCTGATCCCGGTCGGCCGAACGGGTGAGCTCGACGGCTATATCGGCTACATGGAGCCTTACGCGACCTCACATCAGGCACTCGATGAGGACAAAGCGTTCCAGGAACAGACCTTGAATGTCGCGCGAGCGCTCGGCAACGCGGTGAAGCTTGCGCGTGAGGGCAAGTTGCAGGATCCGGCAGCGGGGCTCGTCCAGCCGAATCCGAAATAGCGTCAGCCTCGGTTCCGGGCGAAGCGGGGATCAATTCGCCGTTGCGCAGGAACGATGTTCGGCATTGCCGATTGGTCGGCATCTCCCATCCACTGCGACGGAGTTTCCCATGGACTTGAAAGGCAAGAAGATCGCAATCCTCGCAACCCACGGCTTCGAACAGTCGGAACTGGAAGTGCCGCGCGACCGGCTCAAGAAGGCCGGCGCAACCGTCGACGTGATTTCGCTGGCCGCAGGCGAGATCAAGGGCTGGGACATCAAGGATTGGGGCCGGCCGGTGAAGGTCGACAAGACGCTCGACCAGGTCTCCGCGTCCGACTACGACGCGATCGTGCTGCCGGGCGGACAGATCAATCCGGACCTGCTGCGGGCCGAGCCGAAGGCGCTGAAATTCATCAAGGAGATATTCGACGCCAAGAAGGTCGTCGCGGCGGTCTGCCACGCGCCGTGGCTTCTGATCGAAACCGGCATTGCCAAGGGGCGGCGGATGACTTCGTACAAGTCGATCAAGACCGACGTGATGAATGCTGGTGCCAAGTGGGAAGACTCCCAGGTGGTAACCGACCAGGGCGTGATCACGTCCCGCAATCCCGGCGATCTCGAAGCCTTCAGTGCCAAGATCATCGAGGAGGTGAAGGAAGGCCGCCACACCCAGCGCAGCGCAGCCTGATGAAGCGAGCCAGCCGATGCAAAGCAAATTGATCTCCGACGAGCCGGGCGCGCAGGTCCATGTCGTCATCCTCGACACGGGCGAGGAAGCATTCGCGGCGCTGACGAAGTTCGCCAACGAGGCCAGGATCTCGGCGGCGACGCTGACCGCGATCGGCGCGTTCGAGAAGGCGACCGTCGGCTGGTTCGATTTCGGCTCGAAATCCTATCGGAAGATCGAGGTCAACGAGCAATGCGAGGTGCTGAGCGCGATCGGCGACGTCGCGATCGGCGATGACGGCAAGGCCAGTCTGCACGTTCACATCGTGCTCGGGCTGTCGGATGGCTCCACGCGCGGCGGCCACCTGCTCGCGGGCGTGGTGCGGCCGACGCTCGAGGTTGTGCTGACGGAAGCGCCGGCAAAGCTTCGGCGGAAGAAGAGGGCGGACCTCGGCATCGCCCTCATCGATATCGCGGCCCAACAGTGCCAATAGAAAAAGGAGACGCGCTTAGCGCACGCCGAGCGCGTTCTCCAACTGCCGCTTCGTCATTTTCGAGCGGCCTTCGATTCCGCGTCGCTGCGCCCTCGCGTAAAGCTCTCGCCGCGTATGTCCGTCGCGCTTGCGGGCGCGGGAGCGTGCCGCTTTGCGTCCGCGGGCGGTGAGCTTGCGGGCATTGCGGCCGCCCATCGCGCGGCTGCTTTCCCGCTTGCCGGAAGCCCCGACATGCGACTTGCCTTCGCGCTCCTGCTGGGCGGTACGGCCCTTCGCTTCCTTTTGTTCGGTGCGGCGCAGGTCACGACGGTTGCTGCGCTCGCTCTGGTATTTGGAGGCGCCCGCTTCCTGCAGTGCAATGGCGATCGCCTGCCGACGATTCTTGACCTTGCCGGCGCGGCCGCCACGGCCGCTCTTCAGTTCGCCATGCTTGAATTCGTGCATCACCCTGCCGGTGACGCGTCGTTGACGCGATGAGGGTGCCATCGTCTTAATCCTCCGTTTATCGGCAAGAACCGCCGACGGCGGATGTCGTTCCAACGGAGGGCAGAGGTTAAGGCCGCAGACGTTAAGGCTCAGACGGTCGAACTGATCGACCCCCGATCGACGATCGCTTTCCGTAGGATGCGCGACAGCGACTCGACCGAATAGGGTTTCTGGATCAGCTCGAATCCGCGATGCGCATTTTCGGCGAGCACGTTGCTGTATCCGCTGGTCAGGACGACCGGCAGCCCGGGATAGCGGTCGCGGATCACGCTGGCGAGCTCCACGCCGTTCATGCCGGGCATGATGACGTCGGAGAATACGAGGTCGGCGGAAAACTCGTCTTCGGACAACAGGGCAAGAGCTGCATTGGCATTCGCCACGCGTTTGACCGAGTATCCGAGATCTTCGAGCAGCTCGGTGGAGAACTGCCCGACCTCGTCATTGTCCTCCACGACCAGGACGCGGTAGCCGCGGCCCGTGGTTGCCGGCTCGCTGGCGATGGCTGCAGCGGACGCCGCATCGGCCGGTCGTGCTGCCTGCGGCAGATAAATCGTGAAGGCCGCGCCTCGTCCGAGCGTACTGACGACATCGATGTCGCCGTCGGATTGCTTGGCAAAGCCAAATGCCTGGCTCAGGCCAAGCCCGGTTCCCTTGCCGACTTCCTTGGTGGTGAAGAACGGTTCGAAGATCGATTGCAGATGATCGGGCGCGATGCCGCTGCCGCTATCGGCCATGGTGATCGCGACAAAGTCGCCGCGGCGCGCCGGCTGGGCGCGCAGGGCAGGGATGCCCCGCACCTTCCGCACCGCAATGGAGAGGCGGCCTTCGCCGTCCATGGCGTCGCGGCCGTTCACCGCGAGATTGATCAGTGCGGTCTCGAATTGGGCGATGTCGGCGATCGCAAAGCAATCGGGGTCGTCGATCTCGACGTCGATCTGGATGCGCGCACCGACCAGCGGCCGGATAAGCTGGGTCACGCCCTCGACCTGCGCGCCGACATTGAAGACCTGCGGCTTCAGCGGCTGGCGGCGGGCGAACGCCAATAGCTGCGCGGTCAGCTTGGAGGCGCGCTCCACCGTCTCGGAGATCGCGTCGATGTAGCGATGACGGCGCTCTTCGGGCAGGTCGCGGCGACGCATGAAGTCGGTCGCGGAGCGGATTATGGTCAGCAGATTGTTGAAGTCGTGGGCCACGCCGCCGGTGAGCTGGCCGACGGCTTCCATCTTCTGCGATTGCCGTAGCACCTCTTCGCCCTGGCGGCGTTCGGTGATGTCGACGGCTTCGGCCACGGCGCCAATCACAGTGCCGTGCTGGTCGCGAAGCGGCCGCATCGCGAAATCGAAATAGCGCTCGCCGACCGGAAGCCGCAGCATCATCTCGGACTTGACGTCGTCGCCCTTCATGACCGCCATGAAGGCGTTGCGAACCAGCTTGGGCAAGTCGTCGGTCGCGACGAACCATGGCGTTTCCCAGAACGGCTTGCCGATGGCATCACGGGCCTCGGCGCGGATGCCGGCCAGTGCCGTCCGGTTGGCATGGAGCACGTCGCCGTGCTGATTGAGCAGCACCTGATACTGGTGGCTGGTCTCGAAGATCGCGCGCATTTGCGCTTCGCTGGCTTCGAGCTGCGCGGTGCGCTCGGAGATACGCAGTTCGAGCGTTTCGTTCAGCCGGCGCAGTTCGATCTCGGCCTGCTTGGCCGCGGTGATGTCGTGGGCGACCCCGATGAAGCCGATGTGGTTGCCGGTCGGATCCCAGCGCGGTTGCGACTCCGACCTGAGCCAGCGCCATTCGCCGTCGGCGCGCAGATAGCGCGCCTCCAGCACGAAAGGCTTGAGCGAAGCTTCGCCCGCGATCGATTCCTGCACGATGCGCGACATGTCGTCAGGGTGCAGCCGCTTGCGCCAGTCGAACTTGATGGCTTCTTCGAAGGGAAGGCCGAGGAAATCGATATAGGCCCGGTTGGCGAAGGAGCGGGTGCGGTCGAGTTTGGTCACCCAGATCGGAACCGGCGCGCTGTCGGCGATGAGGCGGAAGCGCTCCTCGCTTTCGCGCAGCTTTTCCTGGGCGAGCATGCGTTCGGTGATGTCGATATGGGCGCCGACCAGACGGAGTGCGCGGCCGTCGCGGTCGCGCTCGATTTCCCCGATCACCGCGATCCACCTGACCTCACCGTCGCTCGGACGGAGGATCCGGTATTCCGCCATATAGTCTCCGCTCGTCCCGGCCAGGGCATCGAAGAAATGCCCGATCGCGCGGTCACGATCGTCGGGGTGGATGCGGTCGACCCAATCCTCGTGGGTTTCGTTCACCGCATCCGACCCCAGTCCATGGATGATCAGGTATTCCGGCGAGCGGCGGTTGCGGAAGCCCTCGCGGAAATCGACCTCGACACCGCCGACGCGGCCGATACGCTGGATCCGGGCAAGCTCCGCCTCGCGCTCCTGCAATTCGCGATGCGCGCGGTCACGTTCGCGGGCAATTTCTTCCAGATGCTGGCGCAGCCGTTCAGCGGCGACCGTCTCGGGAAGGACGTTCATAGGGTCTGGCGGCATCGGGGCGGGCGACCTCTTTCCGTAGTCTCACACAACGAAAGAGGGCTTGCCAGCATCATTTGGCCTTGGTGCCGGGCCTGCAGTTATAGGCCCTGCGGAACCCCGCCGCCTGTGCGTCATCTTCAGAGCAGAACCAGCGGTCTGGCCTGGTTAATCCAGGGTAACTGCGGCACGCCTGCAAGTGGTAGATGCCGATATCGCCGGTGACGCGGGCGCGCACGGCGAACTTACCCTTGATGTTGCAGCTTGCCGGCATGGGAAGATCTTCAGGGAAGAGCACGTCGCGGATCGCGCGATCGCGGTCGGCGGGACAAGATGCGCCCAGCAGCGCGCCGTCCTGCTTGCCGCGGCGGAACTCCTGCGGGGCAACAAAGCAGCCTTTCCACATGCCCTGGCGGTCTTCCCTGGCGCGCGCCTCGTCAGGCTTGAAGCGGCCGGTGGCGGAAGCCTCGACGTTCAGGGCAAAGCCCCGCTGGACCATCACCTCGCTAAGGCTGGTCGGGTCGCCTTCGATCTTGCACACGCCGAGATGTCGTTTCTTGTAGGCCGGGTCGGGACCGAGATCGTCGCAGCGGACCTGACGATCGCCGATTAGCTTCGCCAACTGGTCGCGGGCCTCGATGCCGCAGGTCCAGCTCTCGGCATGCTCGTCGATGCACAATTGGTCGATCGGAGGCACGTCGATGCCATCGAGCCGATAGATCACGTTGCCGAGCTGCAGCGTGCTGCCGTCCCTGACGGTAGCGTTGGCGGCGAAGCCTTGGCTCGCCGGAAGGGCTATCAGGATCAGCCCTGCGATCAATGTGCGTAATGGCATGGTCTGCATCGATGGGGTGGCGTGCGGGGCAAAGGTTCTAGATCATGAGCCGATTGGACGGAATCGGATCATGATCTCATCTTTCTTGTTTGAGCATGATCTCCGCGCAAACGCTTCGCGTTTGTCGCGAGGGAAAACCGGTTTCCACCGGATCATGCTCTAGCACGAAGCTCCCGCGAAGCTATTCCGCGTTGGGAAAAAGCCGCCGGAACTGGTCGACGGTAACCGATCCATGGTTGACTTGTTGAGAACAAAAAGAGAACATAAGTGCTCGCCCCACATCCCGGAAACCGCCAGATGTCCTCTCTTCCCAGTGCCAGCAGCGAGGATATCGACGGCTTAGAAGCTGCCGTGGATGAGGCGATCGCGGCCTGCGGCGGGGATATGCGGGCCACCGTCCGCGCGCTGATCGTGGCCAATGACTATCTGGAAAACGAGGTCAGCGAGCTGATGAAGGCCGTCTCTCGCGCCCATGTCCGTGGTAGATTTAATACCTATTCGGGTTGATGGCTTCGGGCGCCGGTTGCAAGCCGGCCGCCTCCATATAGACCGTTGCCTCTCCTGAGTTTTCCTGTACCACGTTAATTGAGACGCCCACCGCCCGTACCACATTGCGGGCGAAGATCCTGCCCAAACGCTCAAGCAAGAAGCACATGTTCAAACGAATCCTGATCGCCAATCGCGGCGAGATCGCCTGCCGGATCATCAAGACTGCGCGCCGTATGGGGATTGAGACGGTCGCGGTCTACTCCGAGGCTGACCGCGATGCGCTGCATGTCGAGATGGCCGATGAGGCTGTGCTGATCGGCCCGCCGGCGGCGGCGGAGAGCTATCTGTTGATCGAGAAGATCGTCGAGGCCTGCCGCAAGACCGGCGCCGAGGCCGTCCATCCCGGCTACGGCTTCCTGTCCGAACGCGAGGCGTTTCCGCGCGCGCTGAAGGAGGCCGGCATCGTCTTTATCGGCCCCAATCCTGGTGCCATCGCCGCGATGGGCGACAAGATCGAGTCCAAGAAGGCGGCCGCGAAGGCAAAGGTCTCCACCGTGCCCGGCCATCTCGGCGTCATCGAGGACGGCAAGCATGCGGTGAGGATCGCCGACGAGATCGGCTATCCCGTGATGATCAAGGCTTCCGCCGGCGGCGGCGGCAAGGGCATGCGCATCGCGCATTCGAAGGCCGAGGTCGAGGAGGGCTTCAATCTCGCCAAGGCCGAAGCGAAATCCTCTTTCGGTGACGACCGCGTCTTCCTCGAAAAATTCATCGTCGATCCCCGCCACATCGAGATCCAGGTGCTCGGCGACAAGCACGGCAATGTGATCTATCTCGGCGAACGCGAGTGCTCGATCCAGCGCCGCAACCAGAAGGTCATCGAGGAGGCGCCGTCCCCGCTGCTCGACGAGACCACGCGCCGCAAGATGGGCGAGCAGGCGGTCGCGCTGGCGAAGGCGGTGAGCTACGACTCGGCCGGCACGGTCGAGTTCGTCGCCGGCCAGGACAAGAGCTTCTACTTCCTGGAGATGAACACGCGCCTGCAGGTCGAGCATCCCGTCACCGAGCTCGTCACCGGCATTGATCTGGTCGAGCAGATGATCCGTGTCGCCGCCGGCGAACAGCTCAGCCTTACGCAGAAGGACGTGACGCTGACGGGATGGGCGGTGGAATCGCGCGTCTATGCCGAAGACCCGTTCCGCAACTTCCTGCCGTCGATCGGGCGCCTGGTGAAATATCGTCCGCCGGCCGAGAAGAGCCAGGATGGCGTCACCGTCCGCAATGACACCGGCGTGCAGGAAGGCGGCGAGATCTCGATCCATTACGATCCGATGATCGCCAAGCTGATCACGCACGCGCCGTCGCGGGCGGCGGCGATCGAGGCGCAGTCGACCGCGCTGGACGCGTTCTATGTCGATGGCATCCGCCACAACATTCCGTTCCTGTCGGCGCTGATGAACCATCCGCGCTGGCGCGAGGGAAAGCTCTCGACCGGCTTCATCGCGGAGGAATATCCGAAGGGATTCTCGGCGCGGCCACCGGAAGGCGAGATTGCGCGACGGCTGGCGGCGGTGGCCGCGGCGATCGACCACGTGCTCGGCGAGCGCAAGAGGCAGATCTCGGGCCAGATGAATGGCCGCCTGGTGCAGCGGGAGCGGCGCCGCGCGGTGTGGCTCGAGCGTGATGAGATCGCGCTCGACGTCGCGCGCGAGGCCGACGGCATCGCGGTCCGCTTCATCGGCAGCGATGGGCTGCCGGGCAATCCGCACAATCTGGTCTCGAGCTGGGTGCCGGGCGAGCCGGTGTGGCAGGGCACGATCGATGGCCAGTTCGTGGCGATGCAGGTGCGCCCGATCAACAACGGCTTCCGCCTCGCGCATCAGGGCTTTGAGGTTCCGATCTATGTCTTCACCGAAGCCGAAGCGACGTCGGCGCGTCTGATGCCGGTGGTGTCGGCCGCCGATACCGGCAAGAAGCTGTTGTGCCCTATGCCGGGACTCGTGGTGTCGATCGCAGTCAGCGAGGGGCAGGAGGTCAAGGCCGGCGAGACGCTTGCGGTCGTCGAGGCCATGAAGATGCAGAACGTGCTGCGCGCCGAACGCGACGGTACGGTGAAGAAGGTCCACGCCGCTCCCGGCGCAACGCTGGCGGTCGACGCGCTGATCCTCGAATTCGCCTAGAGCATGATCCGGAACGTGGATACCGGTTCCGCGAAAGGGTCGTGCCCAAGCTGACATAGAGAGAGCTCCCATGACCTTCCGTGCGCGACGCGAAGCACTGCGTTCGATCCTTGCGGGCACCGGCTGCGTTCGGCCAGGTTCGGTCTACGATGCGACGTCGATCCGGATTGCCGAGGATCTCGGCTTCGAGGTCGGCATGTTCGGCGGCTCCGTCGCCTCACTCGCGGTGCTCGGCGATCCCGACATCGCACTGATCACGTTGACCGAGCTTGCCGAGCAGATGCGGCGGATGTCACGGGCCTCCGCTCTCCCTGTGCTTGTCGATGCCGACCACGGCTATGGCAATGCACTGAACGTCCGCCGCACGGTGCAGGAGCTTGAGGCCGCCGGCGCCGCCGGCCTCACCATCGAGGACACCTTGCTGCCGCAGGCGTTTGGCGAGGCCAAGACGCAACTGATTCCGCTCGATGAAGGCATCGGCAAGATGAAGGCGGCGCTCGACGGCCGCGGCGATCCATCGCTCGTCATCATTGGCCGCACCGGCGCGGTGTCGATCACCGGCCTTGACGATGCAATCGCGCGAGCTAAGGCCTATGAGGCCACCGGTGTCGATGCGTTGTTCTTCACCGGCATCAAGGTCAAGGCGGAGCTGGAAGCGATCTCCGCGGCAACGACACTGCCGATCGTGCTCGGCGGTGCGCCGGAGGAGATGGCTGCGCCGGATTATCTCGCGGGCCTGCGCGTGCGGATTGCGCTGCAAGGCCATGCGCCGTTCGCAGCGGCGACGCAGGCGGTCTATGAGACGCTGAAGGCGCTGCGCGAGGGCGCGTCGCCGAAAAGCCTGAAAGGGCTGCCATCCCCGGAACTGACCGGCCGTGCGATGCGCGAGGCTGAGACGAAAGCGCGCGGCAGCGAATTTCTCGGACTGAAGAAGTGAGCGACACGATCCGTCATGTCATGATCCGCGGTCGCGTCCAGGGCGTCGGCTACCGCGCCTGGGTCGAACACCAGGCGCACCTGCGGCGGCTCGATGGCTGGGTGCGCAACCGCCGGGACGGCAGCGTCGAAGCGGTGTTCGCCGGGCCCGAGGCGGTCGTGTCGGGAATGATCGCCGAGTGCCGGCGCGGGCCCACCGCAGCACGCGTCGATGCCGTGCAAGACGAGGCCGGCCGCCCCGATCTGCTCAACCTACGGGAGGCAGGGGAGGCTTTCTCGGTGCTGGCGACGGTGTAGGTGCGATCATGTGAGGCCGTGCGCGGCCCCGTGCTGAATCGTCTCCAGCAGTCGCGCTTCGGTTTCGCCGAACACCTCGGCAAAGGCCTGCCGGAGCGCCACGTCGACATCGGTGAGCGTCACCGGCAGGCCGAGATCGACCAGTGACGTGACGCCGTAGCGTGGGTCAACCACGCCGCAGGGCACGATCGCGGAGAAGTGCGCCAGATTCGGCTCGATGTTGATCGCGATGCCGTGAAAGGACACCCAGCGCTTCAGCCGGACCCCGATCGCGGCGATCTTGTCCTCGAATCCCGCTCCCTTGTCCGGCCGCTTGACCCAAACGCCGACGCGGTCCTCGCGGCGCTCGCCGCGGACATTGAAGGCGGCAAGGGTGCGGATGATCCATTCCTCCAGCGAGGCGACATAGGCGCGCACATCCGGCCGGCGCCGCTTCAGGTCCAGCATCACATAGGCCACTCGCTGGCCCGGGCCGTGATAAGTGATCTGACCGCCGCGCCCGGTCTGGAATATCGGGAAGCGCGCCTCCAGGAGGTCGCCGGCCTTGCCGCTGGTGCCGGACGTGTAGAGCGGGGGATGCTCCAGGAGCCAGACCAGTTCGGGCGCTTTCCCGGCGGCGATATCGACGACGCGTGATTCCATCGCGGCGACAGCGTCAGGGTAGGGCACCGGGGTATCCGAAATCCGCCATTCCACGGCTTCGCCGCCGTCTGGGTGCGCGAAAATCGTCAAATCAAGGTCTTGGCGGACATTAACCATTGGCTAACCATCACGTGGTCAGGTGGAACCACAATCTAATCCCGGTTTGGCGGTTCAAAAGTGCCTACCCTCGATAAAGTCAGTGTCGATCTCATGGTGGTGCTCGGCACCACTACCATGCCCATCCACCAGGTCATGCGGCTTTCCCGCGGTGCCATCATAGAACTGGATGCCACCGAGGCCGACGAGGTGAAGATCCTCGCCAACAACCTGCCGATCGCCAGCGGCGTGGTGCTGGTCGACCGCAACCGGATCGCGGTCGAGGTCAAGCAAATGCTGCCGAAATCCCCGGATGTTAGGTAGTTGATAGGCCACTTATCGGCTTGTCCCCCACCTTCCGATTTGTTACATCCCGCGCCGTCGATCCGGCGGCGCGCCCTTTAGGTTCCCTCCGGCATCCCAAGCGCTCGTGGCGGAATTGGTAGACGCGCTGCCTTGAGGTGGCAGTGAGTAAAATCGTGGGGGTTCGAGTCCCTCCGAGCGCACCAATGGTCTAACCATTGATATAAAAGGCGTTTTTTCCGTTCCTTGTTCCCGCATTGTTACTCGCAGCGAATGTTAGTACCAGCGAGTGTTCAGCGTCTCACGCGCTTTCGTGTGGCTCCTTATGAGTTGGTCACCTCCGGAGACACTCGCGTTGCAGCCTGTTGTCCAAGCCTTGTACCCAGTGTCTCTCGAAGAGAGTCCGGCGTTTGCTCCCGTGGTTCTCGTATCTCTATTTGAAGAAGATCCGGCGAGACAAAAGCACTGTTTCGTTGCGAGAGAGCTGCGCGTAGCTCAGCGTGGAAATCGGCCGGCTCTTCTCGCATTTGTAATCGCCACGAGCCCCGAGCAGCGTTCGATCAAGGACAATCGGGCAGGGTGCGGTTGGGCATATTGTGCGCCCCTGTTCTTCAGCGCGCGCACCGCCGGACGTCGATGCTGGCCTTTGCCGCCAGTATAGACTAGAGGCCAGAATGTTTGCGTCCTGGGTTCGAGTCGTCCCCGCTACCATCGAGATCTGTAAGAATAGCTTAGTCCCACACACTTCCTAGACGTGCGGGTCTCGGAATTTGTTCCGATACCGAGCGTACCTACCGTCGCGGAAAGGGACGCGATCGATCTGCGGCCCCTGCTGCGCGCTGCTCGCCATTTCGACCGGCAAGGCCGGCAGCTTCGCTGGCCTGCGCCGCGATTCAGCAGGTTGCGGTGCCCGGTCTTGCCGCATCAGGGCGGTCAGGGGCGATCCGGCGGAACGATGGCTGTGCGGGGACGCTCGTGCCGTCATAAAAATGTAATGGTGCCGACCTAGCTACCGTGCCGCAGATCGCTGCGTTTGTAAGGGGGCAGGGCGTTTGATGCGAGATGCGCTCGCAACCGCGCGCGTCCGCAGGGCATGTACCTGCCGGCCGCTCAGTCAAGGATTGGCGCTGATGCTCGCGCTGTCCCCGATCGGCGGGGCGATGGCGCGCGAGCGGCACATCAACTTTGATCTGGCCGCGCAGCCGCTCGGCAGCGCCTTGGTTGAATTCGCCAATCGGACAGGCATGACGGCGCTGATCGACGGCGAGTTGGCGAATGGGTTGCACTCGCCGCCCGTCAAAGGTCGTTTTTCTCCGACCGACGCCCTGCAGGTGCTCCTTGCCGGAACGGGCCTTGCGATCCGCTACGTCGGTGCCAACGCTTTCACCGTGGGCCCGCCGCCGCCGAATCCAACAGTCGGCACCCCGGGATCGCAATCGACGCATCGCTCTAACGAGAGTGCCTATTTTGCCGAGCTTCAGAATTCCGTCGAGCGCGCGTTGTGCCGTAATGACGACACGCGGCTTGGCACTTACCGCGCTGCATTTCAAGTGTGGATCGAAGAGAGCGGGCGGATACGGGCCCTGCATCTCCTTGGTTCGACCGGCAATGAAAGCCTCGACGCGGCGATCACGACGCGAATTACGAGTGACACCGTCGTGCCCCCGCCACGGGATTTGTCGCAACCGATCACGATAATCCTGCGCGCCGCGTCGTCGAATGGTGGTTGCTCTCGCTCCGCGGGGGCACGACCATGACCGGCGCGCGAGCACGAATGATGAAGGTTTTCGAAGCAAGCTATCAACGGTTTCGCGAACGTCTTCGCTGGAGGCTTGGCTCGGACGCGTTGGCGACCGAGGTGCTGCATGAAACCTGGCTGCGAATAGCGCGCATAGACGATATCGGCTTGGTGCAGCAGCCCGAGGCCTATCTGTTCCGGATGGCTCTCAATGTCGCCGCGGATCAAAGGGAGAAGGACAATCGGAAACTCACCGCTTCTGAGATCGAAGCGATTCGTCACACGATGGATGGCGCGCTTGATCCAGAGCGCATAGCTGAGGCGCGAGCGGAGCTTGCGATGCTCCGGGCTGCACTGGAAGAGCTGACGCCGCGCCGCAAAGCCATTCTGCTTCTCGCGCGGCTGGATAATGTGAAGCACGAGGAGATCGCAGAGCGGTTTGGCATTTCTCCCCGGATGGTCGAGAAGGAGCTCTTGAATGCGCTGCGGCATTGCTCCAATCGGCTTGAAAGAAAGCTGAATCGCAGGTTCAGTTCTGGTCCCCGAAAAGGGTCTTAGAAGTGCCATGCGCGAAGACGATCCGATCACACCGCCCGACATGCGGCCGACCATTAAACAAGAAGCACAGCAATGGCTGGTGCTCCTGACCTCCGGACGCGCCACCGTGGCCGATGCCGCGGCGTTGAAACGCTGGTGCGAGCGCAGCGAACTGCACGCTGAAGCCTTCGCGGAAGCGAACCTGCTCTGGGACAACATCGCATCGGCATCGCGACGTCCCCGGCGCGCGGTCTTCAACCGACGCACGATGTTGGCTGCCGCGGGGGCATCTGCGGCGGCTGCGGCACTCGGCTACCTTGTTGTGAAGCCGCCGCTTGATCTTTGGCCGTCGGCCTCCGAGTTGCGGGCGGACCTGCGGACCGCAATAGGCGAGCGACGTCGGATTGCGCTGCAATCGGGCGCCTCGATCGATCTCAACACGCGTACGAGCCTCAACATGCCACACGCGGCCGGTGAAGGGCCGCTGGAACTGGTGTCGGGTGAAGTGGCCATCGTCACAAGCAAGTCGCTCGATGCGCCGCTGACGATCACGGCAGCAGGCGGCCGCATCCGCGCTGTCGACGCGCATTTCAATGTACGCTGCGAAGGTGTGCGGGCGACCGTGACCTGCGAACGCGGCTCGGTGGCGATCGACTACTCCGGAAACTCCGTCACGCTGTATGAAGGCCGGCAGGTCGCCTATGCCCAAGGCGCTTTGGAGCCCGTTGTCGCGGCCGATGTTGGAGCCGTCCTGGCTTGGCGCGAAGGCCAGTTGGTGTTTCGTCAAACCCCACTTTCAGAAGTGATCGGCGAGGTCAACCGCTATCGGCCAGGGCACATCATGCTCATGAACGAAGCGCTTGGTCGGCGTCGCGTGGAAGTTCGGCTTACGCTCGACCGTATCGACGATCTCATTGCGCTTATCCAGGACGTTTATGGCGCGCGCATTACACAACTGCCCGGCGGTGTCGTCGTGGTGTCATAGAATACGCCGAATGCGTGTGCGACGAGAACATTCCCTCTCCTTCGAATTTTTTTCTCCGGCGCGGTTCAGTAACGCGCTGCTCGGCCGGTCTTACCGGGTGACATTGAGGGGATAGGCTCAAGACGCGTTTGTAGCGTGCATCCGACAGTTGGATGTCCGGGCGGCGTCGTCTGAACGGCATGTTCCCGACCGATTAAGAACCGTCGAGGAATGATCATGGCGTCGAGCAGTCGCAAGTCGCAGTTCACAATACGTCGTGCCAAGTTGTTTGCGACCGTCAGCGCTTTGGCTCTCATTGCGACTGTGCCGGGCGCAATGGCGCGGCCTCTTGGCGGACAACCATCGTCTCCCACGGCCGCTGCGGTCGCGGCCGCTCAGGCCGTCCAGCTCGAGGCTTCGCAGGCGGCGCGTGATGCGCAGAATGCCTTGAAGCGCGCGACACTTGCGGTGCAGGCCATGCAGGCAAGCCAGCAGGCCGCTCGCGATGCGGCGCGCGTCCAGCTCGGCGCCACGCCGGATATCGTGCCCAATGGCTTGCGGCCGGGCGGTCTTCAGGTGGCTCCGGGCGTGGCCACAAGGGCGAACCTGTGGCAGGGGGCGGAGCTCCCGACCGAGACCGTCAGTGGCGGCAACGCCAACGTCACGATCAAGCAATCGCAGCAGAAGGCCATCCTCGAGTGGAAGACCTTCAACGTCGGCGGCCGCACCCAGCTCTATTTCGACCAGCGCGCAGGCGGTTCAAATGCGTCGGATTGGATCGCGCTCAACCGCGTTCTCGATCCTTCGGAGGCACCGAGCAGAATCCTCGGCTCCATCAAGGCCGAAGGCCAAGTCTATATTATCAATCGGAACGGCATCATCTTCGGTGGCGCGAGCCAGGTGAATGTGGGGGCGCTCGTTGCTTCTTCGCTGGCCTTGTCCAATGAGCAGTTCCTGGCCGGTATCAACAAGCAGCTTTACGGTACCGACGCGAGCGGCAACACCTACGTCTACAAGCCCCAGTTCGGTTATCTGGAGCAACGGCAGCCGAACCAATTCGTCTCCGTCAACGACCCCAGTCAGGTTCCGGGTGCGGTGATCGGCGCGGCGCCGGGCAACGTGAGCGTTGAGGCCGGCGCTCGGATCGAGACCGCGAGCGCCGGCAAGGTCATGCTGTTCGCGCCGAAAGTGATCAATTCCGGTCAGATCTCCGCCCCGGATGGCCAAGTGATCATGGCTGCCGGTGAGCAGATCTATCTCTTGACCAGCCAAACGGGCGTGCGCGGTCTGGACGTCGCCGTATCGTCACCGATGCGCTGGCTGTTCGACTATTATGCGATGCAGGCCGCGACCAATCCGTTAGCTCCGACCAATGCCTTCACGCAGGATCTGCGCGACATCGTCTTCCCCGAAATGGCGGCGAGGGCGGCTTCGGTCGGCTACCGCGTCGCCAATGACGGTGTGATCCAAAGCGACCGCGGGAATATTACGATCATGGGTCGCGAGATCGTACAAGACGGCGGGCTTTTCACGACCACAAAGCTGAACAACCGTGATGGCTCGATCCGGCTGCTCGCCTGGGATCAAGGCATGATGGCGAACGGCAGCTCGTTCAGCGGTTCGCCCCTGCAATACTGGTCGACCGGAAGTCTGACCCTGGGCTCGAACAGCGTCACCCTGGCGACACCCGACCTGAGCGACGTCGAAGAGATCGAGCAGACATCGCTCAAGACACGTTATCAGCCCGGCCGCGTCGAGTTGCGCGGAAACCTGATTGATGTGAAGGCAGGCGCAAGCGTGATCGTTCCGGCGGGCAAGATCAGCATCGTGGCAAGCACCTCGCCGCTTTCGGGGGAAGAGCCGATATCCGGCGAGCCGACCGTTCGCGACGGCAGCCGCGTTTACATCGGCGAAAATGCCTACTTGAGCGTCGCGGGCCTGCAGGACATCGCGGTGTCGATGGACCGCAACTTCGTCGAGGCCCAGCTCTACATAAACGAGCTGCGCGATACGCCGCTCTATCGTGATTCCTGGTTGCGCGGCCTCAAAGTGATCGTGGATCGACGGCGATCGGGTGACTTCACCAGCGGGCCCATGGCCGAGGTCAATTGGATCGACGGCCAGCCCGGCCGTTGGGTAGGCACGCCTTTGGCCGACGTCTCATCCTGGGTCGGCGTGGGCAAGACTGATCTTGCCGAACTCTCCACCAAGGCCGGCTCGATCGTCATAAAATCCAGCGGTTCGATCATTACCCGCAAGGAGTCGTTGCTCGACGTCTCGGGTGGGTCGGTGCGCTATACGGATGGTTGGAACACGACCACCAAGCTGCGCGGCGCCGATGGACGAGTCTACAATATTGGCGACGCCTTGCCCGACCAGCTCTACACGGGGGTAGCGGGGGGCTTTACCCGTCGCCATGACCGGTGGGGTATCAGCGAAACATGGACTGACCCGC
Organism: Bradyrhizobium sp. Leo78; assembly: GCF_059512425.1. Taxonomy (NCBI): domain Bacteria; kingdom Pseudomonadati; phylum Pseudomonadota; class Alphaproteobacteria; order Hyphomicrobiales; family Nitrobacteraceae; genus Bradyrhizobium; species Bradyrhizobium sp. Leo78. The sequence goes on from NZ_JCAMOT010000017.1 coordinate 36,897, forward strand.
TCGGCAAGTCAGCGCGCACGTTCGAGAAGGGATACACCGAGGGGCGTGACGCCGGTGAGATTCAACTCTTTGCAGCCGAAGCACTCGTTCTCGAAGGTAGCTATTGGGGCGGCGTGGTTGTCGGCGAGCGCCAGGCGGCGCTCGGTAATCCAGCGAAGGCTGGTACGTTAAAGATTGGCGCCAACAGCGATCCGGCCCGGTTGTGGCTACCCGGCGAGCTCATCATCGCGAGCGATCCGGTTCGCTTGGCTGATGATTTCAACGTCTCGAGCGCGCTCGACACCATCTGGTACGATCCGAATTCGGCCAATCCGCATCGCGACAAAGCCACTTACCTTGACCCCGCCGTGCTCGCCCAGTCCGGCATGGGTTCCTTCGAGTTCTATGTCGCCAAGGGTTTCACGCTCGGTGAAGGCGAAGCGCTCGAACTCCTGCCCGGAGCCAAACTGAACGTTATCTCCAACGTGCCGAACAACCTGCCGACCACATTCACTATCGACGGGACGATCCGTATCGCCGGCGGCGATATCTGGTTCGTCGGCCAGCACAACACTTTCGGGGCAAATTCGCGGATCGACGTCAGCGGACAGTGGATCAATGAACTTTTGAACCCGGCAGCGTCGCTCTTTCGGAAGATCGATGGCGGTACGGTTCAGGTCGCCGGAGACTTCGAGCAAGGCGCTGTTATCGACGTTTCTGGCGGGGCAAAGCTCAGCGGTGGCAGCAAGCCCAGCATCACAGCCGGTGACGCGGGACGTATCAGGCTGGGAATTGCCGATGCCGATATGCTGTCGAATATCGATCTTCGCGGCTATGCGGCGGGCTCGGGCGGCGAACTGGAGCTCATCACGAGCTCCGATGTCGAATTGGGCGGCGCCGGCACAAATACCGCCGCTTTCCATCTGAACGATTCTCTTTTGGGTGATCGCGGCTTCCGCTCGCTGGCGATCACGACGCAAGGCACGATTACGGTTACCGAAGGGGCGAACATCGACCATCGCGTCTCCAATCTGGTGATCGATACTAAAAAGGCATTCGCTGCCGAAACGGGGACGTCCATCGCGGCTCTCGGAACGCTTGCCGTTCTGCCTGTCTACGAGCGGGTCGAACGCAAGCCCAATGCTCTCAGTCTGGCAGGCGGAACCAATGTCACCGTCGGTGCTGGCGCCGTCGTCAGGACTGACATCGGCGGCACCATTTCTCTTGCGACCTCCGAAACCGGCAGCCAGGTTGTGGTCAAGGGCACGCTGGATGCCCCTGCAGGAACGATCCAGCTTTCGGCGAACAACGGCGACGTTATGCTCGCTGATGGCGCCGAATTGCTGGCGCGTGGCGTATCGACGCTGGTCAAGAACGGAAACCTTCAACCTGTCGTCGACGTTCGTCCTGGCGGCTCCGTGGGCATCAAAGGCGTCATGGTGGACCTCGATGCCGGTTCGCTCATAGACGTCTCGGGCGCGAGCGGTATTGTCCAGGTTCCGATAGGGGGCCTCCAGCACAGCAACCTCGACTCCCGCATCGATAGCAACGGCGGTTCGATCTCGCTCACGCTGCAATGGGGTGTGATTGCAGGTCGTCTGGTCGCTAAGGCGGGCGGCCCTGGTGCGGTTAACGGCAAGATCTCGATAAACGCGGAGGTCTCGGGCGGCTTCAATCCGATCGAGGCGATCAAGAACGATGCGGGGCTCGGACAACTCGATCCCGACTGCTGGGGATACGCGGCCAACGGTGCGTGCGACTACAACCCGCTCGACGTGATCGGGTTCGACCTTGCGCGAATCGCCCGGGATTTGGGGATTCCAGCATCGGGCTCATGGCTCATTTCAAAGGAAATGATCGAAGCCGGAACCGGCGGAAACATCATCATCACCTCCGCGCCACCGGCAAGTGGTAGCGGTGTTGATCCGAGAAATTACGGCTGGACCGACGCGACCATTCAAGAACTCCGGGATACTGTCGGGACGGACTTGCTGGCGATTTTCCCGTCCACTGTGCAGGTTCGCAATGCGTACATTCGACCGGGTGTGCTGGCGTCGGGCTCTTTCGCCGACGTGTCGCTGACGACGGCAGCAAGCATCAAGCTCGACAACGCGGTCGTCAAAGCGGATCGTTCTCTTCAGATTTCGGCACCGCTCGTCAATCTCAACGGCGGCCGCTCCAGCCTGATCGCGCCATACATGTCATTGACTGGAACCGGACAGTCCAGCACTAGGCGCGAAGGCGGGCTCACATTGGTCGCATCCGTGATCGACGTGAACAGTGAGATGAATATCCGCGGCTTCGCGGAAACGGCCTTCGATACATCCGAGTTCCGGCTCAATGCACCGTTCGACGCCAGCATCCCGCCGCTCTCTGTTCTCGATGTCGATGGAGCGTTGGTTTTGAGAGCCGGGCAGGTCTATCCGGCGACGGGCACCAAGGCGACAATCAAAGCGTCCGATCGGATAACGGTCGACCGGAAGGACGTGGTCGCTCCGCCGTTGTCGGCCGGCGGCAGTTTGACTCTGGCGGCGCCTGTCATCGAACAGAATGGCGTGCTTCGAGCGCCGTTCGGGCAGATAACGCTGAAAGCAAGCGAGCGTCTGATCCTCGGTGCCGGCAGTGTGACATCGGTGTCGGGTGCTGGGCTCACCGTGCCATATGGAAGTCTGTCCAATGGAGAGAACTGGCTCGATCCGACCAAGCCAGGTGCGGTGGGCGCCGACGGTGTTCTGACCTCGCCTCCCGAGAAGCGGATTTCGCTTGAAGCCCCGGTTGTCGAGAGTCGGGCGGGGTCGGTCATCGACGTCCGCGGCGGCGGCGACCTCTACGCCCGTGAGTTCGTGCCTGGGCCCGGCGGTTCGCACGACATCCTGACGTCGGCCAAGGGCTATGCGGTGATCCCCGGTTTCAACGGCGCGGCACCGGGCGGCATGGTCGGTGATCGAGTCTGGCTTGCTGGCGGCAATGGTTTAGCGGCCGGTTGGTACACGCTGCTGCCGTCGAGCTACGCGGCGTTGCCCGGCGCTTATCTCGTCTCGCTCGTTTCCCCGGCGACGACCACGCCGCTGGCGAGGCCTGTGAGCCTTGCCGACGGATCGGTCATGATGAGCGGTCGGCGCGGCGATGCGTTGCTAGGCAGCGAGGACCAGCTCTCGTCAGTCTGGCGGGTGATGACGGGCACGCAGTTGCGCCGGTACACCGAGTACAACGAGGCCTTCGCCAACACCTTCTTCGCCTCCGATACATTCAAGCTCACACAATATCGCTTGACCGGGCTCAATGTGGTGACGCCGCGGCTGCCGCTGGATGGCGGCGCCGTCGTGTTCAAGGCGACGCAGCAACTGATCCTCGACGGCAGCCTGCAAGCGCAGACCCCGGAAGGGGGCCGCGGTTCTCTTATCGACATCGCCGGAACCAAGATTGCGATCGTTGGTGCAGGCGTTGATGGCTCGGATCTGCGCGCCGACGGTTACCTGGTCATCGATTCCGCGAGCCTGTCCAGGTTCGGCGCCGGAAGTCTGTTGATCGGCGGCACGCGCACAGGAGATCCTCTCGGCTTGCGTCTCGACGTGACCGCGAGCGACATCCTCGTCCGGAACGACTCCGGTTCGGCCCTCACCGGGCCGGAGATTATCCTTGCGGCGAGCGGGCTCGTCGACATCGGCGCCGGCAGCGTGATCAGGGCAGAGGGAACGGCGACGCGCGGCGCCGGCAATCTGATCATGAAGCCGCAGGTGGCGGCGCGCTACGAGGATCCCGACGGTTGGGACGACGGCAACCCGGCCGACGACGTCATGGTGGCGCCGTCCAAGGACTATGGCGCGCTGATCCGCGTGTCGAACGGTGATGTCGTCCAGGTGATCCGCGAGAGCGTGGACACGACGATCGGCGGCACGGTGCGGGTCGGCGAAGGCGTTCGCCTTACGGCTGACCGTGCGCTTCTGATCGATGCTACACAGACGACGGAGCTTGCCGGAAGCGCGGTGCTGTCGGCGGCCTCGCTGTCCGTCGCGTCGGGCCGGATCGGCTTCGGCGGCGGCACCAACGGCCTCGTCCTGTCTCTCGAATCCTTAAAGCAATTGAATCGCGCCGAGAGCCTGACGCTCCGCAGTTATACGACGCTCGATTTCTATTCCTCGTTCAACCTGAGCGGTGCCGGACTTGCCTCGGTGACCTTCGATGGCGCCGGCCTTGCGGGATATGGCGCCAACGACATCGAGGTGTCCGGCGGCTCGATCGCGCTCATCAACAGCGGTGGAGGAGCTGCGACTGCGGGCACTGGATCAGGCACGCTGACGCTGGCCGCGGACCAGCTCATTCTCGGGGCCGGAACGAAAACGATCTCCGGTTTCGATCATGTCGTGATGGCGGGACGTCGCCAGATCACAGGGCAGGGCAATGGCGGGATCGACACCGGCATGGCAGCGCTGACGATCGACACCCCCTTGCTGACCGGGCGCAGCGGCGCTGCGCAATCGTTGATCGCGGGCGGCATGCTACGGCTCGCGGGAGCCGGCACGGCATCGACGAGTCTCGAGGAGAGCCTCGGCACCCGGCTTACGCTCCGCGGCCAGACGATTGAGGTCGCGACCCGCATTGCCGCGCTCGGCGGCGCGGTCGAACTGACGGCCGGCGCAGGTGGCGTGACGTTGTCCAACGGTGCGGTGATCGATGTCGGCGGCTTCGCCAAGCAATTCTTCGACGTCAGCGCCTATGGCGATGCCGGACGCATCAGCCTGACCGCCGTCGACGGCGGCAATGTTGTCCTTGGCTCTGGCGCGATCTTGAATCTGGCTGCGCACCCTGGCGGTGGCAATGCCGGCAGTCTTGCGGCGACGGCATCTGGTGGCGGCACGGTTGTGCTCGATGGCGCGGTCGCCGCGCAGGCCGGAGCGAACGGCAAGGGCGGCACGTTCGTGCTCGACATCGCCGAGTTGCCGGATTTCGCGGCTTTCGCCGACCGCCTTAACGCGGCGGGCTTCACCCGCTCGCGCCAGTTCCGTATCCGATCCGGCGATGTCGTCGTTTCCGGCATGACCAAGGTCGAAGACTTCCAACTCGCGGCCGACCAGGGACGGGTGACGATCGCCGGTAGCGTTGATGCGCGCGCGACGTACGGCGGCAACATCTCGATTTCGGGCGGCAATGGCCTGGTGATGGAGAGCTCTGCTCATCTTCTTGCCGGTGCGACCGACGCCACACTTGGCTCTGGCCGAGTGACGCTTGAGGCGGCGCGCGGAAGGCTCGATGTTCGCGGAGGCACGATCGATGTCGCGGGCGGCGACGGCGGCAGGGTGCGCTTCCGGGCGTTGCAGAACGAAAACCACGATGGCATCGCGGTTGATGCTTTGGCAGCCCGCATCATCGGTGCCGGCTCGGCTGTGCTCGAGGGCGTGAGTGTCTACACCAGCGGCACCACCAGCGCGGTTCAGGTCCAGGCGGTTGACGATGCCCACACGTTCGGTACCCATGCTGGTGCCATCGCGGCTGCCTTAGAGCTCAGCTCACGCGGCATCGAGCTCATGTCCGGGATCGAGATTCGCAGCACCGGCGACCTGTTGATCGACCAGGACTGGAACCTGTTCGCCGACTTTGGAGCTTCACAGCGCGAGGGCACGTTGACGCTCCGCGCTGCCGGCAATCTGATCATCAACGGCAACCTCAGTGACGGCTTCGATCGGGCCGACCGGTCCGGGGTGTTGCAGGATGCCGCATCCTGGAATCTTCGGCTCGTCGCCGGGGCCGATCTCGGCTCGGCCTCGGCGATCACCACGATGCCGCTCGCCGGTCTCGGCAGCAATTCTGGCACGATCACGGTAGGTAACAGCAGCAGTGGCATACTGGTGCGCACCGGCACCGGCGATATCGATCTCCGCGCCGGGCGCAACCTCGACCTCGCTCACTATCAATCGGTCGTCTACACTGCGGGGCGCAAAGATACGACGACCTGGGACAACTTCACTGCGCCCTCTGCGGCGACCTACGGAATCGAGGGTGGACACCTTACGATTGCCGCGGGAGGCAGCATTTCGTCGGCGCTTCCGGCCAACCCGAAGGACAACCAGCTCTTCGTTGAATGGCTCAAGCACGTCGGCGGCACGGATCAAGACTATGTCTTCCGTCCGGGCGAGCAGAACTCCTGGTGGATTGACTACGCAAACTTTGCGCAAGGCGTTGGCGCGCTCGGTGGCGGCAATGTCTCGGTCTTCGCCGGAGGCGATCTCGATAATATTCTCGTGGCTCTCCCGACCAACGGTCGGGTGCGCGGCGGTCGCACGAGCGGCGAGGCCAAATCGTTGGAAATGCGCAATGGCGGTGCACTGACTGTCGACGTCGAAGGCGCGCTCCGCGCTGGCTACTACTATGTCGGCCGTGGCATAGGCACGGTCACCGCGGGTGAGACTGCGACCGGGCGATCCGTAACCATCAGCGGACGCGCCGCCGGAATCTACAACATCGCCCCTGTGTTCGCTCTCGGCGACGCCGAATTGAGTGTGCGCACGGCCGGCGATTTGATCGTCCAAACCGTGCTCGATCCGCTGATGCTGAGCGGTGACCCTCTGTTATTGGGCGGTATCGCTCGTCAGAGCGCGATCATGAGCGGCTATACAAACCGCACCGCTCTCAATCTGGTATCGATCGGCGGCGACGTTCGACTCGTCAATCAAGGTCAATTCCTGTCGAAGGACCTGAACCTCAGCTACGTTTTCGATGGAGATTCCGACTACGGTGCGATCGGTCTCTTCGCCACGAATCTCTATCCTGCGATCACGAACGTGCTCGCGCTGAATGGCGACATCGTCAACTTCGGGAGGCTCTACACCGCGCCAGGCACGCGTCCGGAGCTGCAGTTGCTCGCCGACCGGGACATCATCCTGGGCTCGATTACCCAAACGCGCGCCATTCCGGAGATGATGCCGTCTCCGTTCCAGCCTGTGGACGGCATCAACGGTGTCGTAATCAGTTTCGCGGGCTCGCCTTTCGACGACATATTCCAGAATCCGCGGCAAAGCGGAAGCAGCTTCCACTTCATGCTGCAGAATGCCATTTCTACCGACCGGGTCACTTACGGAGTTCACGGTCTCTTCCTGCAGAGCATTCGCAACCCCGCGGTGCTGCCCAACGCCGAGGACTATGAGCCGAGCCGCATCTACGCCCGTCGTGGGACCATCTCCAACGTGCTCTTGCGGAACGACGGCGATCCACTCTCGACGCAGGTCATGACCGCGGAGCAGACATGGTTCCGTGCCGGCACGGATATCCGCGACATCAACTATCAACTGCGCAATCTGCATGCGACTGACGTCTCGCTTCTGGAGGCCGGCAACGACATCATCGGCGGCACCATGCAAGTTCAAGGACCGGGGCTGATCACGCTGAGCACAGGCCGCGACGTCTACGGACAGGCTCTGTCCATTACCACGACCGGCAATCGCAGTTTCGACGGCAATAACCGGCCGGTCGTCGGCACCGACATCAGAGGGCTACCGGAGCAAGGCGCCTCGATCTCTGTGATGGCAGGCCTGCAGGACAAGCGGCCATCCTACGATGCTTTCATCGCTGCTTATCTCGATCCCTCGCGTGTCGCGGCCATGCCGGCCTATTTGACGACAACACTGCCCGACGGCACGTTGGTGCCGCTCTATCTCACCGATCGGAGCGAGGAGCGCGACGGCCAGCAGAAGCTGCTCAGATTTGGCCTCGTTTCTTTCATCGAAGAGAAGACCGGCGAGACCCTGTCGCCGCTCGACGCGTGGGCGCGCTTCCTAAGCCTGCCGGAACTGGTTCGCGATGCGTTCGTCTATCGCGTCTATATGCAGGAGCTGCGTGAGGCCGGCCGCGATCAATTGACGCCCGACAGCAAGGGCCGGCCGCTCAATGGTGGATACAACCGCGGCTACGCAGCGATCGCGGCGTTGTTCCCGGGCGAGGGCTGGAAGGGCGATGTGCTCGGCCAGTCGCTGACATTGCGCACCATGGCCGGCGGCGGCATCGAGGTGCTGGCTCCCGGCGGTGGATTGCAGGTTGCAGCACTGGGCGCAGCCATCGGGGACGGGCAAGGCCTCGTTGCGCTCGGGCCGGGCGATATCAGTGTCTTCGTGAAGAAAAGCGTCACGGTGAATCGGTCGCGTGTCCTGACGTTTGGCGGTGGAGACGAGACGCTATGGGCTACACTTGGCGATATCGATGCCGGTCGCGGCGCAAAGACGGCCCGCGTTCCTTCGGCGCCGGAGGTTGCCACTAGCGTTGATGCGGTTACCCGTGTCCAAGAGCGGGCGGATATTTCCGGTAGTGGCATCGGCACCATCATCGGTTTTGCTGGTGTGGTTCAAGGCGATGTCGACCTCGTTGCGCCCGAAGGCACGGTGAATGCAGGGGATGCGGGCATCCGGGTCGCGGGCAATCTCAATCTCGCGGCGCTGCATGTCCTGAACGTCGCCAATATCGAAGTCGGCGGCCAGTCCAAAGGCGTGCCGGTGATCGAGCCGCCGAATATCAGTGGACTGCCGGAAGCCGGAAACCAGGCCGGGGCCGCGGCCCGGCAGGCGGCGCCCCCGCAGCAGGGGGCCAACGAACCATCCTCCGTCATTATCGTCGAGTTCCTCGGATTCGGCGGCGGCGATGGCGAGGAAGAACGTCCTCGCAAGCGCGAGCAGCGCTCACAAAACCCCGATAGTCCGGTGCAGATCGTCGGCGCGGGTAATCTTGGCCCAGGCGCGCTGCAACGACTGACGGTGGAAGAACGCAAACGGGTCGTGCCGGCGAGTAGCGACGACGGACTTGTCCACTAAGACCATGCGGCCGGTGCGAACCGACTATGACGATCAAACTCGTTGCGTACACATACGTTCCTCAATTCATTCGACGACCACGGCGCGGCGCATGACTTTCTGCGCCTTCGCCTGGTCGACGCTGAACGCCAGCGTCCCGTAATGCGAGCCCCATGACCCCGATGCGTTCGGTGCGCGGGTGGCGAGGAAGAGGTCGACGACGTCCTGCGTGCTGTGACGCAGGAGCTCTGCACCCTGCAGGACGCGTGCGACCGCTTCGGTCATCGGACGGGCGACGAACTCCTCAACGGCTTCGCGAACCAGTGTTTCGGTATGAAGGACCAGCGCGTCGAAGCGGGCGTCCTGACCGAGCAGGGGACGGGTCTCGTCGAAGAGTGCCTGGATCGTGCGCGGGTCCTTGGCCATCGCCCGACGGACATCCATGCACATCATGTTCGCCGTGCCCTCCCAGACGCTGTTCAGCGGCGCTTCGCGGTAGAGACGCGCCATCGGATTTTCTTCGATGAAGCCGTTCCCACCATGACACTGGAGCGCTTCGTAGGCGATGGACGGGGCGCGCGAGCAATTGAAGAGTTTGGCCGCTGGCGTGGCTACGCGGGCGAGCAGCCGCTCGTGTTCGGAGGCCTTCATCTGGTCTGTCGCCTTTGCGACGCGCAGCGCCAGAAGCGTGGCAGCTTCGACTTCGACGGCCATGTCGGCCAGCACGTTGGTCATCATCGGTCGGTCCGCGATGGAGGTGCCGAACGCCCTACGGGTGGTGGTGTGCTGCAGGGCCAGCGTCAGCGACTGACGCATCAGACCGGCGGAGCCAATCGCGAAGTCCAAGCGGGTCAGGTGCGCGTGCGAAAGTATCTCGCGGATACCGTGGCCTTCCTCGCCGACGCGGATCGCCATGCTGCCGGCGTACTCGACTTCGCTGGAAGCGTTGCTCTTGTTGCCGGCCTTGTCCTTCAGACGCTGGACAAAGAAGTTGTTGTAGCTGCCGCCGGGCAGCGTACGCGGCAGGAAGAAGCAGGTCACGCCGCCATTGACCTTGGCGAGCGTGAAGAAGCCGTCGCTTTGCGGCACCGAGCAGAACCACTTGTGGCCGGTCAGTTCGTACCAGTGCGCCGTCTTGCCGTGATAATCCTCGGAGTGGGAGAAGCGAGCAGTCGTCTGTGTCTCGCGGAGATCGGAGCCGCCTTGCTTTTCGGTCATGGCGTAGCCGATCACGACCGAAGGCTTTTCGCTCACCTCGCGGCGGCTGAATTCGTATTCGGTCCCCTTGACCTTCTCCGCCCAGATCGCCAGCGCGGGCTCGGCCTCGAAGCCCGCGTACGAAGCGTAGGCCATGCCGGTCGGACAGGCGGTGCCTTGTTCGACCTGATTCCAGACGTAGGACAGCACGGCGCGGGCGTAGTGGCCGTTCTTCTGGTTGGTGCGCCAGGCGAGGTTCGGTACTTCATGCTTCCACGCCAGCGACATCAGTTCGTGCCAGCTCGGATGGAAGTCGACCCAGTCGATGCGGTTGCCGAACCGATCGTGGGTCTTCAGTTCGGGCAAGTGGCGGTTGGCGAGGCGGGAGAGCTCCTGCACATCCTCGTCGCCCGCGATCGCGCCGAGGGCCTCGCAGCGGTCCGCGGCCCAAGGAGCCTCGCGCTCGATCGCGGCGCGCAGCACGGCGTCGCCAGTAAAGGCGTTGAAGCCGGCGGCGGGCTTGGCTTGGTTTAGGACCTTGTGGGTGCCGTAACGGCTGGCGGGAGCCTCGAGTGCTTGGGTCATGGGACGCCTCCAATTCGTTCCTAGGTTCGTGGCTCGCTACGTTGGCGAGCATTCTCGAAACCGAACCGACCCTCAGGCAGAGTCGGAAAGCCCACAAGACTGAATCGATCGTTCAGTTTCATGTCGGCCAAAAACTGCTGATTTTGACGCTAAATTACATCATCTCTTTGACACCGATTGATTTCCAAATCAAGATGAAAATGAATTCGATTTCATCTTTGGTGACGAGATGGCGACTAGACAGGTCCGTTCCCTCGACAAGAAGACGCATATCCTGCGGGCCGCGCGCGGCGTCGTGATGGATGGCGGATTCCAGGAGCTTCAGATGAACGCGGTCGCGGCCGCAGCCGACGTCGCGGTCGGAACGATCTATCGATACTTCCCGTCACGTGCGGATCTCTGCGCCACCATCGTCAGCACGGTTTCGCAGCGCGAGGTCGACGTTCTATCGGGGATCGCCGTCGCGGAAGGAGAGCCGTCGCAGAAGGTGAGGGACGCGGTCCGCACCTTCGTGCTGCGAGCCGTGCGCGGCAAGCGCCTCGCCTACGGCCTTATCTTCGAGCCGATCGATCCGGAAGTGGAAAGCACGCGACTGAAGTATCGACTTGCCGTCGCGCGCGTCTTCGAGACCATTATCAAGGAAGGCCTCGCCGCCGACGAATTCCGCAAGGTCGACGTCAGGGTCGCCGCAACCTGCCTCGTCGGAGCCTTCATGGAAGGTCTGATCAGCGTTCTCGCGCCCGGAGCCAGCGGCGTCCCGGTGCAGACCGAAGAGTTCGCGGATTCCATCGCGGATCTATGCCTCGCCGCGGTCGCGAAGCCGGACAACCGCCTGCTCGAGCGAGAGCGTCCCGCGACCGGTGCGGTGGAAGCCGTCTCTCTGAAGAAGTCCTGAGCGGCCGAAGAGCGAGGGGCCGACGGGGGCTCCCGCGGCCATCGGCCGACTGCTTCGCCCGATCAATGGACGCGGTAACGCGTCGGTTCACTTGGAAAGGACAACACAGATGGGCAACATGAAGGTGCTTTCCCTCGCCAACATCAAGTCGGCGGTCTCGCTCGATGAGTGGCAGACCCGGATCGATCTCGCCGCCTGCTACCGATTGATGGCCGTCTTTGGAGTGACGGACCTGATCTACAACCACATCAGTGCACGCGTTCCGGGCGAGGAAGGAAGCTATCTCATCAACCCGTACGGGATGCTGTACGAAGAGATCACGGCGTCGAACCTCGTCAAGATCGACGTCGACGGCAACACGCTCCTGCAACCCGATCACGGCTACAACGTCAACGTCGCCGGCTTCTATCTGCACGCTCCCATCCACAGGGCGCGACCGGACCTTCACTGCATCATCCACACGCACACCCGCGCCGGCACCGCCGTCAGCGGTCTGAGCGAAGGCTTGCTCCCGTTGTCCCAGACCGCGATGCGCTTCCACGGTCGGGTCGGCTACCACGAATTCGAAGGACCGGCGATCAGCGGCGAGGAGTGCGATCGCGTCGTCCGCGATCTGGGCGAACACGACGTGCTCCTGCTGCGCAACCATGGGCTGCTCGCCTGTGGCCGGACGATCCCGCAGGCCTTCAACGCCATCTACTGGCTCGAGAACGCTTGCCGGATCCAGGTCGATCTTCTGGCCTGCAACCGGCCGGTCCATCAGCCATCTCCCGCCGCGATCGAGAACACGGTGACGTGCTTCTCCGGCAGCGAGATCACGCTGCTCAATGAAGCGAACACGAACCCCACGCTCAACGAAGGCGCGAGGCGGAATTCGGGCGGATACGGTTCGCTCGAATGGGCGGCCCTGCTGCGCAAACTCGACCGGCTCGATGCCTCGTTCCGGAGCTGATCGGGATGCCCAGCGCAAAATTCGGATTCATCGGGTGCGGCAGCGTCGGACGTACGCTCGCACAAGCCTTCAGTCGGGCGGGGTATCAGGTGGCCGCGGCCTGGAGCCGGGGCGGCGAGGGCGCGCTCCAAATGCGGCAGGAAGTCGAGGGGCTGCGTGCGCTGGCGAGCGCGCAGGACGTGGTGGACGCGTGCGACTTCGTCTGGCTGACCGTATCGGACGATGCCATCGCGCGCGTCGCCGACGGCATCGCCTGGCAGTCGCATCATAAGGTCGTCCACTGCAGCGGCGCGACCGACATCGAAGCGTTGGCGAAGGCGAAATCGGACGGCGCGACGATAGGTGGCTTCCACCCGCTGCAGATGTTTACCGATCCGGCCGTCGCTCTGCGGGGCTTGCCGGGCGTGACGGTCGGCGTGGAGGCCGCCGAACCCGCATTCCTCGAGACGCTCAAGCGGCTGGCCGGCGACATCGGTTGCACCACCGTGGAGGTACCCCGAGGACAACGCGCGATCTACCATGCCTCGGTCTATTACGTTGGTCCTTTCTTCATCGCGCTGCTTTCGGAGGCCGTGTCGATCTGGAAGTCCTTCGGCGCCAGCGAACGTGACGCCTTGAACGCCCTGCTGCCGCTTCTCGCCGGAACCACCTCGGCAGTCACCAGCAGCAGCCTGGCCAAGGGAATGGGCGGCTGCGTCGCGAGAGGCGATGTCGGCACGGTGCGACGGCACATAGCCGCGATGGACCTCTTCAGCCCTAACGCCGGTGAATTGTATCGCTCCTTGACTGAGCGAACCATTCCACTTGGGCTCGCGCGAGCAAGCCTGACGACATCGGTCGCGGACCAGATCCGAGAAGCGTTGTCGACCGCCCCGACAGCGAAAGGCTGAGAAGAAGCCGACATCCCGAGAGATGGAAATGCAGTGGGTGCCATTCCGGGACTAATACAAGACAAGCAACTGATGATCAGCGACTTCATCGGTTATGCCCAATAGTATCGCTTGCTCCTTGAGTATGCCTAAGGCTTCAAGCCGCCGTCGGGAATGTCAGCCAAGTTGGAATCGTATGCCGGTTACGGCAATGGAGGCTCCGGCCAAGCTCGGAGAGGGCGGTACGACGGCTGTACGAATCTTGCGGCGTCCTTGGCGGACCGCTGCTGCAGCTCTGATCGAGTGGAGCGGTACGGCTTCAGTGGTCCATCGATGCTTCGCGGATCTAGGAAGGGTCATCTGGATTGGGTGTTTGCATCCCGATCGATGAGACTCTCGGCTCGCGCGCTGAGGGCGACGTTACAGTTTGGTTACAGCGATCCGCTCCTCGCATTACAGATGCAGCCATATCGCCCTGAACTCTCCGAAAAGAAAGCATACGAACGCGTGAGGGCGTCGGTTCAGGGCCCGCAGGATTCTTTGTCAACCTGCAACTCGCCGAGGCCCCGCATGTGAAGCTGAGGCCCACATCTGAAAGGGAGAATGCCTCATGTCCAATCTCACGGGAACCAACGGCGACGATATCCTGACCGGCACCGATGGGCCGGATCATATCTTCGGCCTTGCCGGCAACGATACGATTGACGGCAACGGCGGCAACGATACGCTGTCAGGCGATGACGGTGATGATACGCTCAACGGCGGTGATGGTGACGATCATGTCCTCGGCGGCGCGGGCAACGACGTCATCACCGGCGGCAACAGCAACGATCTTCTCGAAGGCGGATCGGGAAACGACCACATCAGCACCGGAGCGGGCAACGATGTCGTGTTCGCCGGTGACGGCATCGATACGATCGATCAGATGGCCGGTCACGACGTCGTCCACGCGGGTGCGGGCGACGATCTGATCTCGTGGAACGACAAGGTCGGTGATGTTGTCTTCGGCGATGAGGGCAACGACCGGATCATCGGTTCCGACACCGCGGCCGACGAGAGCCATGGCGGCGACGGCAACGACTTCATCCAGGCCTTCACGACTGACGCCGCGCACGCCACCGCAGGCGACAAGATCTTCGGTGATGCCGGCAATGACACCCTGATCGGCGGCGACGGCAACGACCACATCGAGGGTGGCACCGGAAACGATACCATCAACGGTGGAGGTGGCAACGATTTCCTCGATGGCGGCGACGGCGATGATCACATCAGCACCGGTGCCGGCAACGATACGGTGTTTGGCGGCGATGGCAACGACACCATCGACCAGATGGCGGGCCATGACGTCGTCCACGCCGGCGACGGGAACGACACGATCTCCTGGAACGATGCCGTCGGTGACACCGTCTATGGCGACGGCGGCAACGACAGGATCATCGGTTCCGACACGGCGTCCGATGAAAGTCACGGCGGCGACGGTGACGATTTCATTCAGGCCTTCACCACGGATGCCGCACATGCGACGGCGGGCGACCGCATGTTCGGCGACGGCGGCGATGACACGTTGATCGGCGGCGATGCCGCGGACCACATCGAAGGCGGTACCGGAAACGACACCATCAACGGTGGAGGCGGCAACGACTACCTCGATGGCGGGTCGGGAAATGACCACATCAGCACCGGGGCCGGCAACGACCTGGTTTACGGTGGCGACGGCAACGACACCATCGACCAGATGATGGGACACGATGTCGTTCATGCCGGCGCCGGCGATGACGTCATCTCCTGGAATGATGCGGTCGGAGACACCGTCTTCGGCGACGGAGGCGATGACCGGATCACCGGTTCCGATACCGCGTCCGATGAAAGCCATGGCGGCGACGGTAACGACATCATCTCCGCGTTTACGACGGACGCGGCGCACGCCACGGCGGGCGACAAGATCTTCGGTGATGCCGGCGACGATACCCTGACCGGCGGTGACGGCAGCGACCATATCGAAGGCGGCACCGGAAACGACATCATCACTGGAAATGGCGGCACCGACATCCTTGATGGCGGTGACGGCGACGATCATATCAGCGGCGGCGGCAGCCATGATCAGATATTCGGCGGCCTTGGCAACGACGTTATCGATCATATGGGTGAGCACGGCTTCGCCGATGCGGGTGACGGCGACGATATCGTGCAGTGGACCGAAACGTTCGGTGACGTGGTTCATGGGGGAGCCGGCAACGATAGGATCACCGGTGAACTCGCCTTCAATCCGCCGCTCGGCGGGGAGGCCGCTGCTGACATCCACGGCGATGCCGGAAACGACTTCATCCAGGCAGCCAGTTCAGGCAGCAGCACGGTGTCTGACAAGCTCTTCGGCGACGAAGGCAACGACATCATCATCGGAGGCAGCGGCGCGGACCGCATCGATGGCGGTGTGGGCAACGACACTATGACCGGCAACGGCGGTGCCGATACCTTCACCTTCCAGATGTCGCAAGCCGGGCACGACGTTATCACGGACTTCGACGTGAACAACGACGTGATCAATTTGTCGGGCTTCGGCTCCAATTTTGATGCGCTTGCGCACGTGCATGACACCGCCAACGGCGCCGTTCTAGACCTCGGCGCTGCTGGGGACGTGACATTCCAGGGCGTCCATGCCGCGGACCTCTCTCACCACGACTTTGTCCTGAGCTAAGTCCGATCAGGATTGCCTGTCCTCGAAGCGACGTAACCGCGCTTCTGCCAAATACGGTCGCCCTCCTGTTTGGGGAGGACGACCGTACTGGATGGGTTTTGAAGTCGCGACGTGCCTGTCAGATACGGCGGGAGCGCCGAGACTCGAATGTCACGACGAAGACATCAGAATTGGAAAATTGGGGCGCCGCATATGAAGCCGATGTCGAAGCTTGCGGTGGTCGATCCACATGAGAAAAGCGAGACAATCCTCAGCCGCGCCATCGGCTGTTGCAAGATTCAGCTGCTGGCGGTGGGCCTGTTCAGCGGCGTGGTCAATCTGCTGCAGCTCACCATCCCGATCTACATGATGCAGATTTTCGACCGCGTGCTGACGACGCACAATGTCGATACGCTTCTCTATCTGTCGCTGATCGCGGGTGTGTCCATCCTGTTGCTGGCTATTCTGGAAATCTCGCGCAATCAGACCCTGCAGCGCGTTGCAACCTGGGTCGAGCAGAAGGCCGCGCCGGAGGGCTTTGCGAGAGCGATGGAGAGCGTGCTCGCCGGTCATTCCTATCGCATGGAGGCACTACGCGATCTCGCCATTTGCCGCGGCTATCTCGGCTCGCCTGCTTTGCTTGCCCTCTACGACCTTCCCTGGGTGCTGATTTTTCTCGCCGTGATCTTCGTCCTGCATCCGGTGCTGGGTTGCATCGCGACGGCAGGAGCGATCGTCCTTTTCACTCTCACCTTGCTGAACGAACTGACCACGTCGCGGCTGATGAAGGAGGCAAATGTTGCGGCGGCTAATTCGCAACGTCGCGCCGACAGCATCGCGCGCAATGCGGAAGTGATTGACAGCATGGGCATGTTGCCGGCGGTGATGCGCCGCTGGCAGGAGGCGGTGGCCGAAGTGCTGCCGCCGCAGCGGCGCGCGGCGCAGCGAGCCTCCGTTCTGCTGGCAATGGCCAAGTTCGCGCGCCTCTCGGTGCAGATCGCCGTACTTGGCGCGGGCGGCTATCTGGTGCTGCAGCATGAGCTGACATCGGGCGTGGCCGTTGCCGGCTCGATCATCATGGGCCGGGCGCTTGCGCCGGTGGAAATGCTGATCGGCGGCTGGAAGCAGCTTGTCCAGGCCCGGCAAGCTTTCTTTCGCTTGCAGCATTTTCTTCGCCAGCCTCGTCTTCGTCCGCCCGGACGGCCATTGCCGGCCCCGGTCGGCCGCCTGTCGGTGGAGCGTGTCACGTACGGCTTGCCGGGTTCGACGTCCACGATCGTCAAAGGCGTGCAGTTCGCGCTGTCACCAGGTGACAGTCTTGCCGTCATCGGCCCCTCGGCGGCCGGCAAGACAACGCTGATCAAGATGCTGATCGGCACGCTTGCGCCAAGCGCCGGCACCGTGCGCCTCGATGGCGCCGACGTTCATCGCTGGATGCGTGAGGATTTCGGCCGCTACGTCGGCTATCTGCCGCAATCCGTCGAGCTGTTCGAGGGTTCGGTATTCCGCAACATCGCACGGATGGGAGAGGCGACGCCCGAGCAGGTTTACCGGGCCGCACAGCTTGCGGGCTGCCACGACATGATCTTGCGGCTTCCGTGCGGCTACGACACCGAGATCGGCGAGAACGGGCAGTATCTGTCCGGCGGGCAACGGCAGCTGATCGGCTTGGCGCGCGCACTGTTCCGTAGTCCGAAATTCGTGGTGTTGGATGAACCCAACAGCAATCTCGACGGCGATTCCGAGGCCAATCTGGCCGACACATTACGGAAGCTCAAGGCGCGCGGCACCACGGTGGTTCTGGTCTCGCACCGTCCGCGCTTGGTGCAGCATGTCGACCTGGTCTTGCTGATGCGGGATGGAGCGGCAGAAATGTTTGGACCGCGGGCCGAGATCCTGAACCGCGTCGTCGCCCCGGCGCCTGACAACCGCCCAGCACTCAGCGAACCCCGCATCGCCAGAGCCGCCGTACCCGCCCGACGCGAACAGAACCGTGTTGCATCATGACCCGAGCTCTCACGTCTCCATCCGGGCGAGCCGTCGTCGCTGATAGCCACGGCCGATCGATCGCGTCGTCCGCGCCGCCATTAATGGAGGCGCCTCATCCGTCAACACGCGGCGTGATCCTGCTCGGATTGATGGCCATGGCGGTCTTCATCGGCGGTTTCAGCGTCTGGTCCATCTCCGCTCCGCTGGCGGAAGCGGCGATCGCGAATGGTTTGATCGAGGTCGAGGGGCAGCGTCGCGTCATTGCGAACCAGGAGGGGGGATCGGTTCAGGAACTGCTCGTGCGCGAGGGCGATCATGTGCTTGCCGGTCAGGTGTTGATGCGACTGAACGACGTGCAGGCGAGCGCGACGGCCGAGACGGCGCGAGCCGAGCGCTGGGCATTGCTTGCAAAATTGGCCAGACTGGATGCGGAGACAGCCGGAAGGAGCGATATAGGCTTTCCTGACGATCTGCTGGCGGCGGCGAGCGGGCAAGGCTTCGATGCCCTGCGCGCCGCCGATGTGGTCAGCGGGCAGCGCGCGCTGTTCGAAGCGCGCACGGTCAGCTTGAAAAGCCAGGTCGCCGTGCTGCGAGACCGGGTCGATCAGCAACTTGGCGTGATTGAATCGGCAGAACAGCAGCAGCGAGCCACCCGGCAACAGCTCGAACTGATACGGCACGAGGCCGAGATCAAGCAGGGGTTGTTGACAAAGGGCTTGGCGACGCTGTCCGTCGTGCTGGCCTTGCAGCGAAACCAAGCCGGATTGGAAGGGACACTGGGTGACCTGAGCGGACAGATCCAACGCGCGCGGGCAACGATCGCGGAATCTCGTTCATCCATGAAGCAGATTCAAGACCAGCGGCTACAAGATGTCTCGAACGACATACGGGAGGCCCGTATCAGGCTGAACGAGGTGGACGACAAATTGCGCGCCGCGCAGGATGTCGCCGTGCGTCGCGATGTGGTGGCGCCCGAGGACGGCACGGTCCTTGGCATGAGGGTGTTCAACATCGGCGCTGTCGTCAAGCCCGGCGATACGGTCATGGAACTACTGCCATCGCGCGACCGGCTGGTGGCCAACGTGAAACTTTCGCCCAACGATATCGATGTCGTATATCCCGGCCTTGAAGCACAGGTGCGTCTCCCCGCGTTCAAGCAGCGCCTCGTGCCGTTCGTTGCGGGCCGCGTCACTTTCGTTGCCTCCGACGTCACCGCCGATGAGCAGACAAAAAGCAACTACTATAAAGTGCAGATCCTGATCGATCAGGGCCAGCTTGCTCGTCTTCCCAACGTCCGCCTCACGCCGGGAATGCCGGTGGAGGCGATGGTGCAGCTTGGGGAGCGAAGCTTCTTCCGCTACATCACGCAGCCAGTTCGGGACAGCTTTCACCGCGCCTTTCACGAGCAATGAGTGCGTGGTCTGCGCGAAGAGCGTGCAAGGTCGAGATTTCGAGCGATGGCGCCAAGAGCTGGAAGGATGCGCAGCTAAATCTGCCGGTATTGCCGAAGACGCAAACGCGCTTTCAGATGGATTGGACCTGGGACGGTAAGCCGACCAAGATCGTCAGCCGTGCGACCGACGATAAGTGCAATGTCCAGCCCGACCGAAAATCCTTTATCGGCGCAATCGCGACCAACGCAACTTTTCACTAGAACGCGCAGCAGACCTGGAGCATTGAAGAGACCGGGAGGGTTCGAAATGTCCTCGACTAGCAAGGTACTCCTCACTGGCGCTATTGCGCTCGCTTCTCCCGTACTTGCATATGATTTCGGCCGTCCCGCGACACCCGGCGAGATCGCGCTATGGGATATCGACGTCAGGCCCGATGGCAAGGGACTGCCGCCCGGCAGCGGTACCGTGGCGCAAGGATTTCGTTATCAGGAGAGCATGCAATGTCCGCTGATGGATTGATCACGCTGCACAGCAGCTTTGGCCCGGAAGAAACGATGCACCGGTTTGAAGCGGAGGTTCGTACCAGGGGCATGGCGGTATTTAGCCATATCGACCACAGCGCTGGCGCTGCTGCGGTCGGCCTGCCACTGCGGCCGACGAATCTTCTGATCTTCGGCGCGGCGAAGGCCGGCACTCCGCTGATGCAATCGGTGCAGACGATCGGCATCGATCTGCCGTTGAAGGCGCTGGTCTGGCAGGACGAGGATGGCAAGACTTTCCTTTCCTACAATGATCCGGCCTATATCACGCGTCGGCACGGTATCGGTGAATCCGCCAAGGCTGTCATTGAAGCGATGGCGGGCGTGCTGAAGGAAATGGCAGCAAAGTCGACAACGGTTCCTTGAGATCAGCGGGAGCCAACAGTGAGGCGCCCGCCATTCTGCGGATGTCTGCGCAGATGGCATCCGCACGGACACGCGCGGCTCAATAAGAAACATTACACGCGTAGCCAGTTAGGGACGGGTGACGTTGTCTCCAACCGTTCCTACGACAGGCGCCGGCATCGCGACACTCAATCCGATGCCGGAGGTGCCGCCCGGCAACGTCGATCTGATCGCTCCGCTCGGCACCATCGACGCAGGCGAAGCCGGCATCCGCGTCTCGGGCAACGTCAATCTTGCCGCGTTGCAGATCGTGAACGCGGCGAGTATCCAGGTCCAGGGCAGCGCGACCGGAATTCCGGTCGTGCAGGCACCGCCGGTTGCCGCGCTGAGTACGGCGGGGAACGCCACTGCCGCCACTCAGCAAAGCGCCGCTCCAACGCAGTCGAACAACGACCGCCCATCGGTGATCCTGGTCGAGTTTCTTGGCTTTGGCGGTGGCGACGGCTCTCCCACGCCCAATCCGAACCCCGAAAAGAAACGGAGCGGTGACGACGGGCGAGCCCAAAACCCTGATAGCGCCTACCAGGTGCTCGGCGCGGGCGAGATGACGATGGACGAGGCAAAGCAATTGATCGCCGAACGCCGCCGTCAGATGCAGCCATAGTCGGGTCGAGCCGCGGCGTCCTGAAACGACGTCGCGCCCGTCCTCCACGCGTACCATTCGCATCCTACAGGTTGAGCTGAGCTAGCCGGAGAACGTCTACGTTGTCCGCTCTGGCGCGGCGACAAATTTTCCGCAACCGAGGTCGGTCGATGGCTTTCCGTAACACCCTTGGCGTACGCTAAGGGTGTGAAAGCTCGTGGGCCGGCGATTCCGAACCCGACGGGCGCCGTCGCTCACCGATCGCACGCCCGATTCGGAAATCCGGAAAACAGGATGATCCTGCTCAGCTACATCTATCGCTTCGTCTCCAATTTCGTGTTCCTGGCGCTGGTCTATTTCAGCCTCAACTTCATGGAAAAATACGAGCATCGCGCGCTCGTCGCGCTTCTGGTGCTGGTTTATGCCGCGATGCATGCGGCGTCCGCCTTGCGCTCGTTCTATTTCTTCCAGCGAATCGAACGCCTGGAAGGGGAGACGCGTCGGCTTGGGACGGCGGTGGTCGAGGGACCAAGTTCGACAGCCTCACGCAAGCAGATCGTCGGTGCCGTCACCGAGCTGCGTCATGCCGGCGAGATCAAGTCCTATATCGACCTGCTGTTCCTGGCGCTCGTCATTCTGCTCTGCATCGCCAAGATCGTGACGAATTGAGCGCCTGACGCTGCAATCGCCGCGCCGCGCTCTTCAGCGCTTTGCGACCTGAAGTGCGCGTCTGTTCGGCTGCGCCTGCACGGCATGCTTGGGGACGCCACGACCCGCATGGCCTCCTTGCGGGTTCTGATGCACGGCATGCCGGGAATGCGGCGCCTGGCGTACGCCAATGGTGCGGGCTCTCGCGGAAATCGGCCCCATCGCATTGGCGGCTTCAGGAGATGCTGCCACCTGTTGCGGCCGTTTGGCGGGTGAATGCGACGCGAGCAACGTCACGCGCAGGCCTTCGGGCATCCTGAAGACGGAGGAGGCGGGGACCGGCAGGGCCGAACCGCTGTTCTCGGAGACCCGCAATGGCTCCGGCCATGCCGTCTGCGCGGCGATTGCGGCGCGCGGGCGGCGTCCTCGATCGAACAGGCCCGGATCACGCCAATCCAGATTCGAGAGCCCGGGGGCGGGCAGTTCCTGCGTCTGGACGAACACGAAATTCGCAATCTTCGGCCAGCGCACCGTTGCGACGGTCTCGATCGGCGGGTGCAATAGCCATTGCACAGGTTCGGTTGGCGTGGCCGGCTGCTCCGGCGTCGCCGGCACCACATGGACGATCCGATAGCCGCGCGCCTTCAACTCCTGCAGGATTTTCGGCAGCGCCGCCACCGTGCGCGGTTGGATGTCGTGCAACAGCAGGATGCCTTTGCCCTTCTCCTCCAGCCGCTGGATTGCGAGCTCGTAGACGCGCGCCGGAGGGATATGGCGCCAATCGTCGGCAACGAAATCGGCGCTCCAGTTCTGGATCCCACGCGACGCCAGATAGGTCTCGACCGCTTCGGCGCGCAGCAGCCCTGGAATGCGGAAGAAGGGCGCGAGCTTGCTCGCGTCGCCAAGCGCGGCCACCGTCGAGGCGATGCCGGCATCGACCTCCTGCTTGGCCTGCTCGATCGACATCTTGTTGAAGGTCAGCGGATGGTTCTGGCTGTGCGTGCCGACGGTGTGGCCGGCGGCGACGAGCTTGCGGACACCCTGCGGATTGGCTTTGGCCTGACTGCCGATGATGAAGAAGGTCGCCTTCACGCACTGGCTGGCAAGAATGTCCAGCACCTGGTTGCTGTATTTCGGCAGCGGGCCGTCATCAAATGTCAGCACCACTTCGTGATCGTCCAGCGGCAAGGTCTCGGCATATTGCATGGTGCCGATCCGGGGATGCTCGCGGGGATCGACCACCAGCGTTCGCGAGGTGCCGAGCGCATCAGGGGGACAATCAGCCGCGATTGCGGACTGGCTGCTCGCGCCGATCAGAATCAGCAGGGAGAGGGCAGTCCATGACCGCTCCCAAAATCCCTCGCCAACGCTACCGATCATAACACCCTGGCTGCATTCTCTTTGTCCGACGCCGAATCCTTACAGGCGGCGTCATGAACGCTACCTTAATGCTTTGTAACCCACAGCTGTGCTTTGGTTCAATGTGTTTGATCCGACACGGTTTTCGAGCCCGGCGGCACGATATGCACGATCCTGTAATTGTGATCGCGCAGATAGCGCAAGAAGGCCGGAAGCATCGCCGCGGTCTGCGTCTTGGGATCGTGCAGCAGGATGATTCCCTTGCCGGCGGCGTTCAGGCGCCCGGTCAGAAGCTTCAGCTCCTCCTGCGGCGTCATCTTGTTCCAGTCGCTCGCCCAGAGGTCGGCGCCGAACACGGCGATGCCGCGCTTCTCCAGGTTCGCGAGCGTCTCCGGCGACATCTCGAAATAGGGGAAGCGAAAGAACGGCGTGCTCGGCGTCGTGGTCGCGCGCCCATGCAGCGCCGTTTCGACGGCGGCAATGCCCTTGTCGATCTCGCCAATGGCGTCGTCCGGCTTCATGTATTTGAGGTTGTGATGCGTCCATGTGTGATGGCCGATCGTGTGGCCGAGTGCCGCGATCTGGCGGACCAGCTCCGGATGCTCGGAGGCCGGCTTTCCGATCATGAAGAAGGTCGCGCGCACGCATTCGTGAGCGAGTGCCGCGAGGATCTTACGGTCGGTTGATGGCCATGGCCCGTCGTCGAACGTCAACACCACCTCGTGATCCTGCAGGGGGAGCGTGTCCGGAAAGCTCTTGGTGCCAACGCGCGGATAGCTCGCGGGATCGACGGTCAGGACGCGCGACGTTCCGAGCGCATCCTTGCGCGGGCATTCGTCGGCGGCGTGCGCCGCGCCGCTCCACGCGAGCAGGGCAAGAATGGCTGCACCGAACGATCTCATAAGCACACCTGTTCTTCGCGGTTGGCGATATTTGGCATTGCGCGGGACGCAGCCGATTGGGTAATGCGTGCGGCGATAACTCAGACGAGTTCTTATCTTCTGTCAAACGGTGAGGCGCGGCATGGCCGAGAATATCGACGCTGCCCATCCCGCCGAAGCATCCATCCTCGATCGGTTGCCAATGCGGGACGAGGAGGGGCAGCTCCGCCACGAATTCGTCGAAAATATCGCGAGCGCGATCCACACTGCCGACCGGCCGTTCCTGTGCGAGGTGGTGGCGGAACTTCATGAGGCGGATCTCGGCGATCTCATCGCCGCGCTCGCGCCGGAAGATCGCGTCAGCCTCGTCGAGATCACCGGCACCGATTTCGACTTCTCGGCACTGAACGAGGTCGACGATGCCGTGCGCGAGGAAATCCTCGAAGAGCTCGAGCCGGAGACCGTCGCGGAAGGTGTCCGCGAGCTGGAATCCGATGACGCGATCGAGCTTCTCGAAGGTCTCGACGAGGAGGACAAGGAGGAGATCCTCGACAGGCTTCCGCCGTCCGAGCGCGCTGAGCTCGAGCGCAGCCTGCTGTATCCGGACAACTCCGCCGGCCGACGGATGCAGACCGAGTTCATCGCGGTGCCGCCCGCTTGGACGGTGGGGCAGACACTCGACCACATGCGCAACACGCCGGACCTGCCGCACCGGTTCTACGAGATTTACGTCGTCGACGGCGACGGGCATTGGCTGGGCGCGGTACCGCTCGACGTGCTGCTGCGTTCCCGCGACCCGGAGCCGCTCACCGACCTGATCGATGAAGATCGCCGCCGCGTCTCCGCCCTGGAGGACCAGGAAGAGGTCGCGCGGATGTTCGGCAAATACAATCTGGTGGCCGCGCCCGTGGTCGACACCACAAACCGGCTGGTCGGTGTCATCACCATCGACGACGTCGTCGACGTCATCGAGGAGGAGGCTGACGAAGACCTGAAGGCGCTCGGCGGCGTCACCCGCCACGAAGAGTTGTCGGACAATGTCTGGACGATCGCGCGGGGGCGCTTCAACTGGCTGCTGGTCAACCTCGCGACCGCCTTTCTTGCGTCCTCTGTGCTCGGCCTGTTCGAAGGCCAGCTCGAAAAGATGGTGGCGCTTGCGGTGCTGGCGCCGATCGTCGCCAGTCAGGGCGGCAATGCGGCGACCCAGACCATGACCGTCGCGGTGCGCGCGCTGGCCACCCGCGAGCTCGGGTCCTACAACGCCGCCCGGGTGATCCTGCGCGAGATCATGGTGGGCCTCGTCAACGGTCTTGCCTTCGCCGTCATCACCGGCATCGCCGCGGTCGCCTGGTTCAAGATTCCGGGCCTTGGCGTAGTGATCGGGCTCGCCATCGTCTGCAACCTGGTTGCCGGTGCGCTCGGCGGGATTTTGATCCCGATGGTGCTTGAACGGGTGCGAGCCGATCCGGCCGTTGCGTCCGGCACCTTCGTCACCACGATCACGGACGTGGTTGGCTTCTTCTGCTTCCTCGGCATCGCCACTTTGTGGTTCGGCCTGAACTAGCGCCTCGCTTAGCGTTAATCGGGCCTTAAGTCGGTTCGCCCACAATGCGGCTTTCCGGAGCAGACCATGAAGCGCCTGCGGCTGAAAGCGGATGGACGGATCGTCGAGTTGCGAGACGGGCAGGAGTTCCCGCTCGCGCCCGAGACGCCGACCGGGTCGCTCACGGTGCGCGACCTGCGCCGCCGATCGCATCTGACCCAGCTCGAATTCGCCGCCAAGCTCGGCGTGCCCGTGGAGACGATCCGCAATTGGGAGCAGGGCAAGCGAGCCCCGCGCGGACCGGCACGGGCGCTTCTGGCGGTCATCGCCCATTCGCCGGAAACGGTATTCGCTGCGCTGGCGACAGAGGCCTCTGCCGCGTGAGTTGGCAGCGGAGCTGCGGCGGCCCATAATGGGCGCATGAACATCATCGAAGCCAATGGCGCCAGGATCCCGGCGATCGGGCTCGGTACCTGGGAACTGCGTGGACGCACCTGCGCGCGGATCGTCGAGCAGGCGCTCAGGCTCGGCTATCGCCACATCGACACCGCGCAGATGTACGACAATGAGCGCGAGGTCGGCGAGGGGCTCCGCGCATCCGGCGTGAGACGCGACGACGTCTTCATCACGACCAAGGTCTGGACCACCCATTTCAGGTCCAACGACCTCGAGCGCTCGGCCAAGGAAAGCCTGGCGCGGCTGCGGCTGACTGAAATCGATCTCTTGTTGCTGCACTGGCCGAACCCGCAGGTGCCGCTTGCGGAAACGATGGGCGCGCTGGCGCATGCCAAACAGCTTGGGCTCGCGCGCCATATCGGGGTGTCCAACTTCACGGTCGCCTTGATCGAGGAGGCGGTGGCGGCCTGCGCGGAGCCGTTGGTGTGCGACCAGGTCGAGTATCATCCCTATCTCGATCAGGCGAAGGTGAAGGCCGCCTGCGCCCGGCACGGCATGGCGGTGGTCGCCTATAGCCCGATTGCGAAGGGCCGCATCCGGAACGACCGCGCATTGGCGCGGATCGGCGACCGCTATCGCAAGACGGCGGCCCAGGTCTGCCTGCGCTGGCTGGTGCAGCAGAATGTTGCCGCGATCCCGCGGACATCGAAGCTCGAACGGCTGTCCGAGAACATCAACGTCTTCGATTTCGAATTGTCGGAGGACGACATGAGCCTGATCTCGGCCATGGGCGGCGCCTCCGGCCGCATCACCGATTTCGGCTTCGCGCCGAAATGGGATTGAGACACCCCTCGATTGCCCGCTATGCTGATGACGGGCAGGGGGCTCAAACCTGATCAGTTGCGAATGAACCTGCGGGAGCTCATTCCTGTGGACGTGACGGCGTCGGCGGTTGCGCACGTGTCCGTGCTGGCCCTGGTGCTGCTCCTGTCCGAAGTCCATCCGTTTGACGTCGTGGCGGCTGACACCGTCCCGGTCGATATCGTCACGCCGCAGGACATCGAGAAGAAGGACATCGAGAAGAAGCCCGAACCGACCCCGTCGCCGTCGCCTTCTCCGTCACCATCCATCGATCTGTCTGCGCTCCAAGAGCCGCCTGTAAGCACGCCGCCTCCACCGGCGCCGCAGCCCGCAGCGCCGCAGCTGGCAGCGTCGCAGCCGGCAGCGTCGCCGCCGCCCCACCAGAACCAGCCGGAACCGGCGGAATCAGGTTCGGTCCGGCCGCAAGCCGCGGCAACACCGGCGGCCGCCCCAGCCTACACGCCGCCGGAGCCTGATCTCTCGATCAAATACAATGTCCAACTCGGCCTGCCGCCAGCCCTTCCGCCGATGGCGGCGCCAGCCCCGGCGCCGGCCGCGCGCTACGGTGGCAAGGTCGACGATGATTTCGATGCACCGGCCGTCAGAGCCGCCGACCTCACTCCGAGCGTCGTCGCCGAGTTTCGCCGCCATCTCAAGACCTGCTCGAAGCTGCCGGCAGCGCTAAAACCTTCCGACGACGTCAAGGTCACGCTGCGCGTGTTCATGACGCCGCAGGGGACGCTCGCCGACGAGCCGTTGCTGATCGAGGCGAGCGCGTCCGAGAAGGGACCGGTGTTGATGCGTGGCGCGATGAGCGCACTGGAAGCGTGCCAGCCCTACAAGATGCTCCCAGCGGATCGCTATGGCGAGTGGAAGGTGCTCGATCTCAGCTTCACGCCGCAGGACTTCGCTTCGTAGCCGCGAAGCCAATGTCGTCGACGTCACGATGCGAGTTGCACGGCCGCGCCGCGCTGTGGCAAAGTAGCAATTCAACCGGATCCCCCGCACATGTTGAAGCTCGTCATCGGCAACAAGAACTATTCGTCATGGTCGATGCGGCCGTGGCTGGCGCTGCGCGCCAACAACATCGCGTTCGAGGAAGTCTTCATCCCGCTGTACACCGATAAGGCGGACAAGGACCGGATCCTGAGTTTCTCGCGTGCCGGCAAGGTGCCGACGCTGATCGATGGCGATGTCACGGTCTGGGATTCGCTGGCGATCATCGAATACCTCGCCGAGAAATATCCGGAAACAAGGCTCTGGCCTGAGGATCGCGCCGCCCGCGCCCATGCGCGCTCAGTCTCCGCGGAGATGCATTCGGGCTTCATGCCGCTGCGCAATGAATGCGGCATGAACCTGCATCGCCCGATCCGGGCGATTCCGTTGTCGGACGATGCTCGCGCCAATGTCACGAGGATTCAGGAGATCTGGGCAGACTGCCACGCGCGCTACGGCGAGCAGGGGCCGTTCCTGTTCGGGGCGTTCTCCGGCGCGGATGCGATGTTCGCTCCAGTCGTGCATCGCTTCCGCACTTATGCGATCCCGGTGAAGCCCGAGGCGAAGGCCTATGTCGATGCGATGACGTCGCTGCCGGCATTCCAGGAGTGGACGCGCGACGGGCTTGCCGAAACGCTCGTGATCGAGCGGTTCGAGACCGTCTAACCCGGCCGACCCAGTTCGCCAGTCATGCCTCGTACTTTCCGGCGGCCGCCTACCATGCGAGCCCGGATGGCGGGCTGCCCTTAGGTGGCTGGATCGCAGGAATCCGCACTTTCGCCCATTCTCGTCGTGGAACGCGGCCGACTCGCTCGCGTGCCTTCTATCCTGCTGAAAAATATACGAATTTCGTGCGTTTGCTGGCCCCCGATCCTGCTGGATTTCGGGGCCCTTGCTGTGCTAACTTGACGCGGGGTTCTCAATGTTGGCCGCCGCTGTGGGACCTAAGGCAGCGCGCCGACGATCCAAGAAAATGGAGAGGGCGTTGAAGCACAAGTACGGCGTTGGAGAGACTGTCTATTTCACTGCGAGCAACGTGTCTCGTCCGGCCGCTACCGGGACCTATCAGGTGGTCCGGCTGCTGCCGACCGACGGTGACGATTGCCAATACCGCATCAAAAGCTCGACCGAAGCTTTCGAACGGGTCGCCAAGGAAAGCCAGCTCGCCCTGTCCTGAAGAGAGCTGTGCGCAAGCACCCGGTAGGCGCGGTTCCCTGATGGGTCGCCGTCAAAAGGCCCCGTTCGCAGAACGACTCTGCCGAAGGCCGAATGCCCGAAAGGAGGCGTTCGCCTTTGGCGACTGTGTTTTATGCTGCGTTGAGGGACATCGCGCATGAGCTGGGTTTCTTCGCTGGATCATATCTGGCGCTCCGCGACTTTTCCGATGTGGCTGACGCTGGCCGCCGCAGGATTTTTTGGGGTGATCCTGTTGATCACGCTGTTGCGCGCGGAGAAATCCGTGGCCAACGGCGCGTTGACGGTCATCACCTTGCTTGCGATTGCGGTCGCTGCTGCCTCGACCATTCGTGGCTTCGATTCCGGTAATCGGCTTGCTTCCGCTGATGCGCGATCGGCGCAGCCGGTCGTCGCGGCGCCAGCCGCGCTCGCCTGCATTGATGACCTCGCGGGCGATGCCGTGCTGAACGCCTGCGAAAAGGTGTTATTCGGTTCCGCCGACTCTGCGGCTGCCGCGGTCGCCTATGCGGCTTCCCAGATCTCCCGCCTAACGTCATTGGGGGATATTGCGACCGCCGAGCGCAACACATCGCCCGAACTGCAGGCGCTGCGTCGCGCGGTCGAGCGGGACCGCTACGGGCTCATGGCCTATGTGCTCACTGTGCGCGACCATTGCACGCCGGCCTCGTGCGCGGCGTTCGGTTCGCTCGGGACCACCCAGCAGATCGCGTCCAATATGGACGAGCACCTCTATGAGAACTTGATCACCCGTTACGCGCCGTCGTGGAACGCGCCGGCGCCTGCCATTGCAGCGGCGGCCGGAGCAGGGGTGCTGGGAGCACTGCCGCCGTCGGTCCCCACCGGCAAACCTACCAACGCCGAATTTCCGTCGGCCGCGAATACCCCTCCGATCAGCATCATGACGCCTGAGCCCGCACCGAAGCCGTCGGCGGCTGCGGCGGCCGCCACGACCGCAGCTCCGCCTGCGTCGCGTCCCGCGCCGGCGGCTTCGCCCGCGCCGCCGGCCGCTGCCAAGAAACAGGCTGTGGCCAAACGTCCGCCGGCACCCGCGCCGGTGCCGATCGCGCCGCCACCACCGGCGTCCACAGCCACTCCCGCAACTTCGGACGAGTGATCTTTTCAAAACCGGAGCCGGCGGCTAAAGCGAAACGATCATGCCGCTTCATCTCATCAAGCTCGCCGTCGGTTGCGACTCGGTCAAGGAACTCAAGACCTGGGTCGCCGAGCGGATGGCGATCGCGAAGAAGAAGGCCTTGCCCCAGCGTCACATCCACATCACGCGGATGACGCCGAAACGGGAGGAGGAAATCGTTGCCGGCGGCTCGCTCTATTGGGTGATCCGCGGCGAGATCGCCGCGCGCGAGAAGATCATCGCGATCGAGCCGTTCCGCGACAAGGACGGCATCGGCCGCTGCCGCATCGTGATGCAGCCCAAGGTGATCGCGGTATCGCCGCGCCCGATGCGTCCGTTCCAGGGCTGGCGCTATCTCACCGCCGATGCCGCGCCGCCCGACCTGACCAAATCGGCCGCTTCCGGCGTCGCGGCGATGCCCGAGCCGATGCGGCGCGAGCTGCGCGATCTCGGATTGCTCTAGATTCTTGTTTTGACGCGTTTTCTTCACGCGAACCGGTGTCCACTTCGCTCGAAAACGCTCTAAGGCGCGGCCGCCCTAAACCGCGATATTGTCGATCAGTCTCGTGGTGCCGAGCCGTGCGGCCACCAGCATCCGCAGCGGGCCGTCCTTGATCGAGGCGATCGGCGCCAGCGTCTCGGCGTGGCGCACTTCCAGATAGTCGAGCTTGAAGCCGGCCTTCTCGATCAGCTTGGCGCCTCCGGCGACAGCCGGCTTGATCGCTTCACCGGCGCGGATCCGGCGGGCGGTTTCCTTCATGACGCGATAGAGCTCCGGCGCCACGCGCCGTTCTTCGGGCGAGAGGTAGACGTTGCGGGATGACATTGCGAGCCCGTCGCGCTCGCGCACAGTTTTCGAGCCGATCACCTTGACGCCGAGGTCGAGGTCGCGCGCCATCTGGGTCACGACCCGCAACTGCTGAAAATCCTTCTCGCCGAAGATCGCAAAATCCGGCCGGCACTGCGTGAACAGTTTGCCGACGACCGTTGCGACCCCGCCGAAGAAATGCGGGCGGAAGCGGTCTTCGAGGCCGACGGTGGCGGGCCCCTCCGGCGCGATCCGCGTGGCAAAGCCATCCGGGTACATCGTCTTGACGTCGGGATGCCAGATCAGGTCGACCTTCTCGGCGGCGAGCTTTGCGACGTCGTCCTTCCATGTACGCGGATAGGAGCCGAAATCCTCTGATGGCGCGAACTGGGTCGGATTGACGAAGATCGAGACGATGACGCGCTGGGCGCGTCGCTTGGCAAGGCGTACCAGCGACACATGCCCGTCATGGAGAGCTCCCATGGTTGGGACCAGTGCTGTCATGGCCTTTCTTCCGCGCAAAGCCTCGACGGAGCGGCGCAAGGCAGGGACGGTGCGGACGACCACGGGACTTCGCGACATCTGGATTCAATCTCTTGGGCTGGTTCGGGAAGGTCTGGTCGGGCGAGACGGGCTTGGACTCGCTCGATGAGGCGGGCACGCGACCATACCAAGGGGAAGGCGTTGACGCCAAGGCGGCAGGCGGGCGCACCTGACCCGCTTGGCCCAAGCGATTGCGGGCTGACATCTCCCGCGATGGATTCATGATTAAGGAAGACAGTCGGCTGCTCCTTGAGCGCATGGCGCATTTCACTTGACCGTCGAAGCGCCCGATTTGAAGATATCGAGGGGATCAGGTTCATGCTGGTACAGGCTAGTCAGGGGCAATCCGGCTCCGCCCATGTGGTGGTGCTTGGCAACGAGAAGGGCGGTTCGGGCAAATCCACCACCGCCCTGCACATCGCCGTCGCCCTGATGAAGGCCGGCCAGCGGGTCGCCACCATCGATCTCGATTGCCGCCAGCAGAGCTTTACCCGCTACATCAATAACCGGCGGGCCTGGGCACGGCGCACCAATCTCGGCCTCGAAATCCCCGTGCATCATTGCATCAAGTACGGCGAGACGATGCAGATCGCGGAGAACGAGAACGCCGAGTTCCAGCAGTTCATGGCGGCGATCAGCGCGGTCGAGCGCAATTTCGATTTCATCGTCATCGACACGCCGGGCACGGACAGCTACCTGATGCGGCTCGCCCATTCGATGGCCGACACGCTGGTCACGCCGATCAATGACAGCTTCCTTGACTTCGACGTGCTGGGCACCATCGATCCCGTCACCTATTCGGTGACCGGCGAAAGCCATTACGCCGAGATGGTGCGCGACGTCAGGCGCAAGCGGCGCCAGGTGGACGGCACCACCACCGACTGGATCGTGGTCCGCAACCGCCTCTCGATGCTTGGGTCGCGCAACAAGCAGCTCGTCGCAAGCGGCCTGAAACAGTTGTCGCTGCGGCTCGGTTTCCGCTCGATCGACGGCTTTGCCGAGCGCGTCGTGTACCGGGAATTCTTCCCGCGCGGCCTGACCGCGCTCGACGATATCGACGAGCAGACGCTCGGCACCCGACCCAGTATGGGCCACGTCACGGCGCGCGAGGAGGTGACTGGCCTCCTGCGCCAATTGAAGCTGCCGCTGGACGAGCGCGGCCGCCGCCGCGCGGCCAACCGGGCCGAATGGTTCAGCCAGGTCGACAAACCGCTCGAGCTCCACGACATCATCGCGACTTGAGAGGGCGGCTCACGCCGGCTGCAGGATCGTCATCTTGAAGGGGCCGCCATTGGCGGCCGCGTGCGCCACCGCCTCGTTGACGTGATCAAGGTCGAAGGTGGTAACCTCAAACAGGTCGAGCGGCAGCAGGCCTGCCCGGATCATGCCAACGAGACCGAGCGTTGCTTCCGGCGGATACATCCAC
Organism: Bradyrhizobium sp. Leo78; assembly: GCF_059512425.1. Taxonomy (NCBI): domain Bacteria; kingdom Pseudomonadati; phylum Pseudomonadota; class Alphaproteobacteria; order Hyphomicrobiales; family Nitrobacteraceae; genus Bradyrhizobium; species Bradyrhizobium sp. Leo78. The sequence continues at coordinate 69,522 of NZ_JCAMOT010000017.1, forward strand.
ACGCCGTGGATGGTGATGCATTCGCGCATGATCCAGGGGTAGGGCAATTCGAGGCCTGGGCCACCAAGCATCCCGACGCCGCCCATAAGCGCCACGCGCCCGTAGGGGCGCACCGTCATGATGGCCGCGCGCACCGTGGTTGCACTGACCGAGGGCGGCATCAGGTCGATCACGCAATCGATCGGGCCGTCAGCCGCCTCGCGCATCCGCCGGCGATCGTCCTCCTCATTGCCGGAAAGCCGGACCGGGCGCACCCTGTGGCCGAAGCGACGCCCCAGGTCGGCGAGCACCCTTTCATTGCGCCCCGGCGCCACCACGCATCTCGCGCCCATGGCGAGCGCGACCGCGACGGCGGCGCTGCCGAAATTGCCGGTGGCGCCGCTGACCAGCACCGTCTCCCCCGCCTGCAGTCTTGCCGCCAGGAAGCCGCCATACGGCACAAGGCATGTGCCGAGCGCGCACCAGGCTGGCGCGTGGACCGCATCGATCGTGCCGATGCGCTTGACGTTCTCGGTTGGGACCAGCGTCTGCTCCGCGAACGAACCGTGGCGGAAGTGCCGCTGCAGCCGCAACCCGCCTTCGCCGCGCGCGCTCCAGCCTTGCAGGGTAATGTCGGGCGAGATGGCGTCGTCGCGGGAGCGGAAGGTCGGGTCGCAATAGACCCAGTCGCCCACGGCGAGGTGCGTGGCGTCGGGCCCCACCGCGCGAACCCTTCCGATCGCGCCGGGTCCCGGCACGGCCGGCAACTCCAAGAGATAGTTTCGTTCGCCGCTGAAGACTTCGTTGGCATAGGACAGTACGCGCGTCGCCACGACGTCGACCACGACTTCACCGGTGCCGATCATTGGGTCGGTAACGGTTTCGATCGCGAGTGGCGATCCAAATGATCTCAAAACAGCAGCTTTCATGGCTCTTACCCCACTTGAGACTGCATCATCGAAGCGCCTGTCTTGCGCAACAAGACCTGGCATTATCCTGGGATCAAGAGTCCCTCCTTTCGTCGCAGGAAGAGTCCCATGGCAGATGCCCGGCAAAGTGAACTCGGCGATTTCCTGCGCTCGCGGCGGGAGAAGCTGACACCAAAAACTGCCGGCATTCCGATCGGACGACGCCGTCGGACGCCCGGCTTGCGCCGCGAGGAGGTGGCCGAACTCGCCGGCATCGGCGTCGATTGGTACACGCGGCTCGAACAGGGCCGCAGCGTAAGCCCTTCGCTGACGACGATCGACGCCTTGGCGCGAGCGCTACGGTTGACCAAGGCCGAGCACGCGCATCTGCGGGCGCTGATCCGCGACGCCGATCGGCGGCCGTTCATCCCGGAGGTGGTGCCACCGGCGATCCGGCGCACGATGGAGAGCTTGAACCAGCCGGCTTATATCACCGGGCGGCGCTGGGACATCCTGGCCTGGAACGATGCCGCAGAACAAACCTTCGGCTTCAGCCGACTTCCGCCAGCCGACCGCAACGTGCTCATCTGCATGCTGACCAATGAGGCGACGCGGCGTCTGTTCGGTCCATCATGGGCCGACGAAGCCCGCCGGATGGTGGCCCAGTTTCGCGCAAGTCACGATCTCTGGGCGGGCGATCCTGCCTTTCGCGACCTGCTCGCTCGGCTGCAGCACGGCTGCCAGGAATTCGCCCAATGGTGGGGGGCGCACGATATCAAAAGCAGCGTGTCCGGCCGCAAAGTGCTCAGCCATCCCAAGAAGGGCCGCCTGGCCTACGAATATGCGAGCTTTCAGGCCAATGACGACCCGGCGCTGAAACTTACCATCTACACGGCTGCCTGAACCCGTGTGACTACGGGGGAGGGCCCAAAGCTGGGAACAAACTTCAAAGCAGGCCGTTTTATTACAAATGTATTGAGCGCCTAAACCCGAATTTCGCAGGCGCCATCATAAGGTTAGGAGGAAAGCCAAATCCCACAGCTCCTTGTGCGCATGCACAAGGATTAGGTGCATCGCACAACGATCAGGCGGTCAACACACAACATTTGGACTTCCCGTCACGTCGCTGTGACATATATCATCCACACGGACCGTCAGAGTCCGGACAAATGGGATATAGCGCCAGAGGCGGGCGCGCCGAGGACGAATATGAAACGTGGAATTACCGTTCTGCTTTCACTTACCGTGCTTGTTACTGGCGCGTATTTCACCGCCAGCAAGTGGGCTATCCGTCACGAGACACTCAAATTCTATGATCCGGCGCGGGACAATCGCCTCGTTCCCGTCGACGTGGCCGTGCGCTGGGACAAGGAGATGCAGGCCAACGCCGGCATGATCACCCTGCCGGTGGCGATCCTCAACCACGGCAACACCGTCAAGAACACCGAGTATTCGTTCCTGACCAACATCTTTGCCGCGCGCGGCTATCTGGTGATCAGCCCGCAGCACGACCTGCCGACAGACCCGCCGATGGTGACCAAGGCCGGCGAGCTCTATGTCGGCCGCTTGCCGCAAATCCAGCGCGGCGTGGCCAATATCCACTTCGCTATCGACGAGATGAAGAAGCTCCAGCCTAACGCCGACTATGCCAAGGTCACCATGGTCGGACACTCGATGGGCGGCGACATCTCGATGTACTTCGCCAAGCAGTATCCCGACGAGATCAAGAAGGTCGTGACGCTGGACAATCTGCGCGTGCCGTTCCTGACCGACGGCAAGTTCAAGATCCTGTCCTTCCGCTCGAAGGATACCCATTTCAAGCCTGATCCGGGCGTCGTGCCCGATGATGAGGAGTGCGAGAAGTCCGGTATCACCGTGGTGAACACCAACTTCCAGCACAACGATATGCGCGACACCGGCCCGGACGTGGCGAAGAACTCGATCCAGGCGATGCTCGACAAGTTTCTGGTCGATAGCGACAGTGAGGTGGCGCCGGTCGACACCAGGAGTGCGCCGCCGAAGATCCTCGAACCGGGACCGGTCTCGCTCTACGTACCGGATCCCTCGACCAAGAAGGTCCAGAAGACCGAGACCGAGAAAGATCGCTCGGCCGTACCAAACTGACCTCTGGCCCCAATGCTCGGCGCATCCCGTGCGCGCATTGACGCTTTCCTGGTCTCGGCCCACATAATCCTCGCAGCAACGGCGAGGATTCATGGCTGGCGAACCGACCAAACCGAAATCCGGTAACGACATCGCTGCGCAGGCGGCCGAGGCCCGCAAGTTCGGTCGCCTGCCGGAAGCATCTCCGTCCAGCTCCGACGATATCGCCGCCTTCGTCGCCAAGGCGCGCGCGATGTCGCCGCATCAGGCCAGCGCGCGCGGAAGGCTGATTTTTGCACTCGACGCCACCATGAGCCGGCAGCCGACCTGGGACATGGCCTGCGCGCTGCAGGCGGACATGTTTCGCGAAGCCGCTTCCCTGGGCAGCCTGGATATCCGCCTGGTCTACTACCGCGGTTTCAACGAATGCCGGGCGACTGGCTGGATTTCCGACAGCGCTCACCTTGCCAGATTGATGGGCAAGATCGATTGCCAGGGCGGCAATACTCAGATCGGCAAAGTGTTGTCCGAGACGCGCCGCGAGGCGGTCGCCTCCGGGGTGCGGGCCGTGGTGTTCGTCGGCGACGCCATGGAGGAGTCCGTCGATGATCTCTGCACCAAGGCCGGCGAACTCGGGCTGCTCAAGGTACCCGTCTTCATGTTCCAGGAAGGCGGCGACGCCACCGCCGAGCAGGCGTTCCGCGAGATTGCGCGGCTGACCGGCGGCGCCTATTGCCGCTTCGATCCGGGTGCAGCGGCGCAATTGCGCGAACTGCTGCGGGCCGCTGCGGCCTACGCCGCCGGCGGACGCGAGGCGCTGCTGCAGTTGTCGAAAACCGCGAGCGGTGCGGCCAAGTTGATCGGCCAGATGAAGTGACGGTGGTCGCCGCGTTGCCTGACAGCGCATGGCGGAGCACCAGCCGGGCGGGGTCGTTGTGGACTTGGTTCGCGATGCTTTTCCTCGCCGCCGCGATTATATTGCGCCCATGCCAACCCTGATTGCCGGCGTCGTCGCCGTTGTCACGCTTTATCTCCTGCTGCAGATGTTTCGGGCCGCCAACCCGGCGATGATGGCGCGCGCGATCAAGATCGTCGGCGGCGTGTTGTCGCTCGCCGTCGCCGCCTATACCGGCATCAGGGGCGAACTTGCGGTGGCGATCCCGCTCGGGATCTTTGGCGCCGGCCTGCTCGGTTGGTCCCCGAACGTGCTGGGCAATTTCGGCAGCATCTTCGGCGGCACGCAGCGCTCCGCCGGACAGAGCTCGCGCGTGCGCTCGAAATATCTCGACATGAGCCTCGACCACGACACCGGCGCGCTGTCGGGCCAGATCGTGGAAGGACCGAATGCCGGCCGCTCGCTCGACGAGTTCGACCTTCAGGGATTGCTGGCGATGGCCGCCGGCTTCGACGCCGAAAGCGTCACGTTACTTGAAAGCTATCTGGACCGCCGGTTTCCCGCTTGGCGTCAGGACGCGCAGCGCAACGGGGCAGGGGGGCAACGCCGCGCGGCGCCGGGCGGCAAAATGACGGAAGAGGAGGCCTACCAGATCCTTGGCCTGCAGCCGGGAGCCTCGCGTGACGAGATCAGCCGGGCGCACCGCACTCTCATGAAGAAACTGCATCCCGACCAAGGGGGGTCGACGTACCTCGCTGCCCGTGTAAACGAGGCCAAGGATACCTTGCTTCGCACGCATTCTAGCTAACTCCGGCACGCTACCAACGCTACAAACCGAGAGTTGCCGCTGCTTCTCTGTGCTGACGCGCCCTGTCTCGCCCGCCGTTGCCCAGCGTGGTCGATCCCCTGTTCTCGAAAGCTTAACCGTAAATCCTTGCCGAGAAGTTTTCGCGAGGGAACAAGTGGCCGCGGCTGCGACAGGCCGACGCAAAAAAGCCGGCGCTGGTGGGCGCCGGCTTTGCGATTTTACGATCGGGCCGAAAGATCAGTTGCGGATGGTGATGCAGGAGATGTCGGCGCGTTTCAGCGTCCGGCACGCCGCCTCGGCCTGCTCGCGCTCGAGGCCGGCAAAGCGGGCGCGATAAAGCTTGCGGTTATCCTTGCCGACGACCGGCTCGGTGAAGGGATCGGCCTTGCCGAGGAGGCCGCGCGACTGGTTGCGCGCAAGATCGATGCGCTGGCGCGCCTCGTCCTCGCTTTCGAGTGCACCGACCTGGATGATCCAGCCGGTGTGCACGGCAGCCTGCGTGGGCTTGGCGACCGCGGCCGGCGACACCGCTTGCGGCTGGAGCGCGGCGACCGTCTGCGGCGAGGAGGTGGGCTGCTGCAGGCTCGACGCGGGCAATACCCCGAGGATGCCATTGCCGGTGCCGAACCCGGCAGGCTGCGGCGGCATTTCGGCTCTGGCTGCGGACCTTGCGACGTCGGTCTTGGCGACGTCGGCGCTTGCCACGACGGCGCTGGAGGTCTCGGCGACTTCCGGACGGGGTGGGATCGCATTGGTGACCGGAGGTGCCGGCTGGGATGGCGCGGCGGAGGCGAGCTTGGTGCCGCCGGCCTTGACCTGAACCGTCTTCACCTTGACCGGCTTCATCGGCTCGGCCGAGCCGGGAATGATCGCCATCGGCTGGCTCTGGATCACGCCGTTGGTCAGGGGCGCGGGTTCGGATTTGGGCTCCGGCCTCGCCGCTGGCTCAATCTTCGCTGGCGGCGGGGGAAGGGCGGCGGCCGCTGCGGCCATCAGCGATGCCTTTGCGGCCGGGCGCGGGGCCGCCGGCGTGAGCGCTGCCATTGCGGGCTCAGCGGAGGCGGCGGCGCCGGAAGTGACCTGCGCCGGCTGGTCGTTGCCGCGCGACGGCGTATCAGCTTCCGCGATATTGGTATTGCCATCCGCGACGTTCTTCTCGGTGATGGCGGCGGCGGTGCGGATCGTTGCGCCCTTCTCGAGGTTCTCGGCGAGCAGGCTGCGCATGATGGCGTCGCGCGAGCCGCCGCTGCGGCCACCCAACACCACGCCGATCAGATGGCGGTTGCCGCGGCGCATCGAACTGACGAGATTGAAGCCGGAGGCGCGGGTGTAGCCGGTCTTGATGCCGTCGATGCCCTCCACCTTGCCGAGCAGGTGGTTGTGATTGCGGATCGACTGTCCCCGATAATTGAACACGGTGGTGGAGAAATACCGATAGTAGCGCGGGAACCGATCCTGGATCGCGCGGCCGAGGGTGGCTTGGTCGCGCGCGGTCGTCACCTGCTCATCATTGGGCAGGCCTGATGCGTTGCGGTAGACCGTCTTGCTCATGCCGAGCGAACGGGCCTTCCGCGTCATCATCTTGGCGAAATCATCCTCATCGCCGCCAATGGCTTCGGCGATCACGACGGCGGCGTCATTGGCGGAACGCGTCACCAGGCCCTTGATGGCGTCTTCGACCCTGATGGTCTGGCCGGGCCGGAGGCCAAGCTTGGTAGGAGACTGCTCCGAAGCGTGCTCCGATACCTGCATTTCCGTATCCAGCTTCATCCTGCCGGCTTCGAGGCGCTCGAACAGCAGATAAAGCGTCATGATCTTGGTCAGCGAGGCCGGGTGACGAAGACCATCGGGATTGTTGGATGCCAGCACCGAGCCGGAATTGCCGTCGACGATGATGGAGGAGAATTGGGGGCTATAGCTGTCGCGATCCACCTGATGAGAGCGCACGTGATGGCGGTGGCGGGAGCGACGCGCCTCGGCGCTCTCGCTGGAGATCAGGATCGCTGTGGTGAAGGTGATGAGCCCGAGAACGCCAACTCGCAAGACACGCGAGGAAGCGAAAGTTGTACGAAGCATTTACTTCCCCGTCCCAATTTCTATCTTGATCACCGGCCCGTGGGGCAAAATTGTGCCCGCCGGGCCGCTGACATCACCCTGTTCGACGATGGCTTCCGGAAACGAGGCTCCGGTTGCATCGGCCGGCCAGGGTCGCTGTTCTGGCTAAGATGCTGTTCACAAACAGTTTTCAGGCTGCTTGTCGGAAGATGAACCCGTTCGGGAATCAAGGTTAGGCCTGCCGAGTTTCCAAAAGCTTAATTAAGCGTTGCGTAAAGACCCGGGGTTTTCGGCAAATTCGAACAATTTGTGCAATGCACAATATCGCTTGACTTGATTGTGCGCCGCACTAGTTTGACGGCGCGTTCGGGGAGTCGGCTCCGTGCCGACAATGGGTTTGCGCAAAAAGTCTTGGGAAAGGATTCCAATGGTCAAGGTTGAAGACATTCAGAACTACGGAAAAGAGCAGATTGAGACGATCACAGCTTCGGCGAACAATCTGCAGAGCGGCGTCCAGGCGATCGCGACCGCCTATGGCGACTACGCGAAGAAGTCGTTCGAGGACACCAAGTCGTTTGTGGAAAAGCTGTCCGGCGTGAAGTCGCTCGAGAAAGCGCTGGAAGCCCAGACCGAGTATGCCCGCTCGGCCTACGAGACCTTCGTTGCCGAATCGCAGAAGATCGCCGGCCTCTACAGCGACTGCGCCAAGCAGACTTTCAAGCCCTTCGAGGGCCTGGTCGCTAGATTCAACCCGACGCATTAATCGGCGCTACCTTAGTTTCCAAACGAAAAGCCCGGCCTTCGGCCGGGCTTTTCTGTTCGTCGAGGGGACGGGGAGCTACCGCGCGACACGCAGCTTGGACAGCGAGTTCCCGATCGAAGTGAAGGCCGTCATGATCTGGGTTGAGGACGTCACGGTTGAGAATTTGTCTGAGCTGCTGGCACAGTACTTCAGAATTTGGGATGTTGGATCACCATTGGTATTCACGTGCATCGTATAGATGGTGATGCCCTGACCCTTGATGTTGTCGCACTGAATGCGCTGGCGGGCGTCGATCTGGCCATTAAATTGGACTTGGCCGTTTCCGTATGATGGCCAGCGGTCCTGGGTGTTCAGACCGTCGGACATCACGATCAGGACCTTCTGATAGGTGTAGTTGGGATCCTCGGCGGGTGCATTGAGCGGCGCGCCTTGGGTGAGGGACTGCCATCCCCACGCGATTCCGATCGGCTGATTGGTGCCGCCATTGGGTACGAGGGAATCGACCTTGGTCTTCAGGGCGGCAAAATCATAGGTGAGTGGCATCAGTTGGGGCGGGCATGCGTCATACTGATCGGCGTAGAACCGAGTGGACGGGAGAGAAGTGTTGATGGTTGGTGTGGTATTCAGCGTATCGTAGTCCTGGTCGCGGTCCGTCACGCAGCCGTTCCAGGTGGTGTGATTGTTCGTCTTCCAGGTCTTGCCGGCGGCGGTGCAACTGCTGCTGTTCTTATAGGAGGTGTTGCTGCAGGTCCCATTGACCGCATCCCACTCGCTCCAGTTGATCCAGGGTTGATTGTAGTTGCCGGGACCGGCGTTGACCTCCTTGGCGAACGGAACGAGCGAGATGTAGACATCGCCTGGATTCTTTGCGAGCGCAGCGAGCTGATCGATCAGGGCCTTTGCGGCAGGCTTCAGGGCGGCCATCTTGCCGTCGTTCTGCATCGAACCGGTCACGTCGAGTACCAGCGCAACCCGCATCCGAACCGTGCCCCAGAGAGAGGTGGAGCTGAGGTTGAAGCCGAGAGTGTCAAGGCTCGCGAACTTCAAGAATTCGGTATTCACGCTGCCGGAGCCATCGACCTTGATGGTCGAGCCGTTTCCGGTATTCTGCGTATAACTCGCGTTGATCGTCACCGATTGGGCATCGGGGTTAGTGTAGAGCGCGGCGAAATATTTCCGCGCCGCCGTGGTGACGTCCGAGGTCGATATCCTGCCGTCGGTCAGATCTTTCGCCACCATCAGCGCCGTCGAGTCGAGCGCCGCCTGCATCGAGGAGCGGGCGCTGTTGGCGCGGGAATAGTCGATCGCGGCACCGACGAGGGTGATGATCGGAACCGCAGCCAAGGCAAAAATTACCGCTATATTCCCTTGATCCGCGCCGGCGAACCGGCGGGCCGCTGTACGAAGGCGGTCGAAAATGGCTGTAACGGACATGGCGTTCACCGCAATCTGGTTGGTGCCGCCATTTCTCAGTGCGCCGCTAAATAGGTGGTAAACCGGTCCTCATAAAAACGGGTCAAAGCCAAGGCAAAAGCCGAACGACGGGGACGAAAGCGGACCTATTGTCAATGGTCGCTAAACGAGTAGTCGGCTTCCTTTGTCAAACCCGCCAGAAACGATTAACCTTCGCATGAGCGTCGAGACCCGGGAGTCGGGCCGGCCGGCCCCGTGTGAGCCACGCATCTGTGCTTGCAGCGGGACAAAGCCGGGCCCATATTGCCTTTTGCCGACCAGCAAAGGATCGGACCGGGAAACGGCGATCTCTCGAGCGTGCTGGAAGTTCCGTGACGGCTGTTTTCGGCGTTGCGCAACCTCCAAGTGCGTTGCGTGTTTCCTTTGGGGATGTCGAACGCCTGAGCCATGTCGCAGACAGTTTTTGCAACCAATTCGCCCATATCGGCGCTTGCCGCGCCATCAGCGCCCCGGATGAGCAACGATGAGGGCCGTAATGGGGGGACCACCGGAGGTCCGTCCACTTCGGTCATTACCAAGGTCAAGCCGAAGACCAAGCGCCCGAATTTGTACCGCGTCCTGATCTTGAACGATGACTACACTCCGATGGAGTTCGTCGTTCATGTCTTAGAGAAGTTCTTCAACAAGGACGCGGAAGCGGCGACCAAGATCATGCTACACGTCCACCACCATGGCATCGGGGAGTGCGGGGTTTTCACCTATGAGATCGCCGAGACCAAGGTGACCCAGGTGATGGATTTTGCGCGGAAGCACCAGCATCCGCTGCAATGTGTGATGGAAAAGAAGTAAACCGGGCCCAGCGTCTAGCAGACCCGCCACGAGCGGAACGGGTCTTGCATTTAATTCGCATGATGGAAGCGCTTTGCCCGATGGAAGCGGATGGTGTTCCCGCTGACTGGAGGGATGTGGCTCTCGGTCGCGGCGCCTTTGCTCGATTGGCTGGCCGCTGCGCGAAGCCGGGCTTTCGCCACGATCGTGCGTGACTATATGACAGGGGATGACGAAGGTTGTTGTTGCCTGACCGGGCAATGGCGATCATGATGGCCGGGGGCCACAGAGGAAGCGAATGCCTACTTTTTCCCAAAGCCTTGAACAATCCCTGCATCGTGCATTGGCGATTGCAAACGAGCGTCACCATCAATACGCGACGCTTGAACACCTTCTGCTGTCGCTGATCGATGACTCGGATGCGGCCGCGGTGATGCGGGCCTGCAGCGTTGATCTCGACAAGCTCAGGACCAGTCTCGTCAACTATCTTGAGACCGAATTCGAAAACCTTGTGACTGATGGCGCCGATGACGCGAAGCCGACCGCCGGTTTCCAGCGCGTGATCCAGCGCGCGGTGATCCATGTGCAGTCCTCGGGTCGCGAAGAAGTGACCGGCGCCAATGTGCTGATCGCGATCTTCGCCGAGCGCGAAAGCCACGCTGCCTATTTCCTGCAAGAGCAGGACATGACGCGCTACGACGCGGTCAACTACATCAGCCACGGCATCGCCAAGCGGCCGGGCGTCTCCGAGGCGCGGCCGGTGCGCGGCGTCGACGAGGAGACCGAGGCCAAGGGCAATGAGGACGCCAAGAAGAAGGGCGAGGCGCTCGAGACCTATTGCGTCAACCTCAACAAGAAGGCGCGTGACGGCAAGATCGATCCGGTGATCGGGCGCAATGCCGAGATCAGCCGCGCGATCCAGGTGCTATGCCGCCGGCAGAAGAACAATCCGCTGTTCGTCGGCGAAGCCGGCGTCGGCAAGACCGCGATCGCGGAGGGACTGGCCAAGCGCATCGTCGACAGCGAAGTGCCGGAAGTGCTGGCCGCGGCCACCGTGTTCTCGCTGGACATGGGAACGCTGCTTGCCGGTACGCGCTATCGCGGTGATTTCGAGGAGCGCCTGAAGCAGGTGCTGAAGGAACTCGAGGCGCACCCGAACGCGATCCTGTTCATCGACGAAATCCATACCGTGATCGGCGCCGGCGCCACGTCGGGCGGCGCGATGGATGCGTCCAACCTGCTCAAGCCCGCGCTGGCTTCGGGCACCATCCGCTGCATGGGCTCGACGACCTACAAGGAATACCGCCAGCATTTCGAGAAGGACCGCGCCCTGGTGCGCCGGTTCCAGAAGATCGACGTTAACGAGCCGACGGTGGAAGATGCGATTGCGATCCTCAAGGGCCTCAAACCCTATTTCGAGGATTACCATCGGCTGAAATACACCAATGAGGCGATCGAGGCGGCGGTGCAGCTTTCGTCGCGGTACATCCACGATCGCAAATTGCCTGACAAGGCGATCGACGTGATCGACGAGTCCGGTGCAGCGCAGATGCTGGTTGCCGAGAACAAGCGCAAGAAGACGATCGGCATCAAGGAGATCGAGACCACGATCGCGACCATGGCGCGGATTCCGCCCAAGAGCGTGTCGAAGGACGATGCCGAGGTGCTGAAGCATCTCGAGCAGACCCTGAAGCGCGTGGTGTTCGGTCAGGACAAGGCGATCGAGTCGCTGTCGGCCTCGATCAAGCTGGCGCGTGCCGGCTTGCGCGAACCAGAAAAGCCGATCGGCTGCTACCTGTTCTCGGGCCCGACCGGCGTCGGCAAGACCGAGGTGGCAAAACAGCTTGCGGCGTCGCTCGGCGTCGAGCTGCTGCGCTTCGACATGTCCGAATACATGGAGCGGCACACGGTGTCGCGCCTGATCGGTGCACCTCCCGGCTATGTCGGCTTCGACCAGGGCGGCCTGTTGACCGACGGCGTGGACCAGCATCCGCATTGCGTGGTGCTGCTCGACGAAATCGAGAAGGCGCATCCGGATCTCTACAACGTGTTGCTGCAGATCATGGATCACGGCAGGCTGACCGACCATAACGGCAAGCAGGTCAACTTCCGCAACGTGATCCTGATCATGACCACGAATGCCGGCGCGGCGGATCTCGCCAGGCAGGCGTTCGGCTTCACGCGCAGCAAGCGGGAAGGCGACGACCACGAGGCGATCAATCGCCAGTTCGCGCCGGAATTCCGCAACCGGCTGGATGCGATCGTCTCCTTTGCGCATCTTAATGCCGACGTGATCGGCATGGTGGTCGAGAAGTTCGTGCTTCAGCTCGAGGCGCAGCTTGCGGACCGCGACGTTACCATCGAACTGTCCGAGCCCGCAAAGGCCTGGCTGATCGAGAACGGCTATGATGAGCAGATGGGTGCCCGCCCGATGGCGCGGGTGATCCAGGAGCACATCAAGAAGCCGCTGGCCGATGAAGTGCTGTTCGGTCATCTCAAGGGCGGCGGCCATGTCCGTGTCATCCTGGTCAAGGACGAGGCGACCGGCAAAGACAAGATCGGCTTCGAGTTCGTCGAAGGCCCGGTCACGCCGAAGCCGGAGAAGCTCCCCGGCGCTCGCAAGCGCAAGCCGAAGCCGGGCGGTCCCAATGGCGGTGGTGGCTCGAAGGGGCCGGCGCGCGGACCGCTGGTGAAAGTCTGACGGTGTTCTGATCGATTTTGAAAAGGCCGGCCACAAGCCGGCCTTTTTATTTCGGATTACGCCGCGCTCTCGCGAATACCCTTCGCGATTTCCTTCTGCGCGTCGAACTCGCGGCGGAGCCGGGCAAGCTCTTCGGCGCTCAGCGCATCGGCGTTGCTGTAGTCGCGCTTCCAGGAATGGTCTGCGCTCCAACGCAGCGGCGACTGCACGGTGGTCTGCGGTCCCGGCGCGGACTCAAGCACACGCAGCGCGAGCTCGAACGTGAATGCCTGCGAAGCCGGGTCCTGCGGCTTGCCGGCTGAATTGCCGAGCGGGAAATCGCTGAACAGGAAGCGCGGCACGGCGGCGTGCTCGACGATATCCTTCGCGCAGCCCATCACGACGGTCGAAATGCCGTTCGCTTCGAGATGCCGTGCCACCAGGCTGACGGTCTGGTGGCACACCGGGCAATTCGGCACAAGCACCGCGGCATCGACGCCATCAGCGCGGCAGCGCGCCAGGATGTCCGGCGCATCGGTCTCAATGGTGACGCGGTGGCTGCGGTTGGTGGGCGCGCCGAAGAAGCGCGGCGCGATCTCGCCGATCCGTCCTTCCTGCGCCAGCCGCCGCAATTGCGGCAACGGGAACCAGGTGCCGCTGTCCTCGGCCGAGCTGTGCACGCGGTCATAGGCGATATGGGAAATGCGCAGATCGTGCTGCTTCGATGTGTCGCCGTCATAGACCTGATAAAACTTGGCGCCGCCGTTATATTTCGCCCCCGGTCCCTGATCGCCCTTGGCGGGATCGAACGGCGCCGCCGTGGTGATGATGGTGACGCGGGATTCGGCGAGCGACTTGCGCAGCGGCTGGAACGGCGCGCTGGTGTAATGCGCCCAGCGGTAGGGCGTCGTGTAGCCGATGGCCGCATAGTAGTCGCGCGTGCGTTTCATGTAGCCGATCGGCGCATCGTCGTCGGGTGCGAAGTCGAGCTGCTGGTCGGACGTTGTTGTCATCTCGTGTGCTCCGAGTGATCAAGCCGGAAGCGACAGGCAATGGTCGAGCAAATTCGGATGGGTCGCGCAGATATGATGTGCGCCGGCGCCCTTCAGCTCCTTTTCGCTGCCATAGCCGTAGAGGACGCCGATGGCCGTCATGCCGTTGCTCCGCGCGCCGACGATATCGTGGCTGCGGTCGCCGATCATGATCGCCTGCGTGGGATCCACCTTCGCCGTATCGAGCGCATGCCGCAGCAGCTCGGTCTTGTCGGTGCGCGTGCCGTCGAGCTCCGAGCCGAACACCTGTTCGAAATAGGGACGCAGGCCGAAATGGTCGATGATCCGCTCGGCATAGACCGCGGGCTTGCTGGTGGCGATGAACATGCGCGGATGCGAGGCGGCCAGCGCGGACAGCGTCTCCTGGATGCCGTGATAGGTCTCGTTCTCGAACAGGCCGATATCGGCGAACCGCTCGCGATAAAGTGTCAATGCCCGATCTGCGAGCGCATCGCTGCCGACCAGTTTCTTCAGGCTCGCGTGCAGGGGAGGGCCGATGCACCAGGTCAATTCGTCTTCGCTTGGGATCGCCTGGCCCAGTCGCTCGAGGGCATATTGGATCGAACGGGTGATCCCGGGCTTGGGATTGGTCAACGTGCCGTCGAGATCAAAATAGATTGTGCGCATTTCGGCCCTGGGGCGTTGATAATGCCCAAGTTTGCTAGTTGGCCCGCCGCCTAAGTCAAGGACTGATTTGTCAGGTCTGAGATGATGCGAATAATCCCGCATTTCAGTGCCGCTTTCGCGATCTTGCTGTGGCTGGCACCGGCGGCGGCCGAGGAGCCTGACAGCCACGTCGTGCACCCGAGCGTCGAGGAACTCGCGCAACCCCCGGAAAAGTCTGAGACCGCGCGCGAGAGCGAGGCGCGGGAGGCGATGTGCCTGATGATCGAATCTGCTGCACGGGCGAACGATCTGCCGCTCGAATTCTTTGCCCGCGTGATCTGGCAGGAGAGCCGGTTTCAGCCCGATGCGGTGGGCCCGATGACGCGGAACGGCCAGCGCGCGCAGGGCATCGCGCAGTTCATGCCGGGAACGGCGAACGAGCGCGGCCTGCTCGATCCCTTCAATCCCGTGCAGGCGCTGCCGAAGTCGGCCGAATTCCTCAGCGAGCTTCGCAGCCAGTTCGGCAATCTCGGCCTTGCCGCCGCAGCCTACAATGCCGGTCCGCGCCGCGTGCAGGACTGGCTCGCCGGCACCGGCTACATGCCGCAGGAAACGCGCAACTATGTATACGCGATCACCGGCTCCAGCGTCGACGAATGGGCGTCCGCCGCCCGCAATGGCAAGGTGCCCACACGCCCGCAGACCTCGAGCTGCCGCGAATTGATGGCGCTCTTGAAGCGCGCGCCGAACCCGTTCGTTGCCGGCCTTGAACGGCACGTTACGCTCGCCGCTGCAAAGGTCTGGGGCGTTCAGCTTGCCGCTGGCTTCAACCGTGACAAGGCGCTCGCGATGTATGCGCGCGCGATGAAGAGCCTGAGCGCCGTGATCGGTGATCAGGACCCGAGCCTGTTCAGCGCACCCCTGCGCACGCGCGGGACCGCCACCTTCTATCAGGTGCGCATCGGCGCCGACACGCGGCCCGAGGCCGACAATCTCTGTAACCGCATCCGCAAAGCTGGCGGCGCCTGTTTTGTGTTACGGAACAGGGTGTGAGCGGGCAAGATTCGTCATTGCGAGGAGCGAAAGCGACGAAGCAATCCATCTCTCCGCAAGCGGCGGCATGGATTGCTTCGCGGAGCCTGTCATCGGGCGGCGCTACGCGCCGACCCGGTGGCTCGCAATGATGTTGGGGCGCGGCTGCATGCCAGCCCTGATACCCGCTTGCTTGACGTGGCCCGGCTTCATCAGCCCTATGCCGCTCAATTCAAACCTCTCTCCGGTCCTCCGTGGCGCTTCCTCCGCTTGATTCTCCGCAATGGCACAGCTCGTTCCGCGCCTTCTTCTGGGGCGTGCGGTCGGTCGGCTCGACCATCCTGGCGCTGGTGCTGTTTGCGACCTATCTCGGCATCGGGGCGTTGGCGCATGACACGCATTTCTCGCTGGCCTGGACCTTGGCGAGCACGGTGTTCGTCTGGGCTGGACCGGCGCAGATCATCCTGGTGTCGACGTTGGGCTCCGGCGCGACCATCCTGCAGTCGGCGATTGCGGTGAGCGTCAGCGCCATCCGCCTGTTTCCGATGGTGGTGTCAGTCTTGCCAATGATGCGGACGCCAAAGACAAAACGGCGGCACCTGATCCTGGTGGCGCATCTCACCGCGGTGACGCTGTGGGTCGAATGCCATCGCTTTCTGCCACAGGTGCCGCGGGAGCGCCGCATCGCCTTCATTCATGGGCTCGGCTGCGGATTGGTCTTTCTCTCAGTGGTGGCCAACACGATCGGCTATTTGCTGGCGGCCAATCTTTCGCAGCTTTTCGCCGCGGCGATCCTGATGCTGACGCCCCTGGCGTTCCTGTTCTCGACCGCGCGCAATTGCCGCGAGCTGGCCGACGGCATCGCGCTCGCGCTCGGACTGGCACTGTATCCATTGGCGACGCTGCTCAACAGCGGCCTCGACATCCTGGTCAGTGGCGTCGTCGCCGGCACCGTCGCCTATGGCGTACACCGGGCAAGGGCAAAGGCGATCGCATGAGCACCTTCATCGGCGACTGGCACGCGCTCGTGGTCCTGTTCGTGGCCGGCGTGATCCCCAACCAGATCTGGCGCATGCTGGGCCTGTGGTTCGGCGGCGGACTCGATGAGGGCTCGGAGCTTCTCGTGTGGGTGAGGGCAGTCGCGACCGCGATTCTCGCCGGCGTCATCGCCCAGATCGTGGTGCAGCCGCCCGGCGCGCTCGCAAGCGTTCCGGCCCTGTTGCGCTATGGGGCCGTGGCCGCAGGATTCGCCGCGTTCATGCTGTCGCGGAGGTCGATCTTCGCAGGCGTTGCAATCGGCGAAGTGATCCTGGTCGGCGGCCAATGGTGGCTCGGCTGATTGCAGCCGCCGCGCAATGCGCTACTGTCGATCGGCAAGCTGCTATCTGTGGATTGAGACATGGTTCGAGAAGGTGAGATACGCCCGGGCGAAGTCGCCGTCGAGATGCCCCCGGCGCAGGACGCCGGCCTGATCTTCATCGGCCGCATCCGCACGCCCTGGACCTCGCGGCTGACGACGCCGCGCCAAGGCCGCCAGGACGGGCCCGTCTGTCGTCTGGAGATTTTCGAGCCCTGGGTGCCCGCCATCAAGGGCGTCGATTTCTACGAAAATCTCGAAGTGCTCTACTGGCTGCACCAGTCGCGCCGCGACCTCGTGCTGCAGAGCCCGAAGAGCAACGGCAAGACCCGCGGCGCCTTCTCGCTTCGCTCCCCGGTGCGACCGAACCCGATCGCGACCTCGATCGTGAAGCTGGTCGGCGTCGAGGGCAACGTCATCCTGGTGCGCGGATTGGACTGTCTCGACGAGACGCCGCTGCTCGACGTCAAGCCCGACCGCTGCGAGTTCACGCCGCTCGCGCCGCCACAGCCCGGCGATTTCGAGACGGAGTGATTTTCTCGTCCCGGTCGTCATTCCGGGGCGCGCGCAGCGCGAGCCCGGAATCCATTTCGCCGCAGCGCATGTGGTCCAATGGATTCCGGGCCTGCGCCTGACGGCGCATCCCGGAATGACGAGTGGAGAGAGCCGTTACCCCAGCGCGGCGATCAGCTTGGTCGCATTGTCCTCCAGCACCTTCGCATCCTCCTTGCGGCTTGCAGGCGGCAACAGCGCGACGCCGTCCTGGCGCGGCATCACATGCATGTGGAGGTGGAAGACGACCTGGCCGCCGGCTGGCTCGTTGAACTGCTGCACGGTGATGCCGTCGGCCTGAAAGGCTTTCATCGCCGCTGCGGCGATCTTGTGGGCGGCGCGCGCGACATGGGCGTAATCGTCGGGCGAGATGTCGAGGATGTTGCGGGCGGGGGCCTTCGGGATCACGAGCGTATGGCCGGGCGAGCGCGGCATGATGTCGAGGAAGGCCAGCACGTACTCATTTTCGTAGACCTTGTAGCAGGGGAATTCGCCGCGCAGGATCTTTGCGAAGGGATTTTGGGGGTCATAGGCGGGCATGGCGGTTCCTCACATCAGTCTGAAGTTCTCGGGTCCTAGCAGAAAGCTCAAGCCTCGTCGCCGCCCTTGCGGAACGGGCCAGCGTCAGTGAGCTCACGGCCGACCTCGGCGACATAGGCGCGCTCGCGCTTGAGGTAATCGGCGATCGCCCGGCGCAGACCTGGGTCCGCGATATAGTGGGCGGAATAGGTCGTCTGCGGCAAATATCCGCGTGCGAGCTTGTGCTCGCCTTGCGCGCCGGCCTCGACCACCTTCAATCCGTTCTGGATGGCGAAGTCGATCGCCTGATAGTAGCAGACCTCGAAATGCAGGAACGGATGGTGCTCCATCGCGCCCCAGTTGCGGCCGAACAGCGTGTCCGAACCGATGAAGTTGATGGCGCCCGCAATCCAGCGTCCATTGCGCTTGGCCATCACCAGCAGCACGTCCTTGGCCATGCTCTGGCCGATCAGCGAGAAGAATTTCCGGTTCAGGTACGGCCGGCCCCATTTGCGCGAGCCGGTCTCCATGTAGAAGTCGAAGAACGCGTCCCACGCATCCTCGGTGATCTCCTCGCCAGTTAGCCAGTGGATCGTCACACCAGCCGCAAGCGCCTCGCGCCGCTCGCGCTTGATCGCCTTGCGGTGGCGCGAATTCAGCGTGGCGAGGAAATCGTCGAAGCTCTTGAAGCCGGCGTTGTGCCAGTGGAACTGCTGGTCGGTCCGCTGCAGGAAACCATGTCCGCCCAGAAACTTTGCTTCGTCCTCGCCTGCGAAGGTCACGTGCACGGAGGAGGCCTCGGTGGCCTCGCACAGCGCCATCAGGCCATGGGCAAGCGCCGACCTGATCTGCTCACGGGGGATGCCGTTGCGAAGCAGGAGGCGGGGCCCGGTGGCCGGCGTGAAGGGGACCGACACCTGGAGCTTCGGATAATACCGGCCGCCGGCGCGCTCATAGGCGTCCGCCCAGCCGCGATCGAAAACGTATTCGCCCTGCGAGTGGGACTTGAGATAGCAGGGGACGATCCCGGCGATCTCGCCATCCAGCCTGGCCAGCAGATGCCGCGGCCCCCAGCCGGTCCGCGCAACGGCCGAGCCAGAGGCCTCCAACGCTGCAAAAAAGGCATGTGAAACGAATGGGTTATAGGAAGGTCTTGCATGGATGCACGCAAGACCTCCGGAACTGGGTAAAGCCAGCGTGTCGAGGGCGTCGAGCGAGGTGGGATCGACCGTCGGATTGGCACAAGCGTCCCAATCGGCAGCCTTGATGTCGCTGACGGACGGAACGGCTTCGAGGGTGATTTCAGATGAGGCCATTGAGAATTTGAACCGGTCCCCTGTGCGAGCGGCCATCGCCCATGGTGACCTGCGCCTTGGAAAGATCGTGCATCGCAATGCCGACTTCAAGGCCGCCAGCCACATCTCAGGTTCCCGGCATGAAACCTTCGAAGATCATCTGGTCGGCATAGCGTGCCGCTTTCGCGCGCTGCTCCGCCGTGCGCACGGTCCAGGCCAGAAGCGGGCAGCCGAACAGGTTTCGGGCGATCCAGGGAGCGGGCGCCGGCAACTGCTCGACCCAAAAGGCGACGAAATGCGGCTCGGTGCGAAAGCCGTGGCGCAGGTACAGCATGCTGTCGCGCTGTGCCGGCGTGAGCTTGGCCCAATACCCGTCGTCATAATTGCGCTGGGCGGTGATGCCACGATGAAGTCTTGGCATGATCTCGCGCAGCGCCAGCACCTGGTCCGGATCAAAGGACATGCCGACCACGGGGCCGGCATAGCTGCTCAGCACCTCGGCCATCCGCTTCACCAATTTGCGGTCGCCATCGAAATGGCTCTTCACCTCGACCAGGAGCGGCACGCGGCCGGCAACCAGCGCGCAGAGGTCGCCGAGCGACATCATGCGCTCCGCGGTGTCCTTGAACCTGACGGTCTTCAGTTCGGTCGCCGTCTTGGTGAGCAGGAGGCCCGCGCCGTCGGTGAGCCGGCCAAGCGCATCGTCGTGATGCACCATGGCCTCGCCGTCGGCGGTAAGCTGGATATCGCACTCGATGGTGAAATTGCCCGCGATGGCCGCCTCTGCCGCCGCCGGCATGTTCTCGATGATGCCGCGCGCGGCATCATGCAGGCCGCGATGGGCGACCGGCCGTGCCGTCAGCCAGTCGGGGGCCCGCATCGCTCAGATGACCTCGAACAATCCTTCGACTTCCACAGCGGCGTCCGCCGGCAGCGAAGCGACGCCAACGGTGGTGCGGGCGTGCCGGCCCTTGTCGCCGAAGGCGGCCACCATCAGGTCTGAGGCGCCGTTCAGCACCTTCGGTGCGTCCAGGAAGTCGGGTGTCGAATTGATGAAGCCGCCGAGCCGCACCACGCGCGCGACCTTGTCGAGGTCGCCGAGCGCGGCCTTGATCTGCGCAAACAGGTTGATCGCGCAGCCGCGGGCGGCGGCCTGACCCTGCTCGAGGGTGACGCCGGCGCCGAGCTTGCCCTTGGCGATCAGCTTGCCCTGGCCATCGAAGCAAAGCTGGCCGGAGACGAACAGCAGGTTGCCGGTCCGGACGAAGCCGACATAGTTCGCCACGGGAGCAGCGGGCTCGGGCAGGGTAATGCCCTGTGCCGCCAGTTTCTGTTCGACCGTACCTGCCATGTTTTCCGTCCCCGGTTCAGTGACAATCAGGGCGCGCTGTTTCGCGCATCGCGCCGCCGCTTTCAAGTCGGCCGCGGATCGGTCAAGGACGGCGCTTTGCTGCGTAAACCGCGGTGAAATATGCTGAAAACGCGTCACTCGCGTCCTTGGCGTTACCTTTTTGTGAAACTGCCCCAGTTGCGGCGCAATAGAGCCGTCACTATTGTGACGAATCGCCCGTTTCCTAAAGGGATATACATGGCCCGCCTGTTCCGGATTCCGCCGCGCGTTTTGGCGATGACTATTGCCGTAGCCGCAGGATCGGGATTCACCAACGGAGCGGCGACGGCCGGAACGGTGCCGTTTCTGTCGCATCAGGCGCTCTACGAGCTCAATCTCGTGAAGTCGCGTGGTTCCAACGCGATCAGCGGCGTGCGCGGGCGCATCCTCTACAATTTCTCCGGCAGCACCTGCGAGGGCTACACATCCGAATTCCGCCAGGTATCGGAGCTCGACAGCGGCGAGGGCAAGGTTACGCTCTCCGACCTGCGCTCTTCGTCCTGGGAGGATGCCGCCGGCAAGAGCTACCGGTTCAAGATCGATACGCGGATGAACGACGGCGATTCCGCGCCGGTGGATGGTGTGGCGGAGCGGGTGGGCGACCACATCACGGTCAAGCTGAAGCAGCCGGTGGCGAAGACCTTTCAGCTCGACGGCAAAGTCGTATTTCCGACCGAGCAGATCCAGCACATCATCACTGCTGCGCGCGAGGGCAAGAGCGTGCTCGAGCTCACGGTCTATGACGGCTCCGACAATGGCGAAAAGGTCTACAACACGCTTTCGGTAATCGGACAGCCGATCCCCGCCGAGCGCGCGCCGGCGTCGCCCGATGCTTCGAGCACGAACGATGCGATGAAAGCGATGACCCGCTGGCCGGTGACGGTGAGCTACTATGACCGGGACGCCAAGGCCGTTGATGGCGAGCAGACGCCGGTCTACGCGATGTCGTTCGAGCTCTATGAGAACGGCGTCTCCCGTGCGCTGGTGCTGGATTACAATGACTTCGTGATATCAGGCGCGATGGGCAAGTTCGACGTCAAGGACTCGAAGCCGTGTAAGTGAGGTATTATTCGCGGCGTACTCTGCCGTCATGCCCGGGCTTGTCCCGGGCATCCACGTTCTTGCCGCCACCGCGAAGGCGTGGATGGCCGGGACAAGCCCGGCCATGACGATGGAGGCCTATTCAGCCTTCGCCGGCCCCTTGTAAGAAATCCCCCTAATCACCGCCGCGTTTCCGAACTTCTTGCGCAAGTCATCCATTGCGCGCTCGGCATGGGCGGAGCGTCGGTCGAGCATGTCGGTGTCGTCGGCCGCCGATCCCGGCCGCAGCGCGCTGACGCCGACGCCCATCAGGCGGAAGGCGGTGCCGTCGATCTCCTTCGCCAGCATCTCGCGCGACACCGCAAAGATCTTTCCGGCGAGCTGGGTGGGCGCCGCGATCGATTGCGAGCGGGTGCGCGGTCGGAAATCGGCGGTCTTCAGCTTCAAGGTGATGGTGGAACCTGCAAGCTCGCTGTTCTTCAGCCGCGCCGAGACCTTCTCGGACAATCTCCACAGCAGCCTTTCCAGCGTGACGAAATCGCGGATGTCGTTCTCGAACGTGGTCTCGCTCGAGATCGTCTTGGCGCCGCGATCGGCTACCACGCGGCGGTCGTCGATGCCGCGCGCAAGTCGCCATAGCCTTCGGCCTTCGCTGGCGAACTGCTTCATCAGCTCGTTCTCGTCCGCGCGCTGCAGGTCGGCGATGGTGCGAAAGCCGCGATGGATCAGCCTTTCCTGGGTCGCAGGGCCGACGCCGAAGATGAATCCGACCGGCTTGTCCGCGAGCATCTCGCGCGCTTCGTCCTGGTCGAGCGTGGCGAAGCCACGCGGCTTGTCGAGGTCGGACGCGATCTTGGCCAGGAACTTGTTGCAGGACAGCCCGACCGACACCGTGATGCCGATATTGCGCTCGACGTCGCGGGCAAAGCCCGCAAGCACTTTCGCCGGGATCATGCCATGGACGCGCTCAGTACCGGAGAGATCGAGGAAGGCCTCGTCGATCGACAACGGCTCGACCAGGGGCGTCAGCGCCTGCATCGCGTGGCGCACCTCGCGGCCGACGCGAACATATTTCGCCATGTCCGGCGGGATCACGGTTGCCGACGGGCAAAGCTCAAGTGCTTTGAACATCGGCATGGCCGAGCGCACGCCAAAAGTCCGCGCGACGTAGCAGGCGGCCGAGACCACGCCGCGCTTGCCGCCGCCGATGATGACGGGCTTGTCGGCGAGATCGGGGTTGTCGCGTTTCTCGACCGTGGCGTAGAAGGCGTCGCAATCGATATGCGCCAGCGCAAGCCGGGGGAGGGCGTCATGGCGAACCAGGCGCGGCGAGCCGCAACGGCTGCAGCGCCTTGCCTTGAAGTCGAGATCGCCGAGACAATCCCGGCAGAAGCAGCGGGGGCCGTTGCTCGTGAGCGGAGCGCTCACGGCACGTCGCGTTCCCATTTGGGATCGTTCAAGACCTGGTGGGCCGCGGCGATGTTGGTCGGGTGCAGCTCGGAAGCCTTCGCAAACGCCTGCACGGTCGCATCATCCCGCATCACGAAATCGAGCACCGAGCTAAGGAACTTTGGATCGGAGGCGGCCGAGCGGAGCGTCTCCGGGCCGATTCCCGTCTCGGCCAGGAACAGGCCCAGCCTTTCGGGGTCGCCGGCGATGAAACCCAGCGCCTGAACCGCAACGATTTCAGCTACTTCGCGGGGATTTTGAACAGGCTTTTTCAACGGCCGGTTTGCCTTTCCGTTAACTTATGTTCTCTAATGAGACGCATCATGCCCGAGTCTTTCGGACCTGTTCAAGCAAGTGGAAACCACGCCACACAAGATAGCGTCGGGCTTAACGAGTTTGAGCGAATCTGGCGCTAGTTTGATTTTACATTTCGACGCGCCCGAGCGCGGTATCGAACGTACCGTATCAGGGACTGTTTCCTACGGCTTTGGAGGGACGGGATGGCCAAGACCGTCCTGATCGTGGAGGACAACGAGCTCAATATGAAGCTCTTTCGCGACCTGCTGGAGGCGCACGGTTATCAGACCTCCGGCACGAGCAACGGCTTCGAAGCGCTCGATCTGGTCCGCAAGCTGCATCCCGACCTGATCCTGATGGACATCCAGCTTCCGCAGGTCTCCGGGCTCGAAGTCACGCGCTGGATCAAGGATGATCCCGATCTGCGCAAGATCCCGGTGGTCGCGGTCACCGCGTTCGCGATGAAGGGCGATGAGGAACGCATCCGCGAGGGCGGATGCGAGGCCTATTTGTCCAAACCAATTTCGGTCGGCAAATTCATTGAGACTGTCCGACGCTTTATCGGGTAGGGGAGTAGAGTTTCGATGTCTGCGCGTATCCTCGTGGTCGATGACGTTCCCGCGAACGTCAAGTTGTTGGAAGCACGACTGTCGGCCGAATATTTCGACGTGCTGACCGCTTCCAACGGCGCCGAGGCCCTGCAGATCTGCGGTCGTGCCGAGTGCGATATCATCCTGCTCGACGTCATGATGCCTGACATGGATGGCTTCGAGGTGTGCCGCCGCCTCAAGTCCAACCCGGCCACGCACTTCATTCCGGTCGTCATCGTCACCGCGCTCGACAGCCCCGCCGATCGCGTGCGCGGGTTGGAAGCCGGCGCAGACGACTTCCTGACCAAACCGGTGTCCGACGTCGTGCTGATCGCACGCGTGCGCTCGCTGACGCGACTGAAGATGATGACCGATGAATTGCGCATGCGCGCGATCACCTCGCTCGAGATCGGCATGCAGGCGCCCGAACGCAGCGCGATTGCCGACAAGGGGCTTGGCGGCCGCATCCTTCTGGTCGACGACCGGCCGTCGTCCTACGAACGGCTCGCACCGATGCTGTCGGCCGAGCATACGGTCGATGTCGAGACCAACCCGGCGGAAGCGCTGTTCAATGCCGCCGAGGGCAATTACGACCTGCTGATTGTCTCGCTCAGCCTCGACAATTACGACGGCCTGCGGCTTTGCAGCCAGGCGCGCTCGCTGGAGCGGACCCGCCAATTGCCGATCCTCGCCATCTCGGATGCGGACAACAATGCGCGGCTGCTGCGTGGGCTCGAGATCGGCGTCAACGATTACCTGCTGCGCCCGATCGACAAGAACGAACTGTTGGCGCGGGCGCGCACGCAAATTCGGCGCCGGCGCTATACCGATCATCTGCGCGACAATGTGCAGAACTCGATCGAGATGGCGATCACGGACGCGCTGACCGGGCTGCATAACCGCCGCTACATGGAGAGCCATCTGGGGACCCTCGCCGAACAGGCCTCCGCCCGCGGCAAGCCGCTGGCGCTGATGATCCTCGACATCGATTACTTCAAGGCGATCAACGACACCTATGGTCATGACGCCGGCGACGACGTCCTGCGCGACTTCGCGACACGGATCCGCAAATCGATCCGCGGCATTGATCTCGCCTGCCGCTATGGCGGCGAGGAATTCGTGATCGTTATGCCGGAAACCGACCTTCACGTCGCCAGCATGGTCGCCGAACGCCTGCGCCGCTCGATCGCCGGTGAATCCTTCTCCATCAACAAGGGCGCCAACCGCATCGAGGTCACGATCTCGATCGGTCTCACCACGCTGGAGCGCAAGGGCGAGTCGGTCTCCGACGTGCTCAAGCGCGCTGACAACGCGCTCTACCGCGCCAAGCACGATGGCCGGAACAGGGTGGTCTCAGCGGCGGCATAGCCGCTCCGTAGCGCGCGGGATGCGGCGTGCCCGCGGAGAGAACCCCTCATCCGTCGCGCATTGCATGCGCGCCACCTTCTCCCACAAGGGGAGAAGGAAAGGACGCGCCATCGCCGTTCGAACAGAATTCGTCCCTGCCTTGCAGGTGCCGGTTGATGCGCCCTCGCCCCTTGTGGGAGAGGACTGCTCCGGTACCAGCAACGTACTCGTTTGGGTGAGGGGTTCTCTCCACGGGCACGTGCGCTCATCGTCCGCCCCCGGATTACGCTTTCGCTTCATCCGGGCTACTGACCTTCACCCCGGCATTCTCCAGCAGCACCCGCGCCGCATCTTTCGCCGCGCGCGCCATCGCGGGATCGTCGCGGACGAGATCCTGCGCGATCGAGCCATCGACCAGCAATTGCAGTTGGATCGCAAGCCCCTCCGGATCGGCAACGCCTAGGTCGACCAATCGATCGCGAAACCACAGCCGCCGACTTTCCTTGAAGGCGATGGCGATCTTCTTGACCGACTGGTCTTCGCCGCCGAGTTCGGCGACCGCGTTGACGAAGGGGCAGCCGCGAAAATCCTTGGCGCCGAAACGACGCTCCAGCGCATCGAAGGTGCCGAGGATCTGCTCGACCGGTGACTTGTCCGACGGCTTCGGCTGCACGAAGCGATGCTCGAGATAGGCCGCGATCAGCGCGTCCTTAGACGGAAAGTGATTGTAGAGGGTGCGCTTGCTGATACCGATCTCGGCGGAGATCGTGTCGACG
Source organism: Bradyrhizobium sp. Leo78 (assembly GCF_059512425.1). Taxonomy (NCBI): domain Bacteria; kingdom Pseudomonadati; phylum Pseudomonadota; class Alphaproteobacteria; order Hyphomicrobiales; family Nitrobacteraceae; genus Bradyrhizobium; species Bradyrhizobium sp. Leo78. Next base: position 95,257 of record NZ_JCAMOT010000017.1, read on the forward strand.
CCGATGGCGCGAATGCCCTTCAGGTAGAACAGCCGGTCGGCGGTCTGAAGGATGCGGTCCTTCATCGTCTGTTTCTGGTGCGGAGAAGCCATGCGTTGGCTCCGTATCTCACTCGCTTGACAGCACCCCTCCCTTATAGCCAAGGTACACAGGTCTGTGTAACTAAAAAATGCGTGAATCGCAGGTGGACCTTGCTGCGCCGCCATCGATAGGGAGAACAAAAACAATGCCCTTGCTGCAAGTCCTGCGTCCCACGCTGCCCATCCTGATCGGAGCCTCGATCATGCTCACGCTGAGCATGGGCCTGCGCCAGAGCCTCGGCATCTTCATGCAGCCGCTGACGCACGACATCCGGATTTCTGTTTCCGACTTCACGCTGGCGCTGGCGGTGCAGAACCTCGCCTGGGGCTTCCTGCAGCCGCTCGCCGGCGCCATGACGGTACGGTACGGCTTTCGTCCGATCATGGTGGTTGGTTCGCTGCTCTATATCGCGGGCCTTGCGTTCATGGCGGGCGCGCACGGCGTCATCAGCATCATGATCGGCGGTGGGGTCCTGATCGGTACCTCGATGGCGTGCACGGCGGCCGCGATCGCGATGTCGGTCGCTGCCCGCGCGGTGCCCGAGACGGTGCGCTCGACGGTGCTTGGCATCGTCTCCGGTGCCGGATCGCTCGGCGCGCTGCTGTCGGCCCCGATCGGACAGCTTCTCAATGAAGGTTTCGGCTGGCGCGTCGGTTTGCTCGGCTTCGTGGTGCTGGCGCTCGCGATGATTCCTGCCGCCTGGTACGCGGGTCGCATCGACAAGGTCCCGCTGCCCAAGCCAAGGTCATCCGAGGACATCGGCGAGGCTACCGCAGCCATTGCCGCGCGAGCAGCGCTCGGCAACGCCTCGTTCGTTGTGATGACTTGCGCCTATCTCGTTTGCGGCATGCAACTCGTCTTCCTCACCACGCATCTGCCGTCCTATCTCGCGATCTGCGGCCTCGATCCAATGCTGAGCGCGCAGACGCTCGGCATGATTGGCGGCTTTAACGTACTCGGCTCTCTCTTCTTCGGCTGGGCCGGCCAGCGCTGGAACAAGCTTGCGCTGCTGGGCATGATCTACATCCTGCGCTCGCTGGCGCTCGCCTGGTATTTCATGCTGCCGGCGACGCCTGCCTCCACGCTGCTGTTCGGAGCCATCATGGGCTTCCTGTGGATGGGCGTCGGCCCGCTGGTCGCGGGCGCCGTGGCGGAGATGTTTGGGCTGCGCTGGCAGGCGATGATCCAGGGGCTCGCGTTCATGAGCCACCAGATCGGCAGCTTCCTCGGCGCCTATGGGGGAGGGCTGCTGTACGATGCGCTCGGCTCCTACACCATCGCCTGGCGCATCGGCGTCGCGCTGGGGCTTGCCGGCGGCATCATCCAGGTGGCGTTTGCGCTGATGCGGCCCTCGCAGCCGCCGCTATTGAAGGCGGCGTAAAGTCCGCGCCGGTGGCTAGTCATCCGCGGAGGACTGCTGCGCCATGCCGACGGCCATCGTGGCTGATTAAATTATGGTCAGTGAGGTGCTTTCAAAATCGGCAGCAGCCAAGTCAGTTCACGCGTTGGTGAACGAGAGACGATGTTGATTCAACGGGTTTTCTCTGCATGGTTGGTGGCACGAAACTTGATTAAGTCTGGCTAAGAATTGGGAGTCGGAGACCGACACGGACGTCTTCCGACTTTGGTATCTCTGAAAAGGCTGGCAGCCCATGAGGCTAGTCGCCGCCAATCCCCAGCCACTGAAACTCGACGGCCGTGCCGCGGCGCCGAGTTGCCCGAGCTTTGTGCCCAGGTCGGGCACGTTGCCAATTCTGGGCAAGCACTGCAGGCCGATTGCGGCGCTCCAAAGCACTGCGAAAACCCGACGAGCGGGCCACAGCAGACATTTGGTGACGTCCGTTGAGCAGCAAGCCGCGCGTGTGCGGGCGCGGCAAAACCTCTCTTCAAGCCTTTCGCCGACTTCTCTTGCGACGGGAGAAAGATGATGCACTCAAGAATCTATGCGAGCCAAAGGCTCGTGAAATTCGCGGCTGCTTTCCTGGCGACTTTCCTGGCAATTGCGCTCCTCGGTCTCGCACTGGGCGACATTGCGTTTGCGCAGGACGCGACGCCGCCGGCCTGCGGCGGCAAGGTCCTTGAAAAGTGCACGCCGAACTCGGGTGACACGGCGTGGATGCTCACATCCGTCGCGCTCGTCTTGATGATGACGATCCCGGGCCTCGGCCTGTTCTATGGCGGCATGGTGCGCAAGAAGAACGTCGGCGACACCGTGATGACCAGTTTCGCGGTCACCTGCCTCGTCACCATTCTATTCGCCATTCTGACTTACAGCATGGCATTTCGCGCTGGCACGCCCTTTGTCGGCGGCCTCGATCGCATGTTCCTCAAGGACATGCTGAGCGACATCGGCAAGGGCGGAATTGGCAATCCCAATCCGCTTGCTCCAACCATTCCCGAGGCCGTGTACATCTGCTTTCAGATGACATTTGCCATCATCACGCCGGCGCTGATTGCCGGCGCATTTGCCGAGCGCATGAAATTCTCGGCCATGCTCTGGTTCATCGGCCTGTGGGCGATCCTGGTCTATGCGCCGGTTGCGCACTGGGTCTGGGGACCCGACGGCGTCTTCGCCGCTGCCAACGAGAACGCATGGGTGAAGGTGCTCGATTTCGCCGGCGGTACCGTCGTGCATATCAATGCCGGCGTGGCAGGTCTGATGTGCGCCATCATGCTCGGCAAGCGCAAGGAGACGGGGCCTGCTCACAACATGGTTCTCACCTTTATCGGGGCCTCTTTGCTCTGGGTTGGCTGGTTCGGTTTCAACGCCGGCTCCGCCGTCTCGGCGGGGATGCAGGCGGGCATGGCCATGCTGGTGACGCAGATCGCCACCGCGGTTGCTGCCTTCACCTGGATGCTGGTGGAATGGACGCTCAAGGGCAAGCCGACCGTCATCGGCATCTGCTCGGGCGCGGTCGCGGGCCTCGTCGCCATCACGCCGGCTTCCGGTTTCGTGGGACCGATCGGCTCCTTTGCAATTGGAATTGGCGCAGGCGTCTTCTGCTATTGGGGATGCACCGGCTTGAAGCGCACGTTCAACTATGATGACGCGCTCGATTGCTTCGGCGTGCATGCGATTGGCGGCATCGTCGGGGCACTGCTCACCGGCGTGTTCGCGGTCGAACAATACGGGGGGACGGCCGGCGTTCTGGAGGGGAACGCTGGTCAGTTCTTCAACCAGTGCGTCGGCGTGGCCTCCGTGATCGTTTACGATGCCGTCGTCAGCTTGATCATCCTCGCTGCGGTCAAGGTGTTCGTCGGGCTTCGGGTGCACGAGGACGCCGAGCGCGACGGCCTCGACCTCGCGCTGCATGGTGAAGTGGTGCACTGACTTAGCTCCGGTAGTAACGCCACATCCTGAGGAACGTCCGATGGATGTCGTCGGGCGACCGGTCGAATGGCTCCAGGTTGACGCACACCACGGCGCGGTGATCCATGCGCCACGGCAGCCGCATCAAGCGGCGATAGGCCGGCTGCTTGCGCCAGTCGGCGACGAGCGCGCCGCTGAGGGGCATGCTGAGCGCGATCTGCAATTCATGGACGGTCATCGCGCGCTCGGCGATCTGGACGAGGTCGATGCGTTCGATGGCGCGCCAGCGGATCAGGCCGAAGGCCTGGATGAAGATGCCGTACTGATTGGCGCCGATGGTCGGGCGCCCGGTCTCCAGCAGGGGAATGTTGTAGTAGGTGAAGCCAGCCGCCGCAGCCGCAAGCGCCAGCCAATACAGCGCGCCGGTGATCCAGGTGGCTGTGAAGAAGATCGCGGCGAGGGCGGCGGTGATGTAGACGGGAAAGTAGATGTCCTCGCGGCCATATGCGACCGAGTAACCGCCGACGCTTCCTTCGTCCAAGGTTGCGATCATGTGAGCCCTTGCCCCCGGGCCACAAAATAAAAACGGGGCCGCGAGGCCCCGTTCGAGTGGGTAGTGTCCCGCGATCTTACTTGATCTTGGCTTCGCGGAATTCGACGTGCTTGCGCGCGACCGGATCGTACTTCTTCTTGACCAGTTTGTCGGTCATGGTGCGCGAATTCTTCTTGGCGACGTAGTAGTAGCCGGTGTCGGCGGACGACACGAGCTTGACCTTGATGGTGACCGCCTTGGCCATGTCAAAACCTCAGGAAATGTGGGGTATAGGAGCCGGCCAAGCGGCCCGCGTTTGGCCGGCAAACTAGTCAGAATCGGCCCAAAGTCAAGGTTTTCCGGACCCAAACCGGCCCAATTCGGGCGGATCAGTGCGCGAAAAACCGGTTTTTCGGCCGCGGCAGGCCCAGATTCTCCCGCAGCGTCTTGCCTTCATACTCCTTGCGGAAGATCCCGCGCTTCTGCAGTTCCGGCACCACCTTGTCGACGAAATCGTAGAGCCCACCCGGCAGGTACGGGAACATGATGTTGAAGCCGTCGGAGGCATAGCTCGTTAGCCATTCCTCCATCTGGTCGGCGATCAGTTTCGGAGTGCCGACGAAGGCCAGGCCGCCATAGCCGCCGACGCGCTGTGCGAGCTGACGCACGGTGAGCTTGTCGCGCGCGGCGACGTCGACCAGGCGCTGGCGCCCGCTCTTGCTGGCATTGGTTTCGGGGATCGGCGGCAACGGCCCATCCGGATCGAATCCGGACGCGTCGGTGCCCAGGATCACCGAGAGCGAGGCGATCGCGCTGTCGTAGTGCACGCGGCTGTCGAGCAGGGCCCGCTTCTCCTTGGCCTCCTCGACGCTGTCGCCGACGACGACGAAGGCGCCCGGCAGGATCTTCAGATGCTCGCGGTCGCGGCCGAGCTTGTCCATGCGGCCCTTGATGTCGGCATAAAGCTTCTGCCCGTCGCTGAGACTGCCGCCACCGGTGAACACCGCTTCCGCCGTCTCCGCGGCGAGCTGCTTGCCGTCCTCCGAGGCGCCGGCCTGCACGATCACCGGCCAGCCCTGCACCGGGCGCGCGATGTTCAGGGGGCCGCGCACCTTCAGGTATTTTCCCTCATGATTGAGCACATGCATCTTCTCGGGATCGACGAACAGCCCGGATTCGACGTCGCGCACGAAGGCATCATCGGCAAAGGAATCCCAGAGCCCGGTGACGACGTCGTAGAACTCCCGCGCGCGCCGATAGCGTTCGGCATGCTCCATATGGTCGTCGAGCCCGAAATTGAGCGCCGCATCCGGATTGGAGGTGGTGACGATATTCCAGCCGGCGCGGCCGCCGCTGATGTGGTCGAGCGAGGCAAAGCGGCGGGCGACATGATAGGGCTCGTCGAACGTGGTCGAGCCGGTCGCGACCAGGCCGATATTCTCCGTCACCGTCGCGAGCGCCGACAGCAGCGTGAACGGCTCGAACGAGGTCACGGTGTGGCTGCGCTTCAGCGCATTGATCGGCATGTTCAGCACGGCCAGATGGTCCGCCATGAAGAAGGCGTCGAACTTGCCGGCTTCCAGCTTCTGGGCGAGCTGCTTGATATGGGAAAAGTTGAAATTGGCGTCCGGCCACGCGCCGGGATAGCGCCATGCGCCGGTGTGGATGCTGATCGGCCGCATGAACGCGCCGAGCTTGAGTTGACGCTGTGCCATCTGCCCCGTTTCCGTGTGGGTCGTTCAGATGCAGATAGGCACGAAGCACGGCGGCGCCACCGGGAAGATTATTTTGTTTTTGCACACTTGCGCGACATGCCTGTCACGCTCCCAAAATGTCCTTCTGCATCCTGCCGCCGTAGAAATGGAAGAACGGCACCGGAGCGTCGTGGTTGAGCGGACCGGTAGCAAGCCGGCGGTCGAGCTCGGCCAGCACGTTCTTGGTCATGGCATGGGCGTCCGCCAGTGGCTCGGAGCCGATCTCGACCCAGACCAGCTCGACCAATTCCGCATCGGCATGCACCACGCCCTCGACGCGGTGGGCGATGGCGGAGGCATCCGCCGTGAAGAAGCGCGTGTCGAAGCGGCGGACACGGCCAGGCGGGGTGATCGCGCGCGCGATGAGGAACAGGCCGGAGGGGTCGGGCAACAGGCCGGCATCGGCGAACGGCTTCCACGGACCATCGAGGTTGCCGGGCTTCTCAGCCTTGCGGCCGAGGCACAGGCCGGTCTCCTCGCAGGCCTCGCGGATCGCCGCATTGGCGAGCGCACGCGCGCGGCCGGGCGTGATCTTCGGGCTGCCCTTCAGCAGGTTCGTCTCGAGCTCCTTGCTGATCGGAGCGGCGACCGGGACGCGGTTGTCGGCCGCATCAACGCGGCCGCCGGGAAAGACGTATTTGCCGGGCATGAACACGACCTTGTCGTGGCGCTTGCCGACCAGCACCTTCGGCCTCGCGCTGGAGCGGTCGATCAGGATCAGCGTCGCGGCATCCTTGGGCCGGAAATACGGATGATGATCCGCTTCCTTTTCTTCCTTGACTTCCGCTTTGATCGCGGTCGCTGCTTCGGTCATTCCATCCCCGTTTGTTATTTTTTTGAATTTAAGGCTATCGGATCGGCGGAAGATCGTCTGGCGCGTTCTCGTCGAAACCGTGCATGCGCATCGCCCACTGGAAACCTACGACTGCGCCCTTGATCGGCTGCAACAGCAGCAGGGACAAGATGAAAGTCAGCGGCAGATAGATCGAGAGTTGCAGCCAGACCGGCGGTGAATAGTTGGTCTCGATCCACAGCGCGAGCGGCACCACGATGTGGCCGACGACGACGATAACGAGATAGGCCGGCAGGTCGTCGGCGCGATGGTGCGAAAAATCCAGGTCGCAGACCGGGCAGTGACCATCGACCTTGAGGAAGGCGCGAAACAATTTGCCTTGGCCGCAGCGTGGGCAGCGGCAGCGAAAGCCGCGCTTCAAGGCCGCCCACAGGTCGCGCCGCTCGGCCGCCGCGGCTTCGCGGGTCCACACCGTCGTCACGGGCTTCAGCGTTTCCATGACTTGCCTCGCTTCGATTTGCCGGACTTTTGCTTGCCCGGCTTGCGATCCTTCTTGCTCGTCGCGCGCCCCGCTTTCGCGCCCCGCACTTCTTTCTTCCGTTCGCGCCGGCCCTCGCTTTTTCTGCCACGCGGAATGGCCTGTCGGCCCGACAGCAATTCAAAGCGCAGTGCACCTGCGATCGGAGCCGCTTCTACCAGACGCACGTCGACCACGTCACCCAGTCGGTGCATGGCACCGCTGCGGGAGCCGATCAGGGCGTGACGCGTCTCGTCATAGTCGTAATATTCCGTGCCGAGCGTCCGGATCGGGATCAATCCATCGGCGCCAGTGTCGTCGAGCTTGACGAACAGTCCGGAGCGGGTGACGCCGGAAATGCGGCCCTGAAAGCTCGCGCCGACGCGGTCGGCAAGATAATGCGCGATCAGCCGGTCGGCGGTCTCGCGCTCGGCTTTCATCGCGCGCCGCTCCGTCATCGAAATCTCGGCGGCGATCTCGGCAAGCGTCTCCGGCGTCTCGCTGTCCGGCAGGGCGCCATCGCCGAGCCCAAGCGCGCGGATCAGCGCACGGTGCACGATCAGGTCGGCGTAGCGCCGGATCGGCGAGGTGAAATGCGCGTATCGCCTCAAGTTCAGGCCGAAATGGCCGTAGTTCTCCGAGGAGTATTCGGCCTGCGCCTGCGAGCGCAGCACCACCTCGTTGACCAGCGACTCGTAATCCTCGCCCTCGACCTGTGCCAGCACGCGGTTAAAAATCGACGGCCGCAGCGCACCGGCCTTCGTGAAGGGAAGATCGAGCGTCTTGAGGAATTCCTGGAGGTTGTAAACCTTCTCCTGCGTCGGCTCGTCATGCACGCGGTAGATTAGCGGCAGGCCTTTCTTCTCGAGCGTCTCGGCCGCGGCGACGTTGGCGAGGATCATGAATTCCTCAATCAATCTGTGCGCGTCGAGACGTTCGGGAACGATGACGCGGTCGACCGTGCCGTCCGCCTTCAAGAGGATCTTGCGCTCGGGCAGATCGAGGTCGAGCGGATCGCGCTCGTCGCGCGCCAGCTTCACGAGCCGGTACGCTTCCCAGAGCGGCTTCAGGATCGGATCGAGCAGGGGGCCGGTGGTGTCGTCCGGCCGGCCATCGATCGCCGCCTGCGCCTGCGCGTAGTGCAGCTTGGCGGCCGAGCGCATCAGCACGCGGTGGAACGTGTGCGAGCGCTTGCGGCCGTCGGCGCCGATCACCAGCCGCACCGCGAGCGCGCCGCGCGGCTCGCCCGGCACCAGCGAGCAGAGATTGTTGGAGATGCGCTCGGGCAGCATCGGCACCACGCGGTCCGGGAAATAGACCGAGTTGCCGCGGATCAGCGCGTCGTGGTCGAGCGCAGAACCCGCGCGCACATAATAGGCGACGTCGGCGATGGCGACATGGATGACGTAGCCGCCCTTGTTGTTCGGATCGGGATCGGCTTCCGCGTGCACGGCGTCGTCGTGATCCTTGGCGTCCGGCGGATCGATGGTGACGAGCGGCACGTCGCGCCAGTCTTCGCGCGCTTGCAGCGTCGCGGGCCTCGCTTCCTCGGCCTCGCGCAGGGCGCCGCGCGAAAATTCCTGCGGGATCTCGTGGGTGTGGATCGCGATCAGGCTGATCGCCTTTTCGCTCGCGATCGAGCCGAGCCGTTCCTTCACCTTGCCGGAAGCGAGGCCGAAGCCGCGGCTGCGGACGAGATCGACGCTGACGAGATCGCCGTCCTTGGCGCCGGCGGCGTCGGCCTTGGCGATGTTGAGTTCGCGCCCGGCCTGCTTCTTGTCCACCGGCACCAGCCGGCCGCCGCCGTCGGGGAGGGCGCGAAACAGCCCGAGCACGCGGGTCCTGGCGTGGTCGATGACCTTGATGATGCGGCCGCGATAGGGCGTGCCGTCGGCATCTCCCACCATCTCGATGCGCAGCAGCGCGCGGTCGCCGACGCCGGCCGTGGTGCCGCGCTTCTGATGGCGCGGCGTGACGATACGGATTTTCGGCGCGGTGCCGTTCTCTTCCGTATCCCACTCGGTGGGCGTTGCGATCAGCTCGCCGTCGGCATCGCGGCCGGTGACGTCGGCCATCACGGTCGGCGGCAGCGCGGCCGGCTCATGAATCTTGCGGCCGCGTTTGGCGATCGTGCCGTCGTCGGCGAGCTCGCGCAGCATGCGCTTCAGCTCGACGCGATCGGCGTTCTTCAACCCGAATTCGCGCGCGATCTCCCGCGTGCCGACTTTTCCGGGATTGGATCGGATAAAGGCGACAATGGCGTCCCTGGCCGGAAAGCCATGGTCAGGCTTTTGCTTCACTTACCCTCGAGCCTTGCCCGCGCTTTTCTTCGCGGGCGTTTTCGATGTTGCGGCAGGTTTTGCCGCTGATGTCTTCGCTGCCTTCACCGGCGCACGCGCCTTGCTGGCGGCGTCCGATTTCGGCTTGCTCGGCGCCTTCTTTGCCGCCGCCTTCTTGGCAGGCTTCGCCGCGGCGTCGCCATCAGCCTTCGCCGGCTTTTCCGCCTTGGCTTTCTTGGCCTTCGCCTTGCCGCCGCCCTTGGCTGCGCGCTCGTCGATCAGCGTGATCGCGTCCGCAAGCGTCACCTCGTCAGGCGTCTTGTCGCTCGGGATCGTCGCATTGACGCCGCCTGCGGTGACGTAAGCGCCATAGCGACCGTTCTTCAGCGCGACCGCGCCAAGCGCCGGATGATCGCCGAGCGGTTTTCCGGGATCGGCGCCGAAACGACGTCCGCTCGGACCCTTCGCGATCTTCTCCGCGATCAGCGTCACCGCGCGGTTGAGGCCGATGTCGAAGACCTCGTCGCCGGCTTCCAGCGACGCGTAGGTCTTCTCGTGCTTCACGAATGGGCCGAAGCGGCCGATGCCGGCGGTGATCGGCTGTCCTGTCTCGGGATGCTTTCCGACCTCGCGCGGCAGCGACAACAGCTTGAGCGCAAGTTCGAGATCGACGTCGCTCGGCGAGGTGCCCTTCGGAATCCCGGCGCGCTTCGGCTTCTCGCCTTCGGCATAATCCTTCTGCTCGCCGAGCTGGATATAGGGGCCGAACCGTCCCGCCTTCACGGTGACGTCGAAGCCGGTGTCCGGATCCTGGCCGAGCACGCGGTCGGCCGCAGCCTCGGAATCGGCAGCGAGCGGCCTCGTGTAGCGGCATTCCGGATAGTTCGAGCAGCCGATGAAGGCGCCGAACTTGCCGGCCTTGAGGTTCAATCGGCCGGTGCCGCAGGTCGGACACTGCCGGGGATCGCCACCATCCGCGCGCGGCGGATAGATGTGCGGACCCAGCATCTCGTCGAGCACGTCGAGCACCTCGGCGACGCGCAGATCCTTGATGTCGTTGACCGCGCCAATGAAGTCGCGCCAGAAATCCTTCAGCACCTGCTGCCAGGAGATCTCGTTGTTCGAGATGCGGTCGAGCTGTTCCTCGAGATCGGCGGTGAAGTCGTATTCAACATAGCGGCGGAAGAAGCTCTCCAGGAACGCGATCACGACGCGCCCCTTGTCCTCGCCGTGCAGGCGCCGCTTCTCGAGCTTCACGTAGCCGCGGTCCTTCAACACCTGCAGGATCGAGGCATAGGTCGAGGGACGGCCGATGCCGAGCTCTTCCATGCGCTTGACCAGCGAGGCTTCCGAGAAGCGCGGCGGCGGCTCGGTGAAATGCTGGGTGACGGAAAGGTCCTGCCGCTTCAGCGGCTCGCCCGCGCTCATCGCGGGCAGGCGGCGGGAGTCTTCGTCTTCTTCGTCGTCGCGGCCTTCCTGGTAGAGCGCGAGGAAGCCGTCGAACTTGATGACCTGCCCGGTGGCGCGCAATTCCAGCATGCGCGCGCCGGCCTTGGCTTCGATGTCGACGGTGGTGCGCTCGAGCTCGGCGGATTCCATCTGGCTGGCGATGGTGCGGGTCCAGATCAATTCGTAGAGCCGCGCCTGATCGTTATCCAGCCGCCGCTTCAGGTCGTTGGGCCGGCGCGAGAGATCGGTCGGGCGGATCGCTTCGTGCGCTTCCTGCGCGTTCTTGGCCTTGGCCTGGTACTGGCGCGGAGCGTCGGGCACATAGGCGTTGCCGAAGTCCTCGCCAATCACCTTGCGCGCCTGGGTGATCGCGGACGGATCGATCTGCACGCCGTCGGTACGCATATAGGTGATGAGGCCGGTGGTCTCGCCGCCGATGTCGATGCCTTCATAGAGCCGCTGCGCGATGCGCATGGTGTGGGCCGGCGCGAAGCCGAGCTTGCGGCTGGCTTCCTGCTGCAGCGTCGATGTGGTGAAGGGCGCCTGCGGATTGCGCCGGGCGGGCTTTGCTTCGACGGTCGCGACCTTGAACAGCGCGGCTTCGATGGCTTTACGAAAATCTTCGGCTTCCGCGCCCGAGCCGATGTCGAGCCGCGCGATCTTCTTGCCGTCGGCGCCGACGAGCCGTGCCTCGAAGGCGTCGCCGCGGGGCGTCAGAAGCGTCGCGACCAGCGACCAATATTCCCTCGGTACGAACTTCTCGATCTCGAGCTCGCGGTCGCAGACCAGACGCAGCGCCACCGACTGCACCCGGCCGGCGGAACGCGCGCCCGGCAATTTGCGCCAGAGCACGGGGGAGAGGGTGAAGCCGACGAGATAGTCGAGCGCGCGGCGCGCCATATAGGCGTCGACCAGCGCGCCGTCGATCTGGCGCGGCGTCTTCATCGCTTCCGAGACCGCCTGCTTGGTGATGGCGTTGAACACCACGCGCTCGATCTTCTGATCCTTCAGCGCGCGCTTCTCCTTCAACACCTCCAGCACGTGCCAGGAGATCGCCTCGCCCTCGCGATCAGGGTCGGTCGCGAGAATCAGGCGATCGGCACCTTTCAGCGCCTTGGCGATGTCATTGAGTCGGCCGGCAGCCTTGGGATCGACCTCCCAGATCATCTGGAAATTGGAGTCCGGATCGACCGATCCGTTCTTGGCGGGGAGGTCGCGGACATGGCCGAACGAGGCCAGGACCTCGTAGGAGGAGCCCAGATATTTGTTGATAGTCTTGGCTTTGGCCGGCGACTCCACAATGACGATATTCATGTCATTCCAATAGCTTATGGGAGGAACTGAAAGCGGGCTCCGCGAGACTCGCGACCCCCTCTGTCGGGGCGAACATGGGTGTTGAGGGGCCCCCTGTCAAATCGAAGGATATTGAGAGGGTGGGGCGGGTCTACGACTTAATATCTAGGAAGTTGCAGAATGCGTCCTAGAGTTGCGGCCGAAAAGGCCCTATCCTCATTTCAAAATGGTGCTTTTGGAAAAAATTTTTGGCTAGGGCGGGAGGCCGCCGGAAGCGCTCCGCTTCTGGTCGGGAAAAGCGATCGCAACTGGATGAAACCGGCGAGGAGGGCGGCCCTGATGAGGCCGTGGCCTTCATTGCGGAGACTGTGACCGAGCTCGTGAAGCTCGCGGAACGTCACCGGTTGGAGGTCTTGAGTCATCTCTTGGGCATGGCGAAGCTCGAGGCCGAAGAACGGCTGCGCCTGCGCAGCAAGCGCAAGCTGTCGTGAGGCGCGTCGCACTGTCCCGTAGGATGGGTAGAGCGGAAGCGAAACCCATCACGATGGAGCAAGCGGCGCGAATGATGGGTTTCGCTTTGCTCTACCCATCCTACGTTTCCGATTCGGTTTTCAAACAGCGGAGAGGATGTGGGTCCGCATTCTCGCGGCGCGTTGCGTCCGAGGTTTGCGTATCTCTTCACCCTCTCATCGAGCAGAGGGCGCAGGGAAAGCCGGGTGCCGGTTGCACCCATGGGTCCCGTGCAACAAAAAGCACGGGGGTAGGACCACAGGTTCAACCGAAGCATTCCGGCTTTCCCTGCGCGATGGTCTTACGGTTTCCTTCGCGCTCTCCCTGGTGACCGGGCTTTCTTGCCACCATCATCTCTTGTGCGAACTTCTTCGCGCAAAAAACTTAGCGCCAGCGTCGGGGCGCCAGGACCACACGACTTCGCCGTCCGTAATGCGCGCGCTCGTCAGTCACACACATCGCGTCCACCGCATCTCACCGCAACGTTCGTGACGATCGCGAGCCGCCCCTCTCTCGGGTGAGACGCGCGGAGTTAAATCACTGATTTGCCCGACGACGGAAGCGGAATGTTTTTTGTAAGAGGGCTGGACGAAGCAAATCACGTTGATTGGCTTAAGGAAAATCGCGCGAGCGATACGACGCCGTCATGCCCGGGCAAAAGCGCGAGGCGCGTCTTCGCGCAGATGTCCCGGGCATCCACGTCCTTTGCCTCCGTGCACGGGAGAGAACGTGGATGGCCGGGTCAACCCCGGCCATGACGGAGGAGGGGATTGCGCGATGCGTCCCCCTGTCATTCCGGGGCGATGCGAAGCATCGAGCCCGGAATCCATTTCTCCGCCGACGCAAGCCGCGCAATGGATTCCGGGTTCTCGACTTCGTCGCGCCCCGGAATGACGACGTAGGCTGCGGCGCGCAACGAATCACAGATGAAGCAGGACCTACGCCCCACCGCGCCTGGCGCGCTTCGGTGCGCCGCGCTTCAGGGTGATGTCGGCGACCGACAGCAGCCGGCCGTCCTGGGAACATAGCGCGAGTTTCTTCACCGGCTTGCGGTTTTCGCGATCCACCATGGTGGTGCCGATCTCTTCCGGATGGTCGTCGAATTCCTCGCTCCACTGCCGGAGCGCCACCAGGATCGGGAAGACCCCGAAGCCTTTTGGGGTCAGCACATATTCCTTATAGGCGCTGCCGTCGGACGCGGGCGCCAATTCCAATATGCCCTGGTCCATCAGCGCGCGCAGCCGCACGGTGAGGATGTTCCTCGCGAGCCCCAGGCTCTTCTGGAACTCGCCGAAGCGGCGCCGCCCCATCAGCGCATCGCGGATGATCAAGAGCGACCACCAGTCGCCCAGCACATCCAGAGATCGCGCGATCGGGCATTCCGCGCCCTCAAGGCTTGTCCGCTTCACCATCAAGATCTCCGTCCAGACATATCACAGGCTTGTGTAGTTGCATTATAAAACCAGATCGCCTAGTTGTCCAACGAAGTTTAATAATGCAACCACTGGAGGCTATCGTGAGACTGGCGAACAAGACGGCATTGATCACAGGCGGCAACAGCGGCATCGGTCTTGCGACCGCACGTCTGTTCGTTCAGGAGGGCGCCAAGGTTGCGATCACCGGACGAAACCGGGCGACGCTGGAAGCGGCGGCCAAGGAACTGGGACCGAATGCGATCGCGATCGTTGCCGACGCCACCGACGTCGCAGCGACGGAGGCCGCGGTCGCGCAGGCCGCGCAGAAATTCGGCAAGCTCGACATCGTCTTTGCCAATGCCGGCATTCCCGGCCAGACGCCGCTCGGCGGCACCACGCTCGCGGCTTTCGAGCAGGTGATCCGCACCAATTTAACCGCCGTGTTCTTCACGGTGCAGGCGGCCGTGCCGCATCTCAATGACGGCGCGTCGGTCATTCTCAACGGGTCGGTGATCTCGATGCTGGGAAATCCGGGCTATTCGGCCTATGCCGCGAGCAAGGGCGGCGTGCGCGCGATGGCGCGCGTGATGGCCGCCGAACTGTCGCCGCGCGGCATTCGGGTCAACGTGGTCGCGCCCGGCGCCATCCGCACGCCGATCTGGGGTGCCGCGACCGCAACGCCCGAAGCAGAAAAGGCGTTCGAGGCGCGCATCGCTCTGTCGACGCCGTTACGTGGGCTCGGCGAACCCGATCACATCTCCAAGACGGTGCTGTTCCTGGCTTCCGACGATTCCGCTCATATCCAGGGGCAGGAGCTGTTCGTCGATGGCGGTGCCACTGCCTTGCCCGCCGGCGCTCCGATCTATCGGGGACAGAGCCCGCGGCAATAAGCGGTGATCCGGTTCGCGTAAAGAAAACGCGTCAAGAGAAGAACACCGAGCTTCGGTTCTGATTTAGCCAGAACCGGAGCTTCGGGTGCGCCGGCATTATTTCATTGGACTGGGCACAAGGCATTGAACCTTGGTCGAAGCTGCCAAGACAGTTCTGGTGGGCAGGGAAATTTCTTTGACCATTTGATTTGGAGAGCAGCCATGCCGACCGCCGTCCGCACGTCTACTTCGGTCTCGGCTTCCCGCGCCTCGCAGAAGTCAGACAACACGCAGTTCGTTTCGATCACTCTGTTTGCCGGGATCGGCCTTTTGATTTCGCTAGTCGCCCTGATCTTCGGCGTGCAGGGCGCCTGGTATTAGAGCGTTTTCTCCATTCGTCATGGCCGGGCTCGACCCGGCCATCCACGCCTTTCTTGTCGCGGCAACGTGGATGCCCGGGACAAGCCCGGGCATGACGGCGAGGACGCATCTCAAGCCGCGCTGAGATTGCCGGCAGCTTGCAATGCGCCCGCGACGGCTTTCTCCCGATGCTCCGGTCCGACCTGGATTCCGTCGGCGGAGATGAATTCGGGATCCTTCACGCCGATGAAGCCGAACACCCAACGCAAATAGGTCTCCAAATGCTCGGCCACCGCCATCGGCGTGCCGGCGCCGTAATAGCCGCCGCGCGAGACCGCGACGATGATGCGCTTGTTGCCGGCAAGGCCCTCGACGCCGGCAGCGCCGTACCTGAACGTCTTGCCGGCCACCAGGATACGATCGATCCACGCCTTGAGCTGGCTCGGGATGGTGAAATTGTACATGGGCGCGCCGAGCACGACGATGTCGGCTGCCAGGAATTCGTCCAGCATCTGCTGGCCCGCGGCGATGTCCGGCTGCAGCGAGGCTTCCGGGGTGGCGCCCTGGCTCGCAGCCAAATGGGAACCCGAGAGATGGGCGAGCGGCGTCGTTGCGAGGTCGCGATAGGTAACCGCAATGCCGGGATGGGTCTCGCGCAGCCGGTCGACGATGGCGGCGGAAACCTGACGGCTGACGGAGTGCGGGCCCAGCACGCTGGAGTCGAGATGCAGAAGTTTCATGGTTGGTGTCACCCTTTGGTATAGGTTTGTAACTGGCGCTATATGAGTGACCGTGGCAAAACCCCGCAAGAACGCACATTTTTCTCACCGGAGCACATCAGTGAAACCCGCGCACATCCATGTGCCTGTCCTGGAACCGATCCCGCATACCAGCGGCGACTGCCGTGGCGTGGCCTCGGTGCTGGCGCGAGTCGGCGACAAATGGAGCGTGCTGGTGATCATGCTGCTCGGTAACGGACCGCGCCGCTTCAACGAGCTCAAGCGCACGATCGGCGGTATCTCGCAGCGGATGCTGACCCTGACGCTGCGCGGGCTGGAGCGCGACGGGCTGGTCACGCGCACAGTGTTTCCAACCATCCCGCCGCGCGTCGACTACGAGCTCACCGATCTCGGTCGCGGCCTCTCAAAGCCGGTGCAGGCGCTCGGCCAATGGGCGTTCGAGCATTTGCCCGAGATCGAGCGCGCGCGAGGCGAGTTCGATGCGCGGAACGAGCGGGGGTGAACGATGGAGACGAGGGATCTGCACCTCTTCCATAAGGAGAGGTCGGCGCGCAGCGCCGGGTGAGGGGATCCGCTCTATCGAGGGACTGTAACCCCTCACCCGAATTGCTTCGCAATTCGACCTCTCCCTATGGGAGAGGTGAAGAAACGACGTCCTAGACCAGCGACACCAGTCCGCCGCCGTGGCGTTCGAGACGGCCGGCGAGTTCAAGTTCGAGCAGCACCGTGCGAACGATGGTGGCGGACAGGCCCGACATCCGGATCAGGTCGTCGAGGCTGACCGGGCTCGGGCCGAGCAGCGCGACGATGCGTTCGCGCTCGCTCGGATCGGTGTCGAAATCGAGCGGCTCGTCATCGCTTTCGCGTGCACCGAGTGCGAACGGCCGCTCCATGATCGGTTGCACCGCGTTGATGATGTCGCTCGCGTTGGTCACGAGCGCCGCGCCCTGCTTGATCAGATCGTTGGTGCCGGCCGCGCGCGGATCAAGCGGCGAGCCGGGGACGGCGAAGACTTCGCGGCCCTGTTCTGCCGCCATGCGCGCTGTTATCAGCGAGCCCGAGCGGTGCGCGGCTTCGACGATGACGACGCCGAGCGCAGCACCCGAGATCAGGCGGTTGCGGCGCGGGAAGTCGCGGGCGCGCGGGGTGTGGCCGAGCGGCATTTCGGAGATCGCTGCGCCTTGTTCGAGCAAGGCCGCGAGCAGGTCCTCATGCTCGGGCGGATAGATCCGGTCGTGACCGCCGGCGAGCACCGCGACGGTGCCGGTCGTCGTGGTAGCGCGATGCGCGGCCTGGTCGATGCCGCGGGCGAGACCGGAGATCACGACGAAGCCGGCGTCGCCGAGATCATGGGCGAGGGTGCTTGCAAATTTCAGCCCGGCGCCGGATGCATTGCGCGAGCCGACGATCGCGATCATCGGCCGCGCCAGCGCGTCAAGCGCGCCGCGCACCGCAAGCAGCGGCGGCGCGTCATCGATGGTGGCAAGCCGTGCCGGATAGGGGGCTTCGCCCGGCGCGACCAGGCTGACGCCCTGCTTCTTGCAGGCCGCAAGCTCGGCCTTTGCCTCCTCGACCGTGCAGATGCGTCCCGCACCACCGCCGCCACGGCGCGCCATGTCCGGCAGATGTTCGAGCGCGGTGCGCGCGTCGCCGAAATGATTGAGGAGCGAGCGAAAGGTGCGTGGCCCGACATTCTCCGAGCGGATCAGCCGCAGCCGGTCGAGGCGTTCGGTGTCGGTGAGTTGGTGATTGGGCGTGCGGTCATGCATGGCGGCGCAGCTTCGCCCAATCGGATATCGCGATCAACTTGTTTGCCGTCTCCTTCGTCATGCCCGGGCTTGTCCCGGGCATCCACGTTCTTTGCACGGGGCACAGCAAGGCGTGGATGGCCGGGACAAGCCCGGCCATGACGAGGAGGTGAGGGCCTTCCGTCCGATTTACTTGCCCGAGGAGGAGGCGGCCCGTAAAACCAATCCAACCAATGAAGGGAGCAAATTCCCGATGATCTCGCTTGCCGAACTCACCCGCCGCATCGAGCAGGGCGAACTCTCGCCCGATGCAGCGCTTGCCCAATCGCTCGCGGCGGTCGATGCCGAGGAGAAGACGATCGGCGCCTTCGTGTCGCGGGCGGAGAATCCGCGCGCGCAGGCGGCGGGGCCGCTGCGCGGGATTGCGGTCGGGATCAAAGACATCATCGACACCGCGGATTTCCCGACCGAGATGGGGGCGTCGATCTACCGGGGACACCGGCCGCGCGCCGATGCGTCTGTCGTGATGATGCTGAAGCAGGCCGGCGCCACGATCGTCGGCAAGACCACGACGACGGCGTTCGCTGCGAACGATCCGACGGCGACGCTCAATCCGCGCAATCATGGCCACACGCCGGGCGGATCGTCGGCAGGCTCAGCGGCGGCGGTCGCGGCCGGGATGATTCCGCTGGCGCTGGGGACGCAGACGGCAGGCTCGGTGATCCGGCCGGCGTCGTATTGCGGCGTGGCCGCGATCAAGCCGTCCTACCGGCTGCTGCCGACGGTCGGCGTCAAGTGCTTTTCCTGGACGCTCGATACCGTCGGCCTGTTCGCTTCAGGCGTGAGCGACCTCGCGGTGGCGCTGGCGGCGATGACGGGACGGCCGGCGCTGCGGTTGCCCGACACCATCACAGCGCCGCGGATCGGCATCGTGACGCAGGACTTTGCCGGTGCGCCCGATGAGTCGGGCGCGGAGGCGCTAAGGATCGCGGCGCAGATGGCCGAGCGCGCTGGTGCTTCGGTTCGCGCGCTGTCATTGCCTGAGATCGTTGCGGAAGCCTGGCGCATTCAGCCGGTGGTGCAGGATTTCGAGGCGCACCGGTCACTGGCGTGGGAATATCGCGAGAACTACGACGCAATGCCGCCATTGCTGCGCGGCCGGCTTGACGAGAGCAGGGATGTCAGCGCGGCTCAATACGACGAGGCGATCGATGTCGCCGGTAGTGCGCGGCAGGCGCTTACGCAAGCGTTTGCGGATGTCGACGTGCTGCTGACGCTGTCCGCGCCCGGTGCTGCGCCGAAGGGGCTCTCGTCGACCGGCGATCCCCGCTACAACCGGCTATGGACGTTGATGGGCGTTCCTTGCGTCAACGTGCCGGCCTACGTGGCCGAAGGCAACTTGCCTGTCGGCGTGCAGGTGATCGCGCCATTCGCTGCCGACGCCAAGGCGCTGGCGGCGGCGCGCTTTGTCGAGATGGCGCTGGCGAAACTATAACAGTGCGGGCTCGGCGGCGCGCGACTTGCGCGGCGTCTCGATTCGCGTCGAGCCGGCATCTTGCGCCAGGAAACGTTCGGCAGCCTTGCGGCCGCTCCGATGCAGTTGGCGAATGAAGCCTGGCCCGAGATCGGTGGCGCTGCGCTGGGCGAGCCCGTCGATCTCATCTTCCGCTGCGATCCGGAATAGCCGCAACGAGGGGGCTGCTGCAGGACGCGCCCATTCCAGCGCCGCAATCTCGGCGTTGAGCACGGAATTGGCGGTGATCTGGTCGAGGCGGCGATCGATCGCGGCGGGCGTGATCGGAACATAGCTGTCGCGCGCCGGCGTGACTTGAACGACGAGCACGTTGGACGTCTCGGATTCCTGCACGAGTCGGACCAGCGGGGGATTGCCGCCAAAGCCGCCGTCCCAATAGGACTCGCCGTCGATTTCGACCGCGCAATGGATCAGGGGCGGGCAGGTCGAGGCGAGCAGCACATCGGCGGTGATCTCGTCATTGCCGAAGACTTGCTGCCGGCCGTCGCGCACGCGTGTCGCCGCGACCAAAAGCTTCGGGCTGGCGGGGCTCTGCAGCGCGGAGAAATCGATATCCCTCCAGAGCGCCTGGCGCAGCGGATCGAGATCGAACGGATCGAACTGGCCGGACCGCAGCGTCGGCCCGAATGCGACCGACCGTCCGGCCGGCGAGAATCCTCCGACCAGCATCAGCGAGCGGAACGAAGCCTCGTGCATCATCCGCATCCAGAACCGGTTGAGCGCGGCACGTGCGCCTTCGCGGCCACCTTCCACCAGGCCGCAAGCGAGCAGCGCGGCATTGACGGCGCCGGCGCTGGCGCCGCTGATGGTGTCCAACGCGCAATCCGGTTCTTCCAGGAGCCGCTCGAGTGCGCCCCACGTGAACGCGGCAAAGGTGCCGCCGCCCTGCAGTGCCAGCGATAATTGTCGCGGCGGCCAGACCAGCGATTCGCGTGCGTCCGTTTTTTTCGGTTTATCGACCGGCGAGCGCGCCCGCAGGTCGGCCCGCGCCGATTGCATGTTCAGGATGGCGTCCGGGAGTGATGGGGCAGGCAGCTCAGCTTCCGAGCTGGACTTGGCTGCTGAATCGACGGCAGTCGGTGTCTTGCCGGAGAATGACCAGATTTCGCTGGCCGCGAGCAGGGCGCTCGCGCCGGACGTACTCACCGGACGCGACGCGACATCGGGCGCGCTCATTCCGCTAATCCCATCCTGTTCGATCCCGTCCACCTGACGAAACCGTATGACGCCATTTGAATCGCAGGATGACAGCCCGCGTTACCGTTTGCCAGTATCGCGCAAGAATTTCGGACAGATGTGACCCGTCCTCAACAGGTTGATGGCGAATTCTAGGCCTTTTGGCCGATGCGCCCCTCGGTTCCCGCCAGCAAGCGCTTGATGTTTTCGCGATGGGTATAGAACAGCATGAGCATCAGCACCGCGGCGAGCGCGGCGAGTGCGGCGTGGTCGAACCACCACAGGAAGATCGGAGTGACGACGGCGGCCACCAGCGCCGATAGCGACGAATAGCGTGTGGTGAAGGCGGTCGCTAGCCAGACCGCGCCATAGACGGCCGCAGCCGGCCAGAACAGGCCGATCAGCACGCCGATATAGGTAGCGACGCCCTTGCCGCCCTTGAATCCGAGCCAGACTGGATAGAGATGGCCGAGGAAGGCGCCGAGTCCGGCCACCATCGCCGCATTCGGGCCGCCGAGATAGCCCGACAGCACCACTGCAGCGGTGCCCTTCAGCATGTCGAAGATCAGCGTCGCCGCGGCGAGCCCCTTGCGCCCGGTGCGCAGCACATTGGTGGCGCCGATATTTCCGGACCCGATCGAGCGCAGATCCTGTGTGCCGGCGATCTTGGTCAGGATCAGGCCGAACGGGACCGAGCCGAAGAGATAGCCGATCAGAAACGCGACGATCAGGAAGGCGTCAGAGGACATGGCCGGCGCTCCCGCCGCAGGCGCGGCATGTCTCGGAGGTGTCTCTTTTTCTTGACGCGTTTTCTTGACGCGAACCGGTATCCACTTCGCTTGAAAACGCTCTAGACATGTTCATACACCGTCCGCCCACCGACAATGGTGCGTACGACGCGGCCGGAGAAGCGGGCCTCGTCGAAGGGCGTGTTCTTGCACAGCGATTTGAGGTCGGCGGGATCGAGCACCCAGGGCGTGTCCGGATCGATCACGATCACGTCGGCCGGCGAACCCGCGCGCAGCGAGCCGCCGGGCAGGCCCAGCAGTTCGGCGAGTCGGGTCGACATCGCCCGGATCAAGGTCTTGAAATCCATCTCGCCATTATGGACCAAACGCAAGGCCGCCGGCAGCATGGTCTGCAGCCCGACCGCGCCGGGGGCGGCCTCGGCGAACGGCAGGCGCTTGACCTCGACATCCTGCGGATTGTGGTCGGACATGATGACGTCGATGAGACCGGAGGCCAGCGCCGCGACCAACGCCTGACGGTCGTCCTCGGTGCGCAGCGGCGGCGACAGTTTCAGGAACGTCCGGTAAGGCCCGATATCGTTCTCGTTCAGTGTGACGTGGTTGATCGAGACAGAAGCAGAGACGTCGGCGCCGGCATCGCGGGCGCGTTTGAGGATTTCAAGCGACTCAGCCGTGGTGAGGGAGGCCGCGTGATAGCGGCCGCCGGTCAGCGCCGCGAGCCGCACGTCGCGCTCGAGCATGATCGACTCGGCGGCGTTCGGGATGCCGGCAAGCCCCAGCCTCGTCGCGAACTCGCCCTCGTTCATGACGCCTTCGCCGACGAGGTCGGGATCCTCGGTGTGATGCACGATCAGTGCGTCGAAGTCGCGCGCATAAGTCAGCGCGCGGCGCATCACCTGCGCGTTGGTGATGCTCTTGTCGCCATCGCTGAAGGCAACTGCGCCGGCGGCCTTCAACAAGCCGATCTCGGTCATCTCCTCGCCGCGCAGACCCTTGGTCAGCGCCGCCATCGGATGGATGTTGACGATCGCGGTGTCGCGGGCGCGGCGCATCACGAAATCGACGGTCGCCGAATTATCGATCACCGGCGAGGTGTTCGGCTGGCAGATGATGGTGGTGATGCCGCCGGCAGCCGCGGCGAGGCTTGCCGACGCAAAGGTTTCGCGATGGTTCGCGCCGGGCTCGCCGACAAAGGCGCGCATGTCGATCAGGCCGGGAGCGACGATCTTGCCGGCGCAATTGACGATGTCGGTGCCTTCGGGGACGCCGGCGGCGCCGATGCCGCGCTTGGAGTCGCGGATCAAGCCGTCGGCGATCAGGACGTCGGCGGGCCCGTCGAGATCGCGGGAGGGATCGACGACGCGGGCATTGGCGAGCAGAATTGGGCGACGATCTGTCAGCATGATCTCACGCGTTCGGCAGGTTGCGGGCGAGCGCTTCCAGCACCGCCATGCGCACTGCCACTCCCATTTCGACCTGTTCGCGGATCACCGATTGCGCGCCGTCGGCCACCGCCGAGTCGATTTCGACGCCGCGATTCATCGGCCCCGGATGCATCACCAGCGCATCTGATTTGGCGTAGGACAGCTTCTTCTGGTCGAGGCCGAAATACTGGAAATATTCGCCCGAGGACGGCACGAAGGAGCCGTTCATGCGCTCGCGCTGCAGGCGCAGCATCATCACGATGTCGGCACCGTCTAGCCCCTCGCGCATGTCGCGGGCGACCTCCACTCCCATCCGCTCAATGCCGCGCGGCAGAAGCGTCGAGGGCGCGACGACGCGGACGCGGGCGCCCATGGTGTTGAGCAGGAGGATGTTGGAGCGCGCGACGCGGGAATGCATGACGTCGCCGCAGATCGCGACCACCAGCCCCTCGATCCGGCCCTTGTTGCGGCGGATCGTCAGCGCGTCGAGCAGGGCCTGGGTCGGATGCTCATGCGCACCGTCGCCGGCATTGATCACGGAACCGTCAACCTTGCGCGCCAGCAGTTCCACGGCGCCGGAGGCATGGTGGCGCACCACCAGGATATCCGGATGCATCGCGTTCAGCGTCACCGCGGTGTCCATCAAGGTCTCGCCCTTGCGCATCGAGGACGAGGACACCGACATGTTCATGACGTCGGCGCCCAGCCTTTTTCCCGCGATCTCGAAGGAGGATTGCGTGCGGGTCGAGGCCTCGAAGAACAGGTTGACCTGGGTGCGGCCGCGCAAGGATGCGCGTTTCTTGTCCACCTGGCGGTTGAGCTCGACATACTCCTCGGACAGGTCAAGCAGCCCGGTGATGTCGGCAGCGGAAAGCCCCTCGATGCCCAGCAAATGCCGGTGACCGAGGACAAAGGTCGATTTCAATGATGGGGTCATTAAAGCCAGAGCTATAGGCGTGGATGGTCGGCGGGGCAAGCGGGAATAGGGGGTGGATGAGTTATCCCCGGGTCTGTCACGGCGTCGTCATGCCCGGGCTTGTCCCGGGCATCCACGGCTTACTTAATATCTGCCGCAAAGAAGTATCGGCCGCAAAGAACGTGGATGGCCGGGACGAGCCCGGCCATGACGCAAGTGGGTAGGTCCTCGTGAAAGCGATACTCATCGGAATTGTGGCAGCCATGTCGATTTCGGCAGCCCGCGCGCAAACCCTGCCGGGCGGTTTCGTGTTCCTGCGCGACATCGATTCCACGATCGTCCAGGACATCCGATATGCCGGCCCGAACAATTTCGTCGGCCGGCCGCTCAGGGGCTACGGCGCGGCGGAATGCGTCGTGAAGCGCGAGGTCGGGCTCAGGCTGAAGGCCGTGCAGCAGGAACTCGCGGCACAAAGGCTCTCATTGAAGATGTTCGATTGCTACCGCCCGGCGCGGGCGGTCGCCGACATGGTCGCGTGGTCGAGGGATGGCAAGGAGACGGTCGCCGGCAAGCGCTACAATCCGGCGTTCAGGAAGGCCGATCTGTTCCGGCTCGGCTATATCGCTGCGCGTTCCGGCCATTCGAGCGGGGCCGCGCTCGACTTGACGCTGGTGGATCTTGCCGCCGACAATTCCGGTGAGTTCGATCCCGCGAGAGACTATGCCGACTGCACGGCAACAGTGGAAAGGCGGGCACCGGAAGGCAGCGTCGACATGGGCACCGGCTATGATTGCTCCGACGTCAAGGCGCATACCGCCGCGGGTCAGATCAGTCGGTCGCAGCGGCGGTGGCGCAGGATGCTCGTCGCAGCGATGGCGCGACAGGGTTTTGTCAACTATTCCAAGGAGTGGTGGCATTTTTCGCTGCCCGGCGGGGGCGGTCAGGCCTATGATTTCCCGATTCCGCCGCGCCGCTAGAGCGCGATGACTTCTCTTCGAATCGTCATCCAGCTCTAGCCCTTTGTTTGAGCATGATCTTTTCGGAAAACCGGTGTCCACTTTTCCGGATCATGCTCTAGTTCCGGCTTTCAGGAAGCGTCATGACCCAAGCCATCTTCTCGACCCACGAGGTCTTCAACCAGTCGCCGCCGTTCGAGGATGTCGATCTGTTCACGCTCGACAAGCCGCTGGTCGAGGCGGTGGCCGCCAATGGCGGCGGCTCGGCACAGGGCGAGCTCGCACAATTCGGCGAGCAGTGGGGCTCGGCGGCGATGGCGGAGCGGGGGCGCATCGCCAATGAGAACACGCCGAAACTGCGCACCTTCGATTCCCGCGGCAACCGCCGTGATGTGGTCGAGTTTCATCCGGCCTATCACGAACTGATGGCGCATAGCGCCCATGCCGGTGTGCACAACTCGACCTGGACCGCGCAGGGCAAGCCCGCGGGCGGCGCGGCGGAGGTGGTGCGCGCGGCGAAATTCTACATCGCTGCACAGGTCGAGACCGGACATCTCTGCCCGATCACCATGACCCGCGCCGCCGTCGCGGCGCTGGCGTCGCAGCCGGATCTCCTCGCAAGGACGATGCCGGTGATCGCCACGCGTTCCTATGATCCGAGTTTCGTGCCCTGGTGGGAGAAGCGCGGCATGACGCTCGGCATGGGCATGACCGAGAAGCAGGGCGGCACCGACGTGCGCGCCAACATGACGCGCGCGGCGCGCGATGGCGATGCATATCGCATCACCGGACACAAATGGTTCATGTCGGCGCCGATGTGCGACGCGTTCCTGGTGCTGGCGCAGGCCGAGGAGGGCCTGAGCTGCTTCTTCATGCCGCGCTTTGCGCCGGATGGGTCCGTGAACGCCATCCGCTTCCAACGCCTGAAGGACAAGCTCGGCAACCGCTCGAATGCGTCGTCGGAGGTGGAATTCCACGGCGCCTATGCCGAGCGCATCGGCGAGGAGGGCAAGGGCATCCGCACCATCATCCAGATGGTGCAACTGACCCGGCAGGATTGCGCAATCGCCTCTGCCGGCCTGATGCGCTCGGGGCTCGCGCATGCGCTGCATCACGCACGCCATCGCAGCGTGTTCCAGAAGCATCTCGCCGATCAGCCGCTGATGCAGGCGGTGCTGTCGGACATGGCGCTGCATGTCGAGGCGACGGTTGCGCTGGTGATGCGGCTCTGCCGCGCCTTCGACCGCACACCGGATGAGCCTAAGGAAGCGGCCTATATGCGGCTGCTCACGCCCGCGATCAAATACTGGGTCTGCAAGAGCGCGCCCGGCTTCCTCTACGAGGCGATGGAGTGCCTCGGCGGCAACGGCTATGTCGAAGAGGGCATTCTGGCGCGGCACTACCGGGAGTCACCGGTCAATGCGATCTGGGAAGGCTCGGGCAATGTGATGTGCCTCGACGTGCTGCGCGCGCTGTCGCGCGAGGCGGATGCTGCATCGGCGATCCTGCAGGAATTGGCCGGGCAGACGCAGGGCCTGCCCGGCGCAAGCGAGGCGGTGGCCTTCATCGGCAAGGCGTTCCGCAGACCGGACAGCGAGCGCGTCGCGCGGCTTGCAGTCGAAAAACTGGCGCTGCTTGCCGCGAGCGCCGCGCTCAATGCCGTGATGCCGCGTCACGCCGAACTGTTCGCGGCGACACGGCTCGCGACCACGCATGCGGGCATGTACGGCGCGGTGGACATTGCCGAGAGCGACATGCGCGCGCTGCTGGAGCGGGCGCTGCCGCATTGAATGACACACACTCCGTCATGCCCGGGCTTGACCCGGGCATCCACGCCTCTCGTGCGACGCAGAGAAAAAGGACGTGGATGGCCGGGACGAGCCCGGCCATGACGTTGTGGAGGCGACAGGCGCGCAATCGATCGAGAGTTAGCTGATGGATGTCCTCAGTCCCGATAATCCTCCGCTGACCACCGCTCCACCGCCGCCGCGGATCTGGAAATTCTGGGGTACGACGCTGTGGGGTTTGTTCGTGTTTGGCGGCATGTTCCTCGGGCAGCTCGCCGTCGTCATCTACTTCATGCAGAAGCAGGACGCTCCCAATATCGCATCGGTCATCCAGACGATCGGCGGGGGCCTGACGATTGCGCTCTCGGTCATCACGGGATTGCCGGGGGTGCTGCTGGCGCTCTGGATCGCGATCCGTCCGACCCGGACTTCCTTTGTCGATTATCTTGCGCTGCGCTGGACCTCCTGGAAGAGTTTCGCCATCGGCGTCGTCGCGCTGGCGCTATTGGTTGGCGTATGGGATCTCATCTTGCGCGCGGTTGGCCGCGAAGCCTCGCCGGGCTTCATGGGCGAGGTGTTGAAATCGGCGCAGGCCGAAGGCGCGCTTTGGCTGCTCGTCATCGCGTTCTGCATCGCCGCCCCGGTATCGGAAGAGCTTCTCGCCCGCGGCTTCCTCTATCGCGGCTGGTCAGAGACGTTCCTGCGGCCGGCAGGCGCGATCCTGCTGTCGTCGCTCGTCTGGACCCTGCTGCATCTGCAGTATGACTGGTTCTTCCTGAGCGAGGTGTTTTCGATCGGGCTCGTGTTCGGGTATCTGCGCTACCGGTTTAACTCGACCTGGCTCACGATCGTGCTGCACGGGCTGAACAATCTTGCGGCGACGCTGCAGACATTGTGGCTGGCCGGGCAGTCGTAGCTCCTCGCACCCCACTGGCAGGATGATCGCCGGACGTGCTAGGTAGAGGCTCAGCCCACCTTCGCTGCGACGTTGTCGCGGAAAAATCGATATGTCGGACTTCGAAAATGCCAAGTCGCCGGCCTCGGTCTCGCCACGGCCGCCGCGAACCTGGGACTTCATGGAGACGACGTTCGTCAGCCTGATCGCTTACGGCGCTTTCATTTTCGCATCGGACTTTTTCTTCAATATCATATCGGACCTAGCCGGCAAGATCTTGTCACCTGCGCAACTTCGAACAGGGGTGATCCAGAATAGTTTGGAAAGCGCCGCCAGCACTCTGGCAAGTCCACCTGCGATCGCGGTGCTCTGGATCGCTATCTGGACGGCCCGCCGAGAGTTCGCCGAATATCTTGCGTTGAAGTGGCCAAATCCAATTGAACTCCGACGTGCTCTGGCAATCACGACCATATTCTTGATGGTGGAGAGTTTGGTCGTTGGTGCCACCAGGGACGCTCCTGTCGATTCTTATTTACAGGCCGCGGGAGCCGACGGTTTGTTCATCTATTTGATCTCCGCCTGCATTGCAGCGCCGCTAATGGAAGAATTTCTCTTTCGTGGCTTTATGTTTCGCGGCTGGTCGCAATCCTTCCTCGGCCCGACCGGCGCGATTGTTCTGACGTCAATAGTATGGGCGATGCTCCACACTCAATATGATTGGCTTGGGCGTTTCTGTCTCTTCGTCTCGGGTATTTTTCTCGGTTACTTTCGCTGGCGCAGCAACTCGACTTGGTTGGCAGTTATGGCTCATTCAGCCATGAATATGTTCGCCCTCTTCATTTGGCTATTATTGTAAGCCTAGCGCCCGCTTGCAGCGAGCGCGATGAGAACGGGCATCGTGATCGCCGCCAGAATCGTTTGCAGCGTGATGATCTGCGCCAGCAGCGGCGCATCGCCGCCCATCTGGCGGGCGAGCACGTAGGCCGATGAGGAAGTGGGGACCGCCGAGCCGACGGCGACGATGACCAGGCTCGGACCGGATAGGCCGAACGCGAGCCCGAGCGTCACGGCGAGTATGGGCATGGCGATCAGTTTCAGGAACACCGTGATGCTGGCGGCGAGGTTCGGACGGAACATGCCTTCGAGATGCAGGCCGGCGCCGGTGACGAGCAGGCCGATCGCAAGCGAGGAGCGGCCGAGCGCGTCTGCGACGTCATGCCAGAGCTTTGGCAGCGGGAAGTGGGTCACGTTCAGGAGGAGCCCGACGATGCAGGCCCAGATCAGCGGATTCTTCACCACCGTCATGACGATGGTGCCGGCCGACTGCTTCTGCGGCGCGGCGTAGTGCGCGAGCACGGAGACGCTGAACACATTGACCAGCGGGATGATCGCGACCATCGCGACGGAAGCTAGTGCGAGTCCGACCTCGCCGTAGAGGCTGCTTGATACCGCGAGCGCGACGTAGGTCTGCCAGCGGGTGGCGCCCTGGAACACCGAGGTAAAGCCGGGACCGTCGACGCCGCTGCGCGCGAGCAGCGGGCGGAGTGCGAGGCACAGGAGCGACATTGCTAGCGCCGAGAGGAACAGCGCGCCGCCGACGCCGCCGATCGGCACCTTTGTCAGGTCGGCCTTCACCAGCGTCTGGATCAAGAGCACGGGGAACAGCACGTAATAGGTCAGCCGTTCCAGGCCCTGCCATTGCATCTCGGGCTTGAGCAGCGTCCGCTTCAGGATGAAGCCGAGCGCGATCAAGAGGAATGTCGGCAAGAGCGCCGCGATGACGACGGCCATGCTTCAGCGCTCGCCCCGCAATTTTGCCAGCCGATCCAGCGCACCTTGCAGGATGAAGATCGCGGCGTGCTCGTCGATCACCTCGGCGCGCTTGGCGCGGCTGACATCCAGGCCGATCAATTCGCGCTCGACGGCCGCCGTCGAGAGCCGCTCGTCCCAGAGCCCGATCGCGAGCGTGGTCAGGTTGGAGAGGTTGCGCGCGAAGGCGCGGGTCGATTGCGCTCGCGGCCCCTCGCTGCCGTCCATGTTGATGGGAAGCCCAAGCACGAAGCCGACCACGTTGCGTTCGCCGGCGATCACCAGCAACCGCGCCGCGTCAGCCTTGAACGCCTTGCGCTGGATGGTTTCGACGCCGGTCGCCAGCCGCCGATCGGGATCGGAGACGGCAACGCCGATGGTCTTGGTTCCGAGATCGAGCCCGATCAACGCGCCGCGCTCGGGCCACTGCGCGACGGCTTCGATCAGGGGGAGGACGGGGGCGAGCATGAGGATGCGATTAACACGTGGTGCACCGTGGAAGCAAAGCGCTCTCTTCACCTCTCCCCAGCGGGAGAGGTCGGATCGCATCGCTAGATGCGATCCGGGTGAGGGGGCGCAGGTGCCCATGAGAGACCGTGACCCCTCACCCGGCGCTGTGCGCCGACCTCTCCCGATGGGAGAGGTGAAACCGGCAGCGTGCCTCGGGGCTACCGGATCGCGATGGGGTTGATCATGCTCTGCACGCCGCCGCGCCAGCGCGGCTGTCCGAGCACGAACAGGAACTCATACCCCTTGTCCTTGGCGAGTTCGGCGGTGTCCATGTTCTCCAGGATGTAGGTGCCGTTCTTGGCAAGCAGGATCTGGTGCACCTCGAACACGTTCGGGCTTTCGAACGGGATGGTCTCGACCGCCCAGGTATCGGCACCGACGGCCACCACGCCCTTGCCGGTGAGATAATTGGCGCCCTCGACCCCGAGGCCGGGTTCGCCGGCGGAATAGCGCTTGTCGTCCTTGCCGATCAGGCTGAGCCAACCGGTGTGGAAGATCACGACGTCGCCCTGGCGGATCTCGACACCCTGTTTCTTCGCGACTTCCTCGATCTCCTTGACGTTGAAGGCGGTGCCTTCCTTGACCACGTCGGTGTTGTAGTAGGCGGCCATGTCGAGCAGCACGCCGCGGGCGACCATCGGCGGCACCTTCTCGATGCCGAGCTTCTTCAACCCGGTGGGATCGGCAAAATCGGCGAGCTTGTTGCCGTTGTAGTAGACATGCTCGATGCCGAGATGGCCGAGCCCGTCGAGCTGGCTGCCGATGCCGACCCAGGTATCGATGATATCGTCATTGTAGGTTGCCTTGTTCGGACCGATGCCGGAGCTGCCGGCCTGTCCGGGCTGGACGATGGTGATCTTGAAGCTGCGCGGCGGATAGGCCGGCGTCTTGGTGTCGACGGGAATGCCGAGCGCGTAGGTCTTGCCGGTTTTTACCAATGACGCGGCTTTGACGACGAGCTCGGGCGTCATGTAGTTGGCGGCGCCGATCTCGTCGTTCGGCCCCCATTTCGATTTGGTCCAGTCTTGTGCGCTTGCCGTTCCGACCGTAGCCAACAAGGCAACAGAACAGCACAACACGAATGCGGTGCGCATCGCAGTCCCTCCCAGATGTTGACGTTATGGTTGTTGGTAGAAAGCGCCACATACTAACGTAGACGCGCACAACGATCCAAAAATTTTTGATGACGTGTGCTCGCACGCGCGAAGCGTGTGGCTCCGTCACAGAAAAATGGCATTGCGAATTTCGCGGAGCGGAACGGGCAGTCAGGCCGCGATGACCTGATCGTCCTTGTCGAGACAGGCGGCAAAACTCTGCAGCGCGCTGTATTGATGGGCGCTGCGGCGCTGGATGAAGATGGTTTCGGCGCGGGCATAGGATGGATCGAGCGTGTGGATGCTGACGCTGGCATGCAACGCGTTGCGCTCGACGACGACGCGCGGCAACAGCGTCACGCCCATGTCGGCGGCGACGCAGCCGACCATGCCGTCGAGAGTGCCGAGCTCAAAGCGTGCGGCCGACGGCCAGCCGAAGTCGGTGAAGATCTGCTCGAGCCGCTGGCGATAGGTGCAGCCGGTGCGGAACACCAGCGCGGTCGGTCCGGATTCCGATGTGCCCGCGCGCAAAGCGGCGAGGCTGGCCCAGCGGCGCGCGGTGACCAGCACCAGCTCTTCGCGGAAGGCGAGGGTGGACGTGAGCTCGGCGTGATCGATCGGACCGGCGACGAAGGCGCCGTCCAGCGTGCCGTCGAGCACGGCGGTGACGAGATCGGTTGTGGTCGCAGTCTTCAGGGTCAGGCGTACCGCCGGAAAGCGGCGATGGAAATCGGCAAGCAGCAGCGGCAGGCGGACAGCGGCCGTCGTCTCCATGGAGCCGATCGCGAGCGGTCCCCTCGGCTCGCCATCATCGCGGGCGGCCAGGATTGCTTCGCGCGAGAGCGCGGCCATCCGTTGCGCATAAGGGAGCAGGCGCCGTCCGGCGCCGGTCAACGTCATGCCGCGGCTGTGCCGCTCAAACAGCGCCGTGCCGATCTCGGCCTCGAGCGCTTTGATCCTCTGGGTGACGTTGGACTGCACGGTGTGCAGTTCGTCGGCGGCGCGCGTGATGCCGCCAAGACGGGCGACCGTTGCAAAGGTCTGGAGGTCGGTGAGTTCCATGATCGCGGCCTGCGTTTCATTATTGAGATGGCAGCGTTCTCAAGTATTCATTTCGAGAGAATGGTAGCTCTGTCTAGTGTGGCTGTCGAGATGGGGTCCCGGGGCAATATCCTACGTTTGCTTTCGTGCTGAATTCATCACGGCTCGATGCTGCCGGTTGATGCGCCCTCGCCCCTTGTGGGAGAGGGCAGCTCCGGCGGGTGCGACCGAACTCGCTTGGGTGAGGGGTTCTCTCCACGAACACGTGCGCCCGTGGAGAGAACCCCTCATCCGGCGCGGATTGCATCCGCGCCACCTTCTCCCACAAGGGGAGAAGGTGTGTTCGACGCATCTCGCCTTGTCCCGTTGTGGGAGAAGGTTACAAGCAACGAGCCAACAAGAGGGCTGAATCATGTGGCCGGACCGCCGAATTGTCGATCTGTTCAAGACCGAGTTTCCGATCGTGCTGGCGCCGATGGCCGGCGTGATGGATGCAGATCTCGTGATCGCCGCCGCGCAAGGCGGTGCGCTCGGCTCATTGCCCTGTGCGATGCTCACCGCGGAGAAGGCGCGCGAGCAGGTCAACATCATCCGCCAGCGCGTCTCCGCGCCGATCAACATGAACTTCTTCTGCCACCAGCCGGACGATCCGGATCCGCAGCACGAGGCGCGCTGGAAGGCGCGGCTTGCGGCGTATTACAAAGAGCTTGGGCTGGATCCCGCGGCGCCCGTCAACGCCGCCAACCGTGCGCCGTTCGATGACGCGATGTGCGAAGTGGTCGAGGAACTGAAGCTGGAAGTCGTCAGCTTCCATTTCGGCCTGCCGGAGGAGCGGCTGCTGAAGCGGGTGAAGGATGCGGGCGCGATCGTGATGGCGTCGGCGACCATCGTGAAGGAAGCGGTCTGGCTCGAGCAGCACGGCGCCGATGTCATCATCGCGCAAGGCGCCGAGGCGGGCGGCCATCGCGGCATGTTCCTGACCGACAATATTGCCGAGCAGCCCGGCCTCTTCGCGCTGCTGCCGCAGGTCGTCGATGCGGTGAAAGTGCCGGTGATCGCGGCCGGCGGGATCGCGGACGGGCGCGGGATCGCGGCGGCGTTCGCACTGGGCGCCTCCGGCGTGCAGATCGGCAGCGCCTATCTGCGCTGCCCGGAATCCAGGGTGGGGCCGGCGGCGCGTGCCGCGCTGGCGCAGGCGAAGGACGATTCAACCGTGATCACCAATGTGATGACCGGGCGGCCGGCGCGCGGGGTCGCCAACCGCGCGATGTCCGAGATCGGGCCGATCTCGCCGGACGCGCCTGCCTTTCCGCATGCCGCAACCGCGCTGGCGCCGCTGAAGGTGGCTGCCGAAAAACTCGGCAGGGTCGATTTCACCAATATGTGGGCCGGACAGGCGCTGCCATTGGGCCGCGAACTGCCGGCGGACGAGCTGACCCGGACATTGGCCAGCGAGGCGCTGGCGCGGATGGGGGCCTTGGGCCGCTAGGTTCTTTACCTCTCCCCGGCGGGGAGGGGTCGATTTGCGCAGCAAATCGGGTGAGGGGCCGCGGCTCTAATGAGGGACCGTAGCCCCTCACCCGCGCTTTGCGCGACCTTTCCCTTCGGGAGAGGTGAACGGCTGCGGGTTGCGGCTCAAAACCGGCGTCTGCTATACGGCGGGCTGATCTTGCTGCCCAAAGGCCATATATAATGTCAGTCGACGCCACGACCGTCCGCCGCATCGCGCAACTTGCGCGGATCGCGGTCTCCGAGGCTGAAGTTCCCCATCTGCAGGGCGAGCTGAACGCAATGCTTGCCTTCGTCGAGCAGCTTTCGGAGGTGAATGTCGAGGGCGTCGAGCCGATGACCTCGGTGACGCCCATGGAGATGAAGAAGCGCGCCGACGTGGTCAATGACGGCGACATTGCGGATGATATCGTCCGCAATGCGCCGGCCACCGAGAATCACTTCTTCCTGGTGCCGAAGGTCGTCGAGTAAGCTCCTCTCTCTACTTGTTTTGCGGGAAGTCCGATGTGTCTGCTCTGCGACGATGAAAAGGCCTATCAGGCCTACATGAACTATCTCGACGCGATGGAGCGGCAGGGCAAGGCCGCCGATCCGAATGCGGTGATGCAAACCGTGCTCGATCAGCTCGAGGCCGCCGACAAGGCGCGCGCCAAGAAAGACGATCCCGCCGACGACAAGACCCTGTCTCCGTTCTTCTGCAGCCCGATCAATAAATGACCGATT
This sequence comes from Bradyrhizobium sp. Leo78, assembly GCF_059512425.1. Taxonomy (NCBI): domain Bacteria; kingdom Pseudomonadati; phylum Pseudomonadota; class Alphaproteobacteria; order Hyphomicrobiales; family Nitrobacteraceae; genus Bradyrhizobium; species Bradyrhizobium sp. Leo78. The sequence continues at coordinate 129,030 of NZ_JCAMOT010000017.1, forward strand.
TGACATCGCTGACGATCGCCGAGGCCCGCGAGGGCCTGACGAACAAGTCCTTCACCGCGCGCGAGCTCACCGATGCGCATCTTGCTGCGATCGAGGCGGCGCGCGTGCTCAACGCCTATGTGCTGGAGACGCCGGATCGCGCGCGCGAGATGGCTGACGCCGCGGACAAGCAGATAGGCAAGGGCGAGGGCGGCCCGCTCGCCGGCATCCCGCTCGGCATCAAGGACCTGTTCGCGACGCGCGATATCCGCACCACCGCCTGCTCGAAGATTCTCGGCAATTTCGTGCCGCCTTACGAATCGACCGTGACCTCGCAGCTCTGGCGCGACGGTGCGATCCTACTCGGCAAGCTCAACAATGACGAGTTCGCGATGGGCTCGTCGAACGAGACCTCATGCTTCGGCCCGGTGGTCAATCCGTGGCGGCGCGAGGGCTCCAACACGCATCTGGTGCCGGGCGGCTCCTCGGGCGGTTCGGCATCCGCCGTGGCGGCATTGCTGTGCATGGGCGCAACCGCAACCGATACCGGCGGCTCGATCCGCCAGCCGGCCGCGTTCACTGCCACGGTCGGCGTGAAGCCGACCTATGGCCGCTGCTCGCGCTGGGGCATCGTTGCATTCGCATCCTCGCTCGACCAGGCTGGCCCGATCGCGCGCACGGTGCGCGATTCCGCGATCCTGATGCGCTCGATGGCGGGGCATGATCCGAAGGACACGACTTCGGTCAATATCGGCGTGCCCGATTACGAGGCTGCGATCGGCAAGTCGGTGAAGGGGATGAAGATCGGCATCCCCAAGGAGTACCGTCTCGACGGCATGCCGGCCGAGATCGAGAAGCTCTGGAGCGATGGCGCGGCATGGTTGAAGGCGGCAGGTGCCGAGCTGGTCGAAGTGTCGCTGCCGCACACCAAATACGCGCTGCCGGCGTATTACATCGTGGCGCCGGCGGAAGCCTCGTCGAACCTGGCGCGCTACGACGGCGTTCGCTACGGCCTGCGCGTGCCCGGCCGCAGCATCGGCGAGACGTATGAGAACACCCGCGCCGATGGGTTTGGCGACGAGGTGCGTCGCCGCGTCATGATCGGTACCTATGTGCTCTCAGCCGGCTATTACGACGCCTATTACCTGCGCGCGCAGAAGGTGCGCACGCTGATCAAGAAGGATTTCGAGGACTGCTTCGCCAAGGGCGTGAACGCGATCCTGACGCCGGCAACGCCGTCGGCGGCGTTTGGCGTCGGCGAGAAGGGCGGCGCTGATCCGGTCGAGATGTATCTCAACGACATCTTCACGGTGACCGTGAACATGGCGGGCCTGCCCGGCATCGCGGTCCCCGCCGGCAAGGATGCGCAAGGCTTGCCGCTCGGCCTGCAACTGATCGGGCGCGCCTTTGATGAAGAGACGCTGTTCTCGCTCGGCGAAGTGATCGAGCAGGCGGCCGGACACTTCACTCCGCCGAGATGGTGGTGAGATGGCGGATTTCCGCGCCAGCCTCAACGACGCCGCGCCGGAGCCTTCGCTGTCGCCGCCGCTGGCGGCGCTGTGGTGGGCGGCGAAAGGCGATTGGGACCAGGCGCACCGCATCGTGCAGGACGAAAGCACCGCCGAGGCTGCCTGGGTGCACGCCTATCTGCACCGCGTCGAAGGCGACCTCGGCAACGCCGCTTACTGGTACCGTCAGGCAGGCCAGCCGGTCGCCAAGGATGGGCTCGATGCCGAATGGGAGCGGATCGTCACCGCGCTGCTCGGCTAACCTCTCCAAGTTGTGAAGGCTTTCCGTGGTTCATTTTGACGCGGTTTCTTTACCGGACCGCGCTTCAATTGGCTCGTATAGACATTGCCCTGTTTCCGCGCCACGCGGGCGCCCAGATTGCCCGCGATAGGCTGAGGGGAAGCGTGGCGGGGGCCTGCGGGCAAGAGGGCGTTTGTGGGTAGATCGGGTATAGGGGCGTGGCTGTCGACGGTACTGGCGGCCAGTTTTGCAGTGGCGCTTGCCGGATGCGCAACGGTCTACAATCTGCCGAGCAACGTGCCGCTTGCCAACGCGCTTGCCGATAGCAATCTCGGGGCTGACATTCCACGCTATGATGACGACGTGTTGGTCGCGCTGTCCTTCTCGGGCGGCGGCACGCGGGCGGCGGCTTTCTCGTTCGGCGTGCTCAAGGAGCTCGATCGCTCTCACGGCGGCTCCGGTCAGGCGAAAACGCTGCTCGATCGCGTCGACTTCGTCTCCGGTGTATCAGGCGGTTCGATCACCGCCGCCTATTTCGGTTTGAAGAAGCGCGCCGCGCTCGACGATTTCCGCGAACGCTTCCTGTTGCGCAATGCGGAGGAGGGGCTGAGGACCAATGTCTCGCTCGGCAATATCGGCCGTGCGCTCGCCGGCGGCGTCAACAACAGCCAGCTCACCGAGTGGCTGGACCAGAATCTGTTCGACGGCGCGCGCTTCGATGCGCTGCGCGAGGACCGGCGGCCGAAGGTCTGGATCAACGCCTCCGACATCTATAACCGCACGCCCTTCGTGTTCGGAAAGACCTCCTTCGACGCGCTGTGCAGCGACATCCGCTCCTACCGTGTGTCCGAAGCGGTTGCCGCATCGGCGGCGGTGCCGCTGGCGTTCGCGCCGATCGTGCTGGAGACCTATCCCGGCGGGTGCTCGAAGCCGCTGCCGGCCTGGCTCGAACGCGTGCGATCCGAATGCGCAGCCATTGCTGCGCTCGTTCGCCGAGGCCAATGCGCGCTACCGCGACGGCTCCATGCGCTACGTGAAGCTGCTGGACGGCGGGCTTGTCGACAATTTTGGCTTGTCCGGTCTCACCATCGGGCTGTTGGCCGCGGAGCGGCCGTACCAGCCGTTGACGGAGCGGCAGGCGGCGAAGCTCCAGCGGATCCTGTTCATGGTGGTCGATGCCGGGCGCGGCATATCCGGCGATTTCGCACAGCGCCTCGAAGGCCCGAGCGGGGCCGAGCTGGTTGCGGCAGCGGCCGACACCGCCATCGATGCCAGCGTACGCTCGAGCTACGCGGCATTCTCCGGGCTTGCCACCGAATGGTCGGGTAAGCTGAAGCGGTGGCGGTGTGGACTGTCGGCGGCGGATCGCGCCCGCCTTGGCGTCGGCGGCAACTGGCAATGCGGTGACATCCACATCTACGTCGAGCGGCTCGGCTTCGACCAGTTGGGCGAAGAGCGCGCGGGCATCCTGAATGCGATCCCGACGCGGTTCGCACTGCCGCCGGAACAGGTCGACCTCCTGATCGCAGGCGGGGCCGACGCGCTCCGCCTGAGCAAGTCCTACCAGGCGTTTCGACGCGGGCTTTGATCGCTCAAAACCCTTTGTTTGAGCATGATCCTTTCCGGATCATGCTCTCCGGCTTGACTGGCGCGGTCGGTTGCGCGAAGCCGAAAGCAGTCCCAGATATCAATTGTCCGGAAACCGAGACCAATGAACGCACCTGTCACATCACACAAGCTCATCAAGGGCGCGACCGGCGACTGGGAGATGGTGATCGGCATGGAGATCCATGCCCAGGTCGTCTCCAATTCAAAGCTGTTCTCGGGCGCCTCGACCGCGTTCGGCGGCGAGCCGAACAGCCATGTCTCGCTGGTGGACGCTGCGATGCCGGGCATGCTCCCCGTGATCAACGAGGAATGCGTGCGGCAGGCGGTGCGCACCGGGCTTGGGCTGAATGCCAGGATCAACCTGCGCTCGGTGTTCGACCGCAAGAACTATTTCTATCCGGACTCGCCGCAGGGCTACCAGATCAGCCAGTACAAATCGCCGATCGTCGGCGAGGGCGAGGTCGAGCTCGAGCTCGAGGGCGGCCGCAGCGTCACCATCGGCATCGAGCGGCTGCACCTGGAGCAGGACGCCGGCAAGTTGCTGCACGATCAGTCGCCGACGATGTCCTATGTCGACCTCAACCGCTGCGGCGTCGCGCTGATGGAGATCGTCTCCAAGCCTGACATCCGCGATGCCGAGCAGGCAAAGGCCTACGTCGCCAAGCTGCGCTCGATCCTGCGCTATCTCGGCACCTGCGACGGCGACATGGAGAAGGGCAATCTGCGCGCCGACGTCAACGTCTCGGTGCGCCGGCCCGGCGGTCCGCTCGGCACCCGCTGCGAAATCAAGAACATGAACTCGGTCAACTTCATCGGCCAGGCGATCGAGTATGAGGCGCGGCGGCAGATCGAGATCCTCGAGGACGGCGGCTCCATCGACCAGGAGACGCGGCTGTTCGATCCGGGCAAGGGCGAAACGCGCTCGATGCGCTCCAAGGAAGAGGCGCACGACTATCGTTATTTTCCCGACCCGGACCTGCTACCGCTCGAATTCAGCCAGGCGTTCGTCGACGAGCTGAAGACGACGCTGCCCGAGCTGCCGGACCAGAAGAAGGCGCGCTTCATTGCCGACTTGGCGCTGTCACCTTATGATGCCGGCGTGCTGGTGGCCGAGCGCGAAAGCGCGGAGTTCTACGAGGCGGTGCTTGCCCGCCTCGCCGATCGTGCGCGCGACGGTAAGCTCGCGGCCAACTGGGTGATCAACGAACTGTTCGGCCGCCTCAACAAGGAAGGCCGGGATATTACGGGCTCGCCCCTCTCATCCGAGCAGCTTGCCGCGATTGTTGAGCTGATCGGCGAGGGGACGATTTCCGGCAAGATCGCCAAGGACCTGTTCGAGATCGTCTGGCAGGAAGGCGGCGATCCCCGTGCGCTGGTCGAAGCGCGCGGCATGAAGCAGGTCACCGACTTGGGTGCGATCGAGAAGGTGGTCGACGACATCGTCGCCGCCAATCCGGACAAGGTGGCGCAGGCGAAAGCGAAGCCGCAGATGATCGGCTGGTTCGTCGGACAGGTGATGAAGTCGTCCGGCGGCAAGGCCAACCCGCAGGCCGTGAACGATCTCCTGAAGGCGAAGCTCGGCCTCTGACACCTCGCGCGCGGACGCGAACGGCATCGCGGCACGCACTCTGTACGATGCGCGGAGGCGTCCGCGGCTCGCCTCTCGCGCCTTCGATCACCGCGTCGGGATCATCGCTTCACCGAATCGGCCGACCGCGATTCGTCCGGAAAGGCCGTTTCGGCGGGCGGAGATGCCGCTGGCAGGGCTTACCCACGAAATTTTTTTTGGCGCCGGAATTAGCGACTCGACGCCTGCGCGAGGTGTTCTCAGCCCGCTCGGTGAGTCTTGTCGACATGTCAGTCAGATCGCGCGCGAAGAAACGACGATTCAAGAAATGCCTGTGGCACAGGCACTTTTTGCATTCGCGATGAGTGTCGATGTCGATCGACTCTGCATTTCCTGCATCAGTGCGTCAGCGCAACGTCGCGCGTGCGCTCGGCGCGCGCATACTTCTCGCGCCTCGTAACATCAACACTTCCTTAAGCTGGACGCTGTTTTTTTCGATGTGTTGGTGTATTCGGGATGCAGTGCATCTCGATTCCCGAGTGCACGCAGCGAAGTATAGCCATCTCATTGGAGGGCAACATGGCGAAGAAAGCGAAGAAGGCGAAGAAGGCGAAGAGCGCAGTGAAGAAGACTGCGAAGAAGACCAAGAAGGTCGCGAAGAAGAAGAAGTAACTCTCGCCCGAGAGAGGATGCCGGCGGGTTGACGCCGGCCCGTCACCCGGACCTTCGGACGATCTGCTTCCTTGAAGCGATCCACCCAGGCGGCTCCGGTTGACGAAAGAGGGTGTCGGCGAGACATCAGGGTCAAACGGCTGGATCGCCTTTCCAAGAAGGGTTCGCTCTTCGAAGTCGGTCCGGCAGAAGAAACAGGTTTCTTCGTTCGGTGCGGACCACTTATCCGGCTCCGCAATTTCACAGGGCCCAAGGCCCATCGTGAGATCTGGTCCTGACGTGTTCGCCGACGCCCTCGTTCCAATAGCCGGCCGTTTGGTGCCGGCTTTTTTGTTGCCTGATCTCCCCACATGACGACCGGTTGGCTTCCGCTGCCGTATGGCGGGCGGCGATGCAGCCGCGTCCGGTTGGCGTTTGCGCGCGATGGTTATCGTTCCGCCAACCGCCAGGGTAAACCGAACTTCACCATCGCGCATAAGTCATTGTGCTGCAGGCACTTCTCGGATTTCGGGAACTCGCCGCACGCCGGGCGTTTACACGCCGTTCATCGCGATACTTAAACTGCTTTTCAAATTTGGCCGGCATGATCTCCCTCAACAAGCCGGCAAACGGCGAGCGCCTGATCCGCCAAGTGTAGGCGGTTTGGCGATCAGATCAGGCGCTCTTTTCATAAGCGGCGCGCGATCGGACGCAAAACCGGATGCCACTTTTGCTGATCGCGCGCTGGGGAAGTAAGGCGTTAGATGTGGACGGGGGCCGCGCTCGGGGGAGGGCGGCCAACAATAAAAAGGGGAGCTACGAGAATGTTTCAGGGACATATCAATCTGGAGACGGCCATTCCGGTGGACGCGACCGCGATCTCGGACGTGCTGTTCGAGCGTGGCCTCTACTGGGCGAGCGGCCGTTCCGGCGTGGTCAACCTGGTCGCGGCGCACAAATGGTTCAACCTTGCCGCCCTGAAGGGCCGCACGGATGCCATGGCGATGCGGCGCGAGATCGCCGAGCAGATGACGGAAGCTGAGATCGCTGCCGCCCAGCGCGAAGCCCGCGCCTGGATGACCGCGCACTAAGGCGGTGGAAGCGCCGCCGCGATCATCCTTGGCCGCGGCGCTGATCGATCCGTCGTGACCGGCTCTGCCGCCGATCTCAGGCGTGCCCGAGATCCTTAAGGTAGGCGCAGAACATATCGGCCATGGCGTCGCCATAGGCATCGATCTCTGCGGACGAGCGAGGGGTCTCCGAGAACTGCCTGCCCACCTCGGTTAGCGTCGTCATGATCAACTCGCCGGCCAATGCGCGAGTTGCCTCTGATGCCTCGGGCAACGCCTTCCGCATGAAGGCCTGAACAATGCGCTCTCCCGACGCCATCGCTTCGTGTGCTTCGGGCGCATCGCGATAGAGTGGGGCGGCGTCATTGAGCGCCACACGCATCGCGGCTTCATCACACTCCGAGCGGAGGAAGGCGTGGACCAGGGTGCGCAGCCGTTCGCGCGGCGGTCTCTGGTCGTCTTCAAGGATTCCGCGCAGCAGGTCGCTCGTCTGCCGCCACTCGTCGCTCTGAAGTCGGAAGAGGATCGCCGCCTTGTTCGGGAAATACTGATAGAGCGACCCGATACTGACTCCGGCCTTCTCGGCGACGCGCGCCGTGGTGAAGCGCTGCGCGCCTTCCTTAGCCAAAACCTGAACAGCAGCATCCAAAATCGCGGCGACGAGCTCCGCCGAGCGCACCTGCTTGGGCTGTTTTCGTGAGGAAATTCGAGTACTTCGCCGATCGGTCATGGGGTGGCCTGGCAATGCGAATAGGAAATGCGACGAATTAGTCGTATTTCTGGTTCAGCGCAAGGACGCGCTCATTTCAGACCGGAGACCTGCATGACCACACTGTCCACCACCCCGCTTGCGCCGTTGCTGGATCGCTTGTTCGAAGAGGCTGATGCGGCTTCGCCCGCGGCCAATTCTGCAGTGGGCGATCTCTCAGGCGAGGAACATTCGCGTCTGATGCGAAGCAAGACCGAATACCGCGACTTCTACGGCCGTCTGAAGGATCTTCCGCTCGCCGTCTCGCGAGAAACCGGCGCGTTGCTCTACATGCTGGCGCGTTGCTGCGGCGCGCGAACGATCGTCGAGTTCGGGACCTCGTTCGGCATCTCGACCCTGCACCTTGCCGCAGCCCTGCGCGACAATGGCGGTGGCCGCCTGATCACCAGCGAGTTCGAGCCGTCCAAGGTGGCGCGGGCCCGCGACAATCTGACCGCCGGCGGTCTCATCGACCTCGTGGAGATCCGTGAAGGAGACGCCCTGCAGACGCTGAGCGTCGATCTCCCTGATACGATCGACCTGCTGCTGCTCGACGGCGCCAAGGGCCTCTATCCCGCGATACTGAGCCTGGTGGAAAGTCGCCTCAGGCCCGGTGCCTTCATTGTCGCCGACAACGCCGACTACAGCCCCGACTATTTGGCGCATGTGCGCTCGCCCGCGAACGGCTACATGTCGACGCCATTCGGTGGGGACGTCGAGCTTTCGATGCGGATCGGCTGAACGGTGTTTGGGACAATGGCGTGGATCGGGGATCGCGGGACGATCTCCGGCCGGCCAGCATAGGAGCGATCTTGCTGTGTCACCGCAGCCGCGCTTCGCGATCCATGCAAAGGTATTCAACCACTTTTGTGTGGACCGAGGCGCTGGTCGCGGCGAGCTTGAACCGGATGACGTGATGTAGTGCTTTACCCAAGCTAGCTATTTCATTTCGTAGCCGACGAGGCGGGCTTGTGAGGGCCTCGGGGAAGCCAACGATGACCAAGCAATGGGAATATCAGGTCCGGATCAATCTCGGGGACGAGCTTGCCGGCGTGGCGCGGCGCGATCCCGACAATCCGGCAATCAAGCCGCTTGCGGATATCCTCGCCAAACATCATGCGACGATGAAGTGTCAGTTCGATATCTTCGCCGACTATGTGGCCGAAGCTGAGAAGCGGGGTACCGAAAACTATCCGCTTTACGCATGGACGAAAGCGACGATCGAGGATCCTGAAAAGCAGGCAAAATACGTCAAGTTGTTCGCGCTCTACGTTGACGGCAATGAAGTCTATGCCAAGCCGCTCGCTGACGCGCTGGAATCGGACTTGCAGCCCCTGGTCAGCGGCAAGCTGATCACGCGCCTTTCCAAGCTCGATAGCAATCCGGCGAACTACCCGCAGCCGCCGGAACAATATCGGACGTAAAAGACGCGGCGAGCCGTCACGAGACATGTTCATGATTGCGAGGCGCTCAGAAGATCAGCAAGCGCCTGCCGGGTGGAGACGTTCGCCGCCTTCTTGAGCGCGGGCAACAGTTCTTCCGGCTCCGGTCTGCGCCGCTTCATCGTGCCAGACGGCGCGACGCGGCTTGGAATTTGAAAGGCGCGAGCTGCGCGATGATTTCAGGCGCTGGAAATCTGGTTACGTCTGCCATAGAGCTGCGGGCGCGGATTGCTCTATCCTGACCGTGCACTGTGCAGCTGCCAGTCTTGGGCATCTGGTTATTCGTCAAACCGACAACAGCGCGCAGTCTACGGCCAACTTCACTTTCTGCATCACTCTATTCATACTACCGTGAAGATCTTGGGATGGAGATTTGGCAGCATGGCGAAGATCGTTTTCGGAATGAACCAGTCCTTGGATGGTTATGTCGATCACCAGGAATTTGCGCCAAGTCCCGCGCTCTTTCGTCACTGGATAGAGCACGTGCGCGACCTGACCGGCAGTGTGTACGGTCGCCGCATGTACGAGGTTATGCGTTATTGGGACGAAGACCGTCCTGAGTGGAATGCGGAGCACCACGAGTTCGCGGCGGCGTGGCGGCGCCAACCGAAGTGGGTCGTGTCGCGCTCGTTGAAGTCAGTTGGCCCCAACGCCACACTTGTCGAGGATAACATCGAGGCGGTGATACGTGGCCTGAAGGCTCGGCTTGTTGGAGAGATTACAGTTTCCGGCCCAGACCTGGCACAAAGCGTAACCGACCTTGGTCTTATCGATGAGTATCGACTCTACTTCCACCCCGTCGTGCTTGGTCGCGGCAAGCCATTCTTCGCCGGTCCCCGACCGCCGCTCCGCCTTGTTGCCACCGATCTCGTTGGCGAGGACACGGTTAGGTTGACATACGTTCCTGCTTAGTCGGCAGACGGACTGCACGACGCGTCAGGTCCGGCCCTCGGTCCGCACGGCATTGGCGTGGAGGTCGTTGGCAATCACGCGGATGTCGTGCGCCACCAGAACGGGGTCGAAGGGCTCGACTGAAAATCCCTGATCCGCGAAGTTCAGCCCTACATCGTAGACGATCCCGCGATACCTCACGACCTACCCGTTCGTTCAACGTCTAGTCTTTGCGGGCCAGGCAGCATTTCTTGGCCTTCTTGCCGCTGCCGCAGGGGCAGGGGTCGTTGCGCCCGACATTCCGCATAGGATTTTTGACCGGCTCCATCGGCATCCAGTCGCGGACGTCGAGCGGCTCGCCGGTGAAGGGATTCTCGTCATCCCAGGATTCGTCGTGATCCCCGCAGTCGGTCAACTCCAGAGCTGCGAGGGTGTCCTCGATCAGACCAAGCCGACGTTCCGTGAAGCGCTCGATATCGTCAGGCCGCTGCTCGGCTTGACGCAAATCCTCATCGAAATTCTCTCTGCTGTACGAGAAATCCGGAACAAGGCCTGCCTTCCAGGCACCCTCGGCTAGTGGTTCGAGCTCGCGCAAGCCGAGCAGTGCGATAGACTCCAACCAGCCGGCCCAGGCCTCGTTGTCCGGTTCGGCGAGCCGGCCCTCGAAGAACCGCACCAGGAAGCCTCGCGTCTGGTCGCGCTTGATCTGGCCATTCCAGGTGAGGAATGTCGCTGCACCGAACAAGGCATCACGGACGTACTGCTCTACGGAAGCGTCGGCGATGACGCCAAAGAGCGCGTCGGCATCGCCGTCGAAAGCGCCGGCAGCAATCCGCGACAAGTCCTCGGTGACGACATCGCCAAGCAGGTCGTCCACTTCACTCTCTGGCCGGCGCAACAGGCGCAGCAGCGGCTGGAAGGCTTGAGTCTGCTGCCCGCCGCCGAGAAGATAGATTCCGCGGACCAGTAACATCTCGTCTTTTTCCGTCAGCGGTTCTGCGCGCGCCGCACGCTCGAGCACGTCGAGCAAGGCGGGCGCGGATTCCTCTATCCTGACCGCGCACTGGGCAACCGCCAAGTCTGGCAGGCGTCGCTCGGTCGCGAGCAGGAAAAGCTGATCCTCAATCGGACCGATGTCGACCTCGCCGGAGCCGTCGCTCAGAATTGCTTCGAGTTCTTCCTTGCGCATGTGACGTTCCCTGGAAACTCTGGTGCAGGATCGTCGTTACGCGGGACAGGGGACGATGAGGCCAACGGTAACGCGACCGAAATGGCTGCCGGAGGCAGCTGGCGGAGACGGAGGGATTCGAACCCTCGATAGGCCTTTACAAGCCTATAACGGTTTAGCAAACCGCCGCCTTCAGCCACTCGGCCACGTCTCCGGCAGCGCCGATATGCACGACGCGCGGGCGAGCCGCAAGCGGCAGATTGAGGGGACACCGGACTGTGCGTCGGCGTTGGCGCCCCGAGGCCCGATTACGCTGTGGATAACATCTGACGTTTAACACGCGACTCGATCGGACAGTATCGATCTTGAAAGCGGGGTTTCGCAATAATTATAGTTATTTCAATGAGTTATAGTAAGGGCGGCTTGCCAAGGGATGGGGCAGGCCGTCACGGCCGGCCTTCGCGGCGCTGAATCCTAACGTTACCGGTGTCGAGGGATAACGCGGACTGTCAGGCGGTTGAAAGCCCCAGGGTTCCCTGTTCCGGCAATTTTGCCTCGGCGCCTATGGCTTGCAGCCCGGCTCAGACGATCTCGCCCTTCTTCGTCCTCACAAATGGCGCTCCGAACCAGCAACACGCCGGGGAGTTCAAATCAGGACGAAAAGAGGGGGCAATGCTCGATAGGGATCGACAAGCCGAACTGAAAGGCGGCGCCCAGCGAAGAAGGGAATGCCAGATGGGCCGCTTTCTCGCGATTTTGGTTTTTGGCGTGGCCATGCCGACGGAGGTGTGGGCGAAGTGCGAGTGTCAGTGCGTCAACGGGCGGATGCAGCCGATCTGCACAAATCCCGGCGAACTTCTTCCGCCAAATTGTCCAATGACCGCGTGCCCGATGACGGGGCCAACGATCGTGCCGATCCAACCTCCGCAACCGCCGCCGCCCGGGACTTCCGCGTGTTCGCAACAGCAGGGACGCCGCGTCTGTCGTTAAGCGCGCTGCGCGGGACCGCCAACCTGTCCCGCCATTCGCCACTCGCTATTCGCCTATTCGACGCTGGCGCCGCGGTGGAGGTCGGCTTCGATCTGCAGCCGCGTGCCGCCGCCGAACCGGGCGCGATAGACCTGCAGGTTCTCCATGATCCGTTGCACATAGTTGCGCGTCTCGGAGAATGGAATCAGCTCGACCCAGTCGACCGCGTCGACCTTGGGATCGCGCGGGTCACCGTAGCGATCGATCCATTTCCTCACGCTGCCGCGGCCGGCATTGTAGGCCGCGAAGGTGAGGATGTAGGAGCCGCGATAGTCCTCGAGCAACCCGCCGAGCTCGGCGGCGCCGAGCGCGGCGTTGTAGACCGAGTCGGTCTTCATCCGGTTCAGATCGAACGCGACGCCGGCGCGCTTGCAGACATAGCGCCCCGCATCCGGCGTGACTTGCATCAGGCCATAGGCCTGCGCCGGCGAAACCACGGCCGGATTGAATGCGCTCTCCTGTCGCGCGATCGCATAGACGACGCTTCGCTCGACTTCGGGTCCAATCGACCTGAACGACGGAATCCCGTTGATGGGATAGGCGTAGAAATCGAACGGCAGACCACGGTTGAGCGCGGCCTTGCCCATCAACAGCATCCCACGGGCGTCGCTATAGCGCGCCGTCAGCTCGCCGAGCCCGACCAGTGCGTCGGGATCGCCGTTTTCACCCATGTCGGCGAGCAGGGGAACCGCGAACTCGCGCGCGTCGACTTCATAGAGCAATTGCGCCGCGCGCACGATTTCCAATCGCTCGACGCCGCGGCCGCGTGCGCCCGGGACGCCGTTCAGCTCGATCTGCGGCAAGCCAAGCTTGGCCCGCGCGAGCTGGCCGTAATAGCTGGTCGACTGCTCGGCCGCGCGTAGATAGGCCGCGCGCGCCTCCTGGTTGCGACCGGCGGCCTCGGCGGCGCGGCCTTGCCAATAGCCGGCACGCGCCAGCGCGGTTGGATTGACGCTGCCAACGCCGATGCGGGCAAAGTGCTGCGCGGCGAGCCCGGGATCTCTGAGGAAGCGCAGTGCGATCCAGCCGGCGGTGAACTCCTGCTCGGTCTTGTAGATGTCGCGGGCGGGTAGCGCCGCATCGCGCGCGATCAGATAGGCGGAGCGGTTCTCGCCGACGTCGATCATCTTGCGCGCCAGCAGGCGCCGCTCGATCCACCATTCGTCGACATTGAACAGCCTCGCCGGATCCTTCGGCGCGCTCAACATCACCTGCGCCGCTTCCGCGAATTTCTCCTCGCGACGGAGCAACTGGATCCGGGCGAAGAGATAGCCGGTGTCGCCGTGCAGTTCGCGCGGCACCGCCTCCAGCAGCGCCCGCAGGTTGGATGCTTTCTTGTTGGCGGCGATCCGTGCCTTGGCGAGCGCGAGATAGCCCGAACCCAGCCGCTTGGCCGCCCGCAGGCCAGCAGCCTCCTGCTCGGTGCCATAGAGCATGGTGTCCATGCGCGCCTTGTGATCACCGGCGGTGAGCAGAGGGCCGAACATGTCCAGCGCGGTGGTCTCGGTGTCCTCGCTCATGGGATCGCTGCGCCAGGCTTCGCGCACCAGCCGCTCGGCATTGGCGCGGTCGCCGCGCGCGAGCATCGCCTTGGCCAGCGCGAGCCGGCCCTTGGCGGACAAGGGCGACTCGTTTTCGAACCACGCCCAGACTGCTGCATCTTCGCGGCGGTCGTCCCACAGCGCGGCCTCGAGGCGGCGGCGCAGGAAGGTCTGCGAGGGCCAGCTCGGATTGGCCGAGATGAAGGCGCGGTAGCGCTCGACCGAGGCGCCGTTGTTTTCGCTGCGCAGGATCAGCCACTCGGCGAGCTTTCGGGCGACGGGATCGGAGATCGTCGCCGCGACCTCGGTCGCATCGCCGGACTTCTGCTTGCGGACGAGCTCGATGACATTCTCGAGCGCGTCCTTGTCGCTCTGGGAGGTCGATGAGGTCGCGGCCACGGCGGCCGGCACCGTCGGCTTGATCCGGGCCGGCGCCGCATGCTGGCGCGTGGCTGGCGCCAGATGGGGCGGGGGCGGAGCAGGCGTGTTGGACGATGTCGCTTTGGGAGGGGCGGTATTCTTGGCGGCGGCGGTCGCTGGCGCGGTGGTGGCAGGCGTGGTTTTCGGAACCACGCTGCGCGCGATCGGCCGCGGTTTCGGCAAGGGAACATTTGGGCCGGCCGCGGCTTCTGCCATCGCGGACAAGGCGAACGCCAGCACCAGCGATGTTGCCAAGGCGGTCGATCGCAATGCGGCTGCGCGGGGGGAAGGGGTCACGGCTTTCCTCTGCGGCGGCGAATCATCTGATCGCTGAGGCCTTAGCTGTATTTGATTGAATATGTAGACAAATTGCTAAAAGTGTCGCGGGAAGCGAATATTTGCGCCATGACAGCGGCAAAATCGCGGCTCGCAATGGGAGGGGGACTGCGGCCCTTTCGCCCCGCCGCCGGACCCGATATGAATCGGCCTTTCTGACCCGCGCGCCGCAACCCTTAAGTGTTTGGAGGAAGTCCATGGCAGCCAAGACAAAATTTCGCGGCTCGTTCACCGCTTTGGTGACGCCATTCAAGAACGGTTCCGTGGACGAGGTGGCCTTTCGTGGCCTCGTGAACTGGCAGATCGGCGAGGGCACCAACGGCCTGGTTCCGGTCGGAACCACGGGCGAGAGCCCGACGCTCAGCCATGACGAGCACAAGCGCGTGGTCGAATGGTGTGTGCAGGAGGCCAAGGGCAGGGTGCCGGTGATCGCGGGCGCCGGTTCCAATTCGACCAAGGAGGCAATCGAGCTGTCGGAGCACGCCGAGCAGGCCGGCGCCGACGCCGTATTGGTCGTCACCCCCTATTACAACAAGCCGACCCAGGAAGGGCTCTACCAGCACTTCAAGGCGATTAACGATGCGATTGGAATACCGATCATTATCTACAATATCCCGCCACGCTCGGTGATCGACATGTCGGTCGATACGATGACGCGCCTGTGGGAATTGAAGAACATTGCCGGCGTCAAAGACGCCACCGCGAGCATGGTGCGGGTGTCGCAGCAGCGGGCGGCGATGGGGGAGGATTTCAACCAGCTCTCGGGCGAAGACGCGACCGTGCTCGGCTACATGGCCCATGGCGGCCATGGTTGCATCTCCGTGACCTCAAATGTGGCGCCGCGGCTGTGCGCCGAGTTCCACGCCGCCTGGCAGAAGGGCGACGTCGCGACCGCGCTGAAGGTGCACGACAAGTTGATGCCGCTGCACACCAACCTGTTCATCGAGAGCAATCCCGGGCCGGTGAAATACGCGATGTCGTTGCTCGGCAAGCTGGAGGAGCGGCTGCGGCTGCCGATGGTGCCGGTGTCGGAATCCACGCGCGTGGCGGTGCGCAGCGCCATGGTGCACGCCGGCCTCCTCAACTAAAGCCGGACGGGTTGCGCCAATGACTGGTCCGGTTGGCCAGGCGAGGAGAAGGGGCTTCGCATGCTGAAGGAGTTCCAAGAGTTCGCAATGAAGGGCAATGTCGTCGACCTTGCGGTCGGCGTCATCATCGGCGCGGCCTTCGGCGCCATCGTGAACTCCCTGGTCGGCGACGTCATCATGCCGATCATCGGCGCCATCACCGGCGGGCTCGACTTCTCAAACTACTTCACGCCGTTGGCGAAGTCGGTCACTGCCAACAATCTCGCTGACGCCAAGAAGCAAGGTGCCGTATTGGCTTGGGGCAGTTTCCTGACGCTGACCCTGAATTTCCTGATCGTCGCCTTCGTGCTGTTCATCGTGATCCGGCTCATGAACCAGTTGAAGCGCAAGCAGGAAACGGCGCCAGCGCCGCCGAAATTGACCCGTCAGGAAGAACTGCTCACCGAAATTCGCGATCTCCTCAAGAAATCCTGACGTGGCCGAGAAAAACGAACGTCCGATCAAAGTCGTCGCCGAGAACCGCAAGGCGCGCTTTAACTATGCGATCGAGGACACCATCGAGGCGGGCATTGCGCTGACCGGCACCGAGGTGAAGTCGATCCGCGGCGGCAAGAGCACGATCGCCGAGTCCTATGCGGATTCCAAGAACGGCGAGATATGGCTGATCAACGCCAATATCCCGGAATACCTGCAGGCCAACCGCTTCAATCACGAGCCGAAGCGCCCGCGCAAATTGCTGCTTCACAAGAAGCAGATCAGCAAGTTGATGGGCGCGGTCGACCGCGAGGGCATGACGCTGATCCCGCTCAAGCTCTATTTCAACGAGCGCGGTCGCGCCAAGCTGTTGCTCGCGGTCGCCAAGGGCAAGAAGCTGCACGACAAGCGCGAGAGCGAAAAGAAGCGTGACTGGGGCCGCGAGAAGGGCCGCCTGCTGCGCGCGCGGGGATAACGCTTCCATGTCCATCCGTCATTGCGAGCGAAGCGAAGCAATCCATAGCGCCGCAAGCGGAAGGATGGATTGCTTCGTCGCTTTCGCTCCTCGCAATGACGGCGGATGGAGAATAGCCCAATGAACCAGAAGAACCTGCTCGAAGTCGACTGGAGCAAGATCCCCGCGCCGACCGATGATGGCGGCGCCGGGCATCTGAAGGGCATGGCGATCCCGCCGGTCAGCCTGGTGGCGACGGACGATACGTCAGTGTCGCTGTCTTCGCTGAAGGGTCGCACCGTGGTGTTCGCCTATCCGCGCACCGGCGAGCCCGGCAAGATCGCGCTGGTCGACGACTGGGACATGATCCCGGGCGCGCGCGGCTGCACGCCGCAGACCTGCGCCTTCCGCGACCTGTTCGCCGAGCTCAAGGCCGCCGGCGCTGCCCACGTGTTCGGCCTGTCGACGCAGAGCAACGAATACCAGACGGAAATGGCGTCACGCCTGCATCTGCCGTTTCCGGTGCTCTCGGACGAGACGCTCGAGTTGACGCACGCGCTCAGACTGCCGACCATGGAGGTGGCGGGGCTGACGCTGATCAAGCGGCTGGCGCTGATCGTCGACGACGGGCGTATCACCCACGTCTTCTATCCGGTGTTCCCGCCCGACCGGAACGCCGGCGACGTCCTGGAATGGCTGCGGGAAAATCCGGTAGCGGGCTAGCCCAGATCCTTCCGCACCTGCGCAAAGACATCGCGGAACATCTTCGGCGTGAGCACGCCGGTATTCGTATTGTAGCGCGAGCAGTGATAGCTGTCGTAGAGGCGGATGTTGCCGGCCTCGTGCACCGCGGCGTGCGCAAAGGGCGCGGCGGCATTGCGCAGGCCGAGCGCCTTCACCGTCGATTCATGCGCGATGCGGCCGAGCAGGACGATGGCGCGCAGTCTTGGCATGGTCGCGATGGTCGCTGCCAGGAACTTTCGGCAAGTGTTGATCTCGATCGGCAACGGCTTGTTCTGTGGCGGCACGCAGCGCACGGCGTTGCTGATCCGGCAATCGACCAGCCGCAAGCCGTCGTCCGGCCGCGCCTCGTAGACGCCCTTGGCAAAGCCGAACTCCAGCAGCGTCGCGTAGAGCAGGTCACCCGCATAGTCGCCGGTGAAGGGGCGCCCGGTGCGGTTGGCTCCCTGCAGCCCGGGTGCCAGCCCGACGATCAGCAGCCGCGCCTCGGCATCGCCGAAGGATGCCACCGGCGAATTGAACCAACCCGGCTGCTTGGCACGCGCCTCGGCGCGAAACTCGGCGAGCCGCGGACAGAGCGGGCAGTTGCGGTCGGGTTCGGTGGAGGCGGGAAGGAGGCTAGTCGTCGAAATCGTCGTCATCGGCCCGGGGCGCCGTGGTCGTGGCGCGCTGCAGGAATTGCGGCGCGTGGTGGCGAGACTCGCCGCGCTCGCGCGGGGCCGGGCGCTCGGACGGGTCGCGGCCGAGCTTGGATTGCAGTTCCACCAGGTCGGTGAAGACGTCGGCCTGGCGGCGGAGTTCGTCGGCAATCATCGGCGGCTGGCTTGCGATGGTCGAGACTACGGTTACCCGGACGCCGCGCCGCTGCACCGCCTCGACGAGCGAGCGGAAATCGCCGTCGCCGGAGAACAGCACCATCTG
Organism: Bradyrhizobium sp. Leo78; assembly: GCF_059512425.1. Taxonomy (NCBI): domain Bacteria; kingdom Pseudomonadati; phylum Pseudomonadota; class Alphaproteobacteria; order Hyphomicrobiales; family Nitrobacteraceae; genus Bradyrhizobium; species Bradyrhizobium sp. Leo78. The sequence continues at coordinate 146,907 of NZ_JCAMOT010000017.1, forward strand.
GTCGATATGTTCGGCGAGTTCCATTGCATCGACCGCGAGCTCGATGTCCATGTTGCCCTTCACCTTGCGGCGGCCGCTGGCGTCGATGAACTCCTTGGTGGCCTTGGTGACGACGGTGTAGCCGTTGTAGTCGAGCCAGTCGATCAGCGGCCGGATGGACGAATACTCCTGATCCTCGATGATCGCCGTGTAGTAGAACGCGCGGAGCAGGGTGCCGCGGCTCTGGAATTCCTTCAGCAGGCGCTTGTAGTCGATGTCGAACCCGAGCGTCTTGGCGGTTGCATACAGATTGGCTCCATCGATAAAGAGCGCGATCTTGTTGGAAACGGGTGACGACATCAAAGTTTCTCGCCTTTTGTTAGCTTCTCGGCGCAGCGGCGACGAGCCGCGCACCTTAATTCTGCGTTGCAGCCTAAAGTCCGGTGAATCTTCCCCCAACGACAGTCACCATCGCAATTATGGTGAGGCGAGGGCGAAATACCTACACTTTTGACGATGCAATGAAGTGAGTTACTTGTCCACAACGGCGTCCCGCCGCGTTACGGACGCTCCGGCCTTCTGGCCCCGTCACGGGTTAGCAGAGGTTTGGGCGAAGGCAAATCACAAATTTAATGTTGCGAAACCCCGCCTCGCCCTATAACTAACGCACAATAATCAGCAAATTCTGTCCCACTTAACGGAGCGACAGCATATGGCGCGCGTCACCGTCGAAGATTGCATTGATAAGGTCGACAACCGGTTCGATCTGGTCCTGTTGGCTGCCCATCGCGCTCGGATGATTTCCTCGGGATCACAACTCACGGTTGATCGAGACAACGACAAGAACCCGGTGGTATCGCTCCGCGAGATCGCCGACCAGACCATTTCCCCGGAGGACCTGCGCGAGGAACTGGTGCACTCGCTGCAGAAGTTCGTCGAGGTCGACGAGCCGGAGCCCGACACCGTGCCGCTGATCGGTTCGGCTGGCGCCAGCGTCGATGCTGATGATACCGAAGTGGCGATGGAGCGGATGACTGAGGAAGAGCTGCTGAAGGGCCTCGAGGGCCTCGCGCCGCCGGAGGAGCAGCCCGAAGAGGACGAATAGGTCCTCGCTGCGGTCACCCAACACGGTTGAATTGGCTGAAGGCCTGGGCACTGCCCGGGCCTTTGCTTTTGTTGACATTCTGGTCGCGAGATGCGTCCCTGAAGCCTTGACGGAAATTGAACGATTTTCGGCTCGAACAGGCTAAAGCTTGGTTCGAAATCGCACTAGATTAGAGCCGCAAGCTCAGTCGGCTCGATAGTTGAGGCAGCAATTCCATGGCGTATTGGCGCCGCACACCCCGCCAGATGCAGGCTGCGACCGACGCGGTCGCGGTGGCGCCTGACTCCACGGTGGTGCAGAAGCCGCTCAAGCCGCGCGCCCGCATGATGCGGCAGTACGACCTGGTCGAGCGCGTCCGCTCCTACAATCCCGATACCAACGAAGACCTTTTGAACCGCGCCTATGTCTACGCCATGAAGGCGCATGGCACCCAAACCCGGGCGTCGGGCGATCCCTATTTCTCGCACCCGCTCGAAGTGGCGGCGATCCTGACCGGCCTCAAGCTCGACGACGCCACCATCGTCGCGGCGCTGCTGCACGACACCATCGAGGATACCGAGGCGACGCGGGCCGAGATCGACCAGGTGTTCGGCCACGAGATCGGCGCGCTGGTGGAGGGGCTGACCAAGTTGAAGCGGCTCGAGCTCGTCTCGCGCGAGGCCAAGCAGGCGGAGAACCTGCGCAAGCTCCTGCTCGCGATCGCCGACGACGTCCGCGTGCTCTTGATCAAGCTCGCCGACCGCCTGCACAACATGCGCACGCTGGAGTTCGTGCCGCCGGCCTCACGCCGCCGTATCGCCGAGGAGACGCTGGATATCTACGCGCCGCTCGCCGGCCGCATGGGTATGCAGGAGATGCGAGAGGAACTCGAGGACCTCTCGTTCCACGTGCTCGATCCGGAAGCTTATGCGGTGGTCAAGCATCGGCTGGATGCGCTCGCCGAGCGTAACCGCAATCTGATCGGCGAGATCGAAAGCCAGCTTTCGAAGAACCTGCAGAAGAACGGCCTCAGCGCACGCGTCTACGGCCGGCGCAAGCAGCCGTTTTCGATCTGGACCAAGATGGAGCGCAAGTCGGTCGGCTTCGAGCAATTGTCCGATATCTACGGCTTTCGGATCGTGCTTGCCGACGTCGAGGCCTGCTACCGCGCGCTCGGCGTCGTGCATACGACCTGGCCGGTCGTGCCCGGGCGTTTCAAGGACTACATCTCGACGCCCAAGCAGAACGACTACCGTTCGATTCACACCACCGTGATCGGTCCCGGCAAGCAGCGCGTCGAGCTGCAGATCCGCACCGAGGAGATGAACCAGATCGCCGAGTTCGGCATCGCGGCGCATGCGTTCTACAAGGATGGCACGGGTTCGCCGACCGAGCGGCTGAAGCACGAGTCCAACGCCTTCGCCTGGCTGCGTCACACCATCGGCATTCTCTCCGAGAGCGCCAATCCGGAAGAGTTCCTGGAGCACACCAAGCTGGAGCTGTTTCACGATCAGGTGTTCTGCTTCACGCCGAAGGGCAAGCTGATCGCGTTGCCGCGCAACGCCAATGTGATCGACTTCGCCTATGCCGTTCACACCGACGTCGGCAATAGCGCGGTCGGCTGCAAGATCAACGGCAAGTTTGCGCCGCTGTCCTCCGAGCTGCAGAACGGCGACGAAGTGGAGGTCCTGACCTCGAAGGCGCAGTCGGCGCCGCCGTCGGCCTGGGAAGCGCTCGCGGTCACTGGCAAGGCGCGCGCCGCGATCCGGCGCGCCACCCGCGCCGCGGTGCGCGACCAATATGCCGGGCTGGGCCGCCGCATCATCGACCGCCTGTTCGCCCGCGCCAAGATCGAATACGCCGACGACAAGCTGAAAGGCGCATTGCCGCGGCTGGCGCGCACCTCGATCGAGGACGTCCTGGTTTCCGTCGGCCGTGGCGAACTGAAAGCCTCCGACGTCGCGCGGGCGATGTATCCGGACTACAAGGAAGAGCGGCTGGTGCGCTACGGCACCAAGAAGGCGCTTGCCGCCAAGGCGCAGACGCCGCCGCATCCGGCCCGCGCAGCTTCGGTGATCCCGGTGCGCGGCATCAATTCCGAATTGCCGGTCAAGTTTGCGCCGAACGGCGGCGCGGTGCCGGGCGACCGCATCGTCGGCATCGTGACGCCGGGCGAGGGAATCACGATCTATCCGATCCAGTCACCGGCGCTGAAGGATTTCGAGGACGAGCCCGAGCGCTGGCTCGATGTGCGCTGGGACATCGACGAGACCATGCCGCAGCGTTTCCCGGCGCGGATCCTGGTCCACAACGTCAACGAGCCCGGCAGCCTCGCGCAGATAGCGACCGTGATCGCCGAGCATGACGGCAACATCGACAACATCCACATGTCGCGGCGCTCGCCTGACTTCACCGAGCTGACCATCGACCTCGAGGTCTATGACCTCAAGCATTTGAGCGCTATTCTCGCCCAGTTGCGCGCGAAGGCCGTGGTCGCACGGGTCGAGCGCGTCAATGGGTAGGTCATCGTCATTGCCGGGCTTGACCCGGCAATCCATCTTTTCAAGAAGATGGATGCGCGGGTCGAGCCCGCGCATGACAGTCTAGGTTTCTGGCAGCGAGTTACATGATGCCCGTTCCGCCGCTCCGCCTTGGGGTCAATGTCGATCACGTCGCGACGCTGCGCAATGCGCGGGGCGGGGCGCGGCCCGATCCGGTACGCGCGGCGCTCTTGGCCATCGAGGCCGGCGCCGATGGGATCACCGCACATTTGCGCGAGGACCGGCGCCACATCCGCGACGAGGACATGGCACGGCTGAAGGCGCAGATATCAAAGCCCCTGAATTTCGAGATGGCGGCGACCGACGACATGCTGCGGATTTCGCTCGCCACCAAGCCGCATGCCGCGTGCCTGGTGCCGGAACGGCGGCAGGAGCTTACCACCGAGGGCGGGCTGGACGTCGTCGGCCAGCACAATGCCCTAGCCCCGTTCATCGCGCGGCTCAGCGACGCCGGCATCCGGGTATCGCTGTTCATCGCCGCCGACCCCAGGCAGATCGAGATGGCGGCGAAGTTGAAGGCGCCGGTGATCGAGATCCACACCGGCGGCTGGTGCGATGCTGTCGTGGACGGTCATCGGGAAAAAGCGGAAGCCGAATGGCGGCGCATTGTCGAAGGCGCCAAGCTGGCGCAGGCGGCCGGGCTTGAGGTCCATGCCGGCCATGGGCTCGACTATGACACCGCCGAGACGATTTCGGCGCTGCCCGAGATCAGGGAACTCAATATCGGCTACTTCATGATCGGCGAGGCGATCCTGGTCGGCTTGAAGGAGACCGTCCGCGCCATGCGCGCGGCGATGGACCGTGGCCGGAAGGCGATCGAGGGTGCGGGCGCGGCATGATCCTTGGCATCGGCTCCGACCTGATCGACATCACCCGGATCGCCAAGGTGATCGAGCGCCATGGCGATCGTTTCCTCGATCGCATCTTCACCGACGTCGAGCGCGCCAAGGCGCTACGCCGCGCCAACAGCGAGAAGATGGTGGTCGCGACCTATGCCAAGCGTTTCGCCGCCAAGGAGGCCTGTGCCAAGGCGCTCGGCACCGGGATCATGCGCGGCGTCTGGTGGCGCGATATGGGCGTGGTGAACCTGCCCGGAGGGCGTCCAACCATGCGGTTGACCGGCGGGGCACTGGAGCGGCTCAGGCAAATCACCCCTGATGGCCTCAAGGCGCAGATCGACCTTTCGATCACCGACGACTGGCCGCTCGCGCAGGCCTTCGTCATAATTTCGGCGGTCGCACCGGCCAAACCTTGAGGTCGGTGGACGGTGCGGCGCTCCGGAATCGGGTAAAACTAAAAAATCATTGATTTTTCAATTGATTATGAAGTTTTAACGCGGCGCTTGATTGCGCGCCCCGTAACAACCGTCTAAAACGCCGCAGGGTAAACCGAGCCAGGGCAAATTCGGGTTCGCGCCGGGACTTGCTCTCTACACCAGACGTAGGAACCATCTTCGTGACGCGAGCGCGGAAAACGCGATTCGCGTGAGGAGCGCGTTCTGCCACCGCGCAGTTAAGGCAGTTGCGGGAATTGGGAAAGCGATGAGCGTGACCACAGGGACGAAATCCGAAAGCGGCCTAGGCGAGACAGTCCGGGTCGTCATCCATGCGCTGATCATCGCGCTCGTGATCCGTACCTTCCTGTTCCAGCCCTTCAACATCCCGTCCGGCTCGATGAAGGCCACGCTGCTGGTCGGCGACTACCTATTCGTGTCGAAATATTCCTACGGCTACAGCCACTACTCGATCCCGCTTTCGCCGCCCTTGTTTTCCGGCCGCATCTTCGGCTCGGAGCCGAACCGCGGCGACATCGTCGTCTTCCGCCTGCCGAAGGATGATTCGACCGATTACATCAAGCGCGTGATCGGGCTGCCCGGCGACCGCATCCAGATGAAGGAGGGGCTGCTCTACATCAACGACGCCCCCGTCAAGCGCGAGCGGCTCAGCGATTTCATCGGCGAGGACCCCTGCGGATCCGACGCGACCGCGCGCGTCAAGCGCTGGAAGGAGACGCTGCCCAACGGCGTCAGCTATGAGACGCTGGATTGCGTCGACAATGGCTTCTACGACAACACCAATGTCTACACCGTGCCGGCCGGCCACTTCTTCATGATGGGAGACAATCGCGACAATTCGACCGACAGCCGCGTGCTGTCGGCGGTGGGTTACGTGCCCTTCGAGAACCTCGTTGGCCGCGCGCAGATGATCTTCTTCTCGATCGGCGAGGGCGAGCACGCCTGGATGTTCTGGCGCTGGCCGACCGCGGTGCGCTGGAATCGCCTATTCACCATTGTGCGATGAAAGACGATACGCCTGTCATTCAGAGTCTTCCGACTGCCGGCGAGCCGAGCGAGCAGCCCGACGCGGTCGGCACCGCTGCGCCGAAGAAGAAGCGCAGCAAGGCCAGCAAGGCGGCCGCCGAGAAGGAGGCGGTTGCTGCAACCGAGGCGCGCATCGGCTACAAGTTCTCGGATCCGGCGCTATTGATGACGGCGTTCACGCATGTCTCCGCGCTGAAGCCCGCCACCCGCCACCGCGCCGACAGCTACCAGCGGCTTGAGTTCCTCGGCGACCATGTGCTCGGATTGATCATCTCCGACATGCTCTATCGCGCACATCCGCGCGCGGACGAGGGCGAATTGTCGAAGCGTCTCGCCGATCTCGTGCGCAAAGAAAGCTGCGCCGACGTCGCCGAGCAACTCGGTCTGCTCGACGACATCAAGCTCGGCATGGTCAAGGCGGTCGAGGGGGCGCGGTTGCGCAAATCCGTGCTGGGCGACGTCTGCGAGGCCGTGATCGGCGCGATCTTCCTCGACGGCGGCTACGAGGCCGCCGCGAAATTCGTCGAGCGGAACTGGATCGACCGGATGCGCAAGCTCCGCCGGCCGCTGCGCGATCCCAAGACCATGCTGCAGGAATGGGCGCAGAGCAGGGGCCTGCCGACGCCCGTCTACCGCGAGGTCGAACGCACCGGGCCGCATCACGATCCGCAATTCCGCGTTGCCGTCGACCTGCCGGGCCTGGCGCCGGCGGAAGGCGTCGGCCCGAACAAGCGCGCGGCGGAGAAGGCGGCGGCGTCCGCAATGATCGCCCGCGAAGGTGCCGGCAGCCATGACGGCTGAGTCGAGGGCGGAGGCCGATCCGGCCGGGACACGTTGCGGCTTCGTCGCCCTGATCGGGGCGCCGAACGTCGGCAAGTCGACGCTTGTCAACGCGCTGGTCGGCTCGAAGGTCACCATCGTCTCGCGCAAGGTGCAGACGACGCGTGCGCTGATCCGCGGCATCGTGATCGAGGGCAATGCGCAAATTATCCTGGTCGACACGCCCGGCATCTTCGCGCCGCGGCGGCGGCTGGACCGCGCCATGGTGTCGACCGCGTGGAGCGGGGCGCATGACGCCGACCTCGTCTGCGTGCTGCTCGACGCCAAATCCGGCATGGACGCGGAAGCCAAGGCGATCTTCGCCAAGCTCGATAGCGTGGCCCATCCGAAGATCCTGGTGCTGAACAAGATCGATCTGGTGCCGCGCGAAAAGCTGCTGGCGCTGGCGAAGGCCGCCAATGACCGCCTGCGGTTCGAGAACACTTTCATGATCTCGGCGTTGTCAGGCGACGGTGTGGACGATCTGCGCAGGGCGCTGGCAGGCATGGTGGCCGCCGGGCCGTTCCTCTATCCCGAGGACCAGATGTCGGACGCGCCGATGCGGCACCTGGCGGCGGAGATCACGCGGGAGAAGATCTATCAGAAGCTCCACCAGGAGCTGCCGTACCAATCGACGGTCGAGACCGATAGCTGGACCGAGCGCAACGACAAGTCGATCCGCATCGAGCAGACAATCTTTGTCGAGCGCGAGAGCCAGCGCAAGATCGTGCTCGGCAAGGGCGGCGCCACGATCAAGTCGATCGGCGCGGAGGCGCGGAAGGAGATCGCCGAGATCATGGGCGTCCCCGTGCACCTGTTCCTGTTCGTGAAGGTGCGCGAGAATTGGGGCGACGATCCCGACCGCTACCGGGAAATGGGACTGGAGTTTCCCAAGGAATGATCGGGCTCTTCCGATGAAAGTACCCAGAAACGTGCTTCTGTTCGAGGTGCTGCTGTATCTGTCGCTGACGCTGGACGCGCTGTCGGTGGCGTTCCAGGACCGCACCCCGGGTGGCGAGATGACCGAGCAGATGATCACGGTCGTCACCTGGCTGCAGGCCGGCCTGATCCTGCTCCTAGTCTACTTCGTTTACCTGGCGGCACAGCACCGCAAGAACTGGCCGCGCTGGGTGCTGGCGGCGGTGCTGTTGCTGTCGGTGATCTCGCTGTTGCAGGTGATCGGCACCACCGGCATCCAGCTCGACAGCGGCGTCGAGGTGATCTCCTGCGCGCTGACGGCCGCGGGACTCTATTTCTCCTTCACCGGCGACGCCCACGGCTGGTTCAACGCGTAGGGCCGAGTGGTCGCGTAGGGTGGGCAAAGCGAAGCGTGCCCACCACCTCTTGCACCGATCGTGAATGGTGGGCACGCTACGCTTTGCCCACCCTACATGCTACTCTCCGCGTCATGGAGTGGACCGACGAAGGCATCGTGCTCGGGGTGCGGCGGCATGGCGAATCTTCCGCCATTGTCGAGCTCCTGACGCGCGAGCACGGCCGCCATCTCGGCCTGGTGCGCGGCGGGGCCAGCGCGCGGATGCGGCCGCTGCTGCAGCCCGGCAACAGTGTCACCGCGATGTGGCGGGCGCGGCTCGACGAGCATCTCGGCTATTACCAGCTCGACGGTACGCGGCTGCGTGCGGCGAACCTGCTGGCGTCGTCGCATGCCGTTTATGGCGTCACCCATCTGGCTTCGCTGGCGCGGCTGTTGCCGGAACGCGATCCGCACCAGGACATCTACGAGATGCTGGCGCAGACGCTGGATGATTTCGAGGATGCCGGCGGTGCCGCTATCCATCTCATCCGCTTCGAGCTGGCGATGCTGACCGAACTCGGCTTCGGACTCGACCTCTCGAATTGCGCGGCGACGGGCGCGACCTCCGAACTGGTCTACGTCTCGCCGAAATCGGGCGGCGCAGTCTCGCGCGCCGCCGGTGAACCCTGGCGCGATCGCCTGATGCGGCTGCCGCCGTTCCTGCGCGAGGACGATGACGGCGCCGGCACCTGCTCGGACCAGGACCTGCTCGATGGCTTTGCGCTCACCGGCCGCTTCCTCCTGCGCAATGTGCTGGAGCCGCGCGGGCAGGAGCACTCCGACGCGAGGGAAGGCTTCATCAATGCGGTGGTGCGCCGTCGGGCCCGGATCGCTGCCCCGCCCTGACGGCAATGCGCGCCGAAATTGCCAACCCACACATGGTGGTTCTATTGCGTGCAACCCTCGGCCCGTTCCATGCCGCATGGCCCGAAACTTGCCTGAAAAATCTCAGGGCAAACTCATGACGGGGAGCATGCAATGAGTACGCAAATCACCTACAGCGAATCCGATTCGGTCGGTTTCTTTCCTATCGTCCTTGCGGTCGTCTGCGGCGTGGCGACCGGCGTGTTGTGGGCCTACGCCAATCCGATCCAGCTTGTGCCCGGCGTGATCCAGTGGCGCATCTTCGCGTTCCTGCCGCCGTTGATCGGGCTGCTGCTCGGGCCGAAGAGCGGGTTCATCTGCGGCTATATCGGCACCATCGTCTGGTCGCTGCTCGCCGGCACCTTCATTCCCGCGCATTCGCTCATCGTGGACGGCATCATGGTCGGGCTCACCGGCGCCGTACCGCCGCTGCTGGTCAATCTGCGCAAGACCAATTTCGACCTGTCGATGCCGGTGCTGCTCAAGATTGCGGTGATCTGCGCGGTGGTCGGCATCATCATGGTGGCGGCGGTGTCGGCGAGTCTGGCGGTGCTCGGCATTTTCCCGTTCTGGTATGCGATGCTCTATATCGGCCTGTCGGACATCGTGCCGATGGTGATCGGAACGCCGCTGCTGGTACGTCCCGGCGCCAGGCTGCTTGCCGGCATCAGCCGGGGCACGCTGCACCGGTTCTGACCGCCTTGGGGAGCGCTACTTGATGCTTGATCTGCGTGGAGTGAGCGTCGGCTTTCGGGCCGACGCTCACGTGCTGTCCGATATCAATCTCCGTCTCGAAGCCGGCAACACCACGATCGTGACGGGGGCGGGCGGTTCGGGAAAATCGACGCTGCTTGCGGCCGCGGCCGGTCTCATTCCGAAGCTGATCCGGCCGCAGCGCATGGAGGGCGCGGTGTCGCTCGACGGCACCGATCTCGGCGCGATCGCGGGCAGCGAGTTGTTTCGTCGCGTTGGCCTCGTGCTGCAATCGGTCGAGGACCAGGTTTGGGATCTTTCGGTCGAGGACCTGATCGCCTTTCCGCTGGAGAACCGCGGCGTGCCGCAGGCGGAAATCCGCGCGCGCGTCGGCGCCGTGATCGCGCAGATGAACATTGGGCGGCTGATCGGTCGCACCGTGCGCACGCTCTCGGGTGGCGAACGCCGGATCGCGGCGCTTGCCTCAGCGCTGGTCTGGCAACCGGACGTGCTGATCCTGGATGAGCCGACCAGCGGACTCGATCCCGATGCGCGGCTGCGCATGATCGGCATCCTGCGCGAGCTTAGGAAAACGAAGCTGACGCTGTTGATCGCCGAGCAGGATCTCGCCTGGTTCGATGGCGTGGCCGATCGTGTGGTGTTCTTGAAGGAGGGCGGCATCGTCGACGATCTGTCCTGGCAGGCGGCCGTTCGCGCCACGACGCCCTATGCGGTCGCCGGCATCGAGCCGCCCTTTGCGGCGCCGGCGCCGCGGCCCGTGGTGCGGCCGGCACAGTCGGGCCCGGCGCTCTCGGTCCGGCAGCTTTCGAGCACGCTGCGCCGTCCGAACGGCGAGCCGGTGCTGCGGTCGATTGAGCTCTCGCTCGGAAAAGGCGAGGTAGCGGGGCTGATCGGCAGCAACGGCGCCGGCAAGACCACGCTGATGCGTACGCTGCTCGGCCTGCAGAAGGCGGCCGGCGGCGCGATCGAGATCGGCGGCCGCGATAGCGCCGGCTGGACCATCGCGCAGCGGGCGCGCGAGATCGGTTACGTCGCGCAGAATTTGCGGCGGATGTTCTTCCTGCTCTCGGTCGTGGAGGAGGTCGTGTTCTCGCTGTCCGGCGGCGATGCCGGCGCCAAGGCCGTTGCTGCGCATCGCGAACGGGCGATCGAACTTTTGCAGGGCGTCGGTCTCGCCGACCGCGCCGAGCTTTCGCCATTCGCGCTGTCGGCGCGCGAGCAGTTGATGCTGGCGCTGGTCTGCATCGAGGCGACGGCGCCGTCGGTCGTGATCCTGGATGAGCCGCTGATCGCCTGCGACAGCGTCTCACGTGCCGGCGTGCTGGCCTTCCTCGACCGCTGCCGCGCTCGGGGTTGTGCGGCGCTGCTGGTCTCGCACGACCTGCAGCTTGTCGACCGCGCCACCGACCGCGTACTGATCCTGGAGGATGGCCGGCTGGCCTTCGACGGGACGACCGAGGCGGCCTGGTCCTCGGACGTATTTGCGCGCCGCGGCTGGCCGCGCCCGGACCAGAACGTCACAACATCAGGAGGAGGCCAGCGTGCATCGGCTTGATCGCATCAACCCGTTCGTCAAATTGCTGGCGGCGCTGGTGCTGTCATCGCTCGGCTGGGTCGCCGGCAGCGCGGTGACGGCTGGCGTGATCGCCGCGATCGTGCTGGCGGCCGTGATCGCCTGCCGGCTGCCGCAAACCAGAGGCTATCTCAAACTGATGGCGCTGGTCGGCGGCCTGGTGACGCTGAGCTGGACCTTGAGTTTCGTCTGGAACGGGACGCCGCTCGCCGCGGCGATCGATGATGCGCTGCGCATGGCCTTCCGCCTGATCGCCACCACCGCCAGTTTCTTCGTCGCGATCGAGACTACGTCGGCCGGCACGCTGCTTGCGGCCTGCAGCCGGCTGCGCTTGCCGGGCTCGTTGACGCTGGTGCTGGTGCTCGTGATCGGCATGATCCCGCTGATGCGCGAGGAGTTCAGGAGCATCGGCGAGACCCAGCGGGCGCGCGGCCTCGAACTCGACCGCGGGCCCTTTCCGCGGCGCGTCCTCTATGCGCTGGCGCGCGGCGTGCCGCTGATGGTGCAGACGTTCCGCATGGCCGAGACGATCGCGCTGGCGCTGTCGATCTACGGCTTCGATCCGAAGATGGCGCGCACGAGCTGGCGCGACATCGGCTGGCTCACCATCCAGACCGACTTTCCTTTGACAAATCCGGGCAGGACCACATGAGCGCACTCACCCCCGCCACCTATACTGTCGACATCGGCGGCGAGCCGACGGAGCTGCCGCTCGTCGCCATCAACGAGCGCCTGGCGATTTCGCTTCTGATGGTGATCGACATGGGCGTCGGCTTCGGTGAGCGGATCGGAAAGGCGCTGGCCGCGCGGCTGAAGGGGAAGGAGCCGGACATCGTGGTTGGCGCGGCGACGCTCGGCATTCCCGTCGCCATCGAGGTCTCGCGCCATCTCGGGCTCGACCAATATGTCATCGTGCAGAAATCGCCGAAGATTCATTTGGGCGACGCGTTGGTCGAGTATGTGCAATCGGTGACCTCATCCGGCTCGCAGCGGCTGCTGCTCGACCGCCGGGCGATCCCGCTGCTGAAGGGCAGGCGGGTCGTCGTGGTCGATGACGTCGTGGCGACCGGCTCGAGCCTGGCTGCGACCTTGAAGCTGGTGCGGCAGGCCGGCGCTGAGGTCGCCGGCGTCGGCGTGATCCTGACCGAGGGGCACGAGTGGAAGAAGGTGCTGGGCGCCGATGCCGATCTCGTGACCGGGCTCGGCCATATCCCGCAATTCAACATCACCAATGGCCATGCCACGCCGAACCCGGCGACCCTGGCGGGTGCAGGCTGAAAAATCGGGCTTTTTCTGCGGGGTATGGTGCCGAATCGATTCTTGCCCGATTCGCCCGGAGCGGTTAACCCGTCGGCATGGGAAAAGCACTGATTCCGCCGGAACCGCCGGAGATCCACGAGGTACCGCTGCGCGATGCGCTGGAAGAGCGCTATCTCGCTTACGCGCTATCGACCATTATGCATCGTGCGCTGCCGGACGCCCGCGACGGGCTGAAGCCGGTGCACCGGCGCATCCTTTACGGGATGCGGCTGCTGCGCCTCGATCCGGGCTCGCCGTTCAAGAAATCGGCAAAGATTGTCGGCGACGTGATGGGCTCGTTCCATCCGCATGGCGACCAGGCGATCTACGACGCCATGGTGCGCCTCGCGCAGGATTTCTCCTCGCGCTACCCGCTGGTCGACGGCCAGGGCAATTTCGGCAATATCGACGGCGATAACCCCGCCGCCTACCGCTACACCGAAGCGCGCATGACCGATGTCGCGCGGCTGCTGCTCGAGGGCATCGACGAGGACGGCGTCGAGTTCCGCGCCAACTATGACGGCCAGTCGAAGGAGCCGGTGGTTCTGCCCGGCGGCTTCCCGAACCTGCTCGCCAACGGTTCTCAGGGCATCGCGGTCGGCATGGCGACGTCGATCCCGCCGCACAATGCCGCCGAGCTCTGCGACGCGGCACTGCACCTGATCGAGAAGCCCGACGCCAAGTCGAAGGCGCTCTTGCGATGGGTGAAGGGCCCGGATTTCCCGACCGGCGGCATCATCATCGATTCCAAGGAAGCGATCACCGAGGCCTACAGCACCGGCCGCGGCTCGTTCCGCACGCGTGCGCGCTGGAAGCAGGAAGAGGGTGCGCGGGGCACCTGGGTGATCGTGGTCACTGAGATCCCGTGGCTGGTGCAGAAATCGCGCCTGGTCGAGAAGATCTCCGAGCTCATCGACCAGAAGAAATTGCCACTGGTCGGCGAGGTCAGGGACGAGTCGGCGGATGACGTTCGGCTGGTGATCGAGCCGAAGTCGCGCAATGTCGATCCCGAACTGATGATGGAGTCGCTGTTCCGGCTGACCGAGCTGGAAAGCAAGATTTCGCTGAACCTCAACGTGCTGGTGAAGGGGAAAATCCCCAAGGTGGTCGGCCTCGCCGAGTGCCTTCGCGAATGGCTCGACCACCTGCGCGATGTGCTGGTGCGCCGCTCGAATTATCGCAAGGGTCAGATCGAGAACCGGCTGGAGATCCTCGGCGGCTACCTCATCGCCTATCTGAACATCGACAAGGTGATCAAGATCATCCGCACCGAGGACGAGCCGAAGCCGGTGCTGATGAAGACGTTCAAGCTCACCGAGGTCCAGGCCGACGCCATCCTTAACATGCGCCTGCGCTCCTTGCGCCGGCTCGAGGAGATGGAGATCCGCACCGAGGACAAGGACCTCCGCAAGGAATTGAAGGGCATCGAACAGCTGCTCCGCTCCGAGACCGAGCAATGGGCCAAGGTCGGCGAGCAGGTGAAGAAGGTCCGCGACATGTTCGGGCCGAAGACGCCGCTCGGCAAGCGCCGCACCACCTTTGCGGATGCGCCTGAGCATGATCTCGCCGCGATCGAGGAGGCCTTCGTCGAGCGCGAGCCGGTCACCGTCGTGATCTCCGAGAAGGGTTGGGTGCGCACGCTCAAGGGCCATGTCGCCGACCTCTCGGGCCTTGCCTTCAAGACCGACGACAAGCTCGATCACGCCTTCTTCGCCGAGACCACCTCGAAGCTCCTGCTGTTCGCCACCAACGGGAAATTCTACTCGCTCGATGTGGCGAAGCTGCCGGGCGGTCGCGGCCATGGCGAGCCGATCCGCATGTTCATCGACATGGAGCAGGATGCGGCGATCGTGTCGCTGTTCGTCAACAAGGGCGGCCGCAAATTCCTGGTCGCCAGCAGTGAAGGACAGGGCTTCGTCGTCAACGAGGACGACTGCGTCGGCACCACCCGCAAGGGCAAGCAGGTGCTGAACGTCGACATGCCGAACGAGGCGCGCGCGCTCGCAACCGTCGCAGGCGACACCGTCGCGGTGATCGGGACCAATCACAAGATGGTGCTGTTCCCGCTCGATCAGGTGCCGGAAATGGCCCGCGGCCGCGGCGTGCGGTTGCAGAAATACACCAGCGCCTCGCTGTCCGACGTCGCGGTGTTCGATTCCAAGGCGGGCCTGACCTGGAAGGATTCCGCGGGCCGCGAGCACGGCATGAGCATCAAGGAGCTCGCCGACTGGCGCGGCAACCGCGCCGACGCTGGCCGCCTCGCGCACGGCCTGCCGAAGTCGAACAAGTTCAACCGCGGCGTGGAGTAGTTACGTAGGGCGGATTAGGCGCAAGCCGTAATCCGCCATCTTGCCGCGAAGCGGCGGATTACGCCTTCGGCTAATCCGCCCTACGCTTTCCGCGCTGTAATAGTATTCGCAAATCGACGCGCTATAAATTCTTCCCATGGCGCATCATCATCACGATCAGTCCCATGCGCATCATCATGCCGGGCACAGCCATGCCCCGGATGATTTCGGCCGGGCCTTTGCCATTGGCGCGTCGCTCAACACCGCCTTCGTGATCGCCGAGCTGGTGTTCGGCTATGCCGCCAATTCGCTGGCGCTGATCTCCGATGCCGTCCACAATCTCTCGGACGTGTTCTCGCTGCTGCTGGCATGGGGGGCGGCGTGGCTTGCGGGGAGGCGGCCGACGGAGAGGCACACTTACGGCTATCGCCGCGCCTCGATCCTCGCCGCATTGTTCAATGCCGGGCTCCTGCTGGTCGCGGTCGGCGGCATCGCGGTGGAGGCGGTCAATCGGCTGCGCGCGCCGGCCGAGGTGGCGAGCTGGACAGTGGTCTGGGTCGCGGCGCTCGGGATTCTCGTCAACGGCTTCACGGCATTATTGTTCATGCGCGGGCGGCACGGCGACCTCAACATTCGCGGCGCCTATCTCCACATGGCGGCGGATGCCGGCGTCTCGTTCGGCGTCGTCATCGCCGCGCTGCTGATCATGTCGACGGGATGGCTATGGATTGACCCGGCGATCAGCCTCGTCATCGCCCTCGTCGTGCTGGTCAGCGGCTGGGGCCTGATGCGCGACAGCGTCAACCTCGCGCTCGACGCGGTGCCCCGCGGTATCGAGCTCGTCGAGGTGAGGGAGTTTCTGCGCACGCTCGACGGCGTCTCCGAGGTCCACGATCTGCACATCTGGGCCATGAGCACCAACGAGACGGCGCTGACCGCGCACCTGGTCCGGCCCGGCGGACATGACGATGCCTTCCTGCATCACGTCTGCGCGCAGCTCTCGCACCGCTTCAAGATCCATCATGCGACGCTGCAGGTCGAGGCCGACGGCGCCGCCTGCAAGCTGGCGCCGGAGGAATTAGTCTAGAGCTTCGGTTCTGACTGAATCAGAACCGAAGCTCTAGATTCTTATTTTGACGCGTTTTTTTTCACGCGAACCGGTGTCCACCCTCGGATCAAGTCCGAGGGCATGCTTCGCTTGAAAACGCTCTAACGGCCGTCCGTCGCAATCGCTATATTCGACGAGCGGACTATCCGGAGATGAACCATGCACTCGCATTCGATCGAACAGTGGACCCACGATCACGTCTTCCTGGGCGCGACGCACGCCCATAACGAACGGCGTACCTGGCTCGTGGTGGCCTTGACCACGGTCATGATGGTCGGAGAGATCGCGGCGGGCTGGTGGTCCGGCTCGATGGCGCTGCTCGCCGACGGCTGGCACATGGGAACGCATGCGGCGGCGCTGGGCATTGCTGGGCTGGCCTATCTGTTCGCACGGCGGCAGGTGGGCAACGCGCACTTCAGTTTTGGCACCGGCAAGTTCGGCGATCTCGCCGCCTTTGCCAGCGCGATCATTCTGGCGATGATCGCTATGCAGATCGCCTGGGAAAGCGTGGACCGGCTGTTCCATCCGGTGTCCATTGCCTACGGGGAAGCGATCTCGGTTGCCGTGCTCGGACTTGCCGTCAACCTCATCAGCGCCTGGCTGCTGCGCGACGACCACGACTATCATCACGGTCATGGCCATTCTCATGACCATGACGACGACGACGATCATCATCACCACCACCACGACAACAATCTTCGCGCGGCTTACGTCCACGTGATGGCGGATGCCGCAACCTCCATCCTCGCCATTGCGGCGCTGCTGGTTGCGATGTCCGCGGGATGGGTCTGGGCCGATCCGGTAGTCGGGATCGTCGGCAGCGCTGTGATCGCGAGTTGGGCCTTTGGCCTGATCAAGGCGTCAGGCGCGATCCTGCTCGACGTCAGCGCCGACAAGAAGCTCGAGGCGGTCATTCGCGACCGGCTCGAGACCAAGGGCGACCGCATCACCGATCTGCATCTGTGGCAGGTCGGTCCCGGCCATCGCGCGGCGGTGATCTCGGTTGTCTCCGACCATCCGCTGCCGCCCGCGACCTACAAGCGCCGTCTCAGCGGTCTGCACGGTCTCAGCCATGTCACGATCGAGGTCGAGACCTGTCCGCATCACGAGCCGGCGCACGCGGCTTGAGAGATCAAAAGACCGTCAATGGCGACGATTGCCGCCGGCGATGACGTAATATTCCTTCCTCGAACGTTGGGGGCGATTAGTCGAGGGAGCGGAACGTGAAGACAATAATCGGTGTTGCGGTGGCGCTGCTGTCGGTTGCGGCGGCTGCGGGTCCTGCGCGCGCCCAATCGGAAAAGCCGGGCGTCGAGAAGCTCTATATCCTCAATTGCGGCGAGGGCGTTGCGGGCGACATCTCGCGCTGGTCGCCCGGTGTCAACGAAGGCAAGTCGATGGATTTCGTCGACAACTGCTATCTGATCAAGCACGCGCAAGGGTGGTTCCTGTGGGACACCGGCATTCCCGAGGCGGTGGCGAGCATGCCGGACGGGCTCGTGCCGTCGGATCCGAAAGCGGTGATCTGGCGGCGTCCCAAGACGCTGGCCGCGCAGTTCGGCCAGATCGGCGTGAAGCCGTCCGACATCAAGGCGATGGCGGTCTCGCATACCCATCCGGACCACATCGGCAATGTGGAGATGTTCCCGACCGCGATGCTCTATGTGCAGAAAGCCGAATATGACTGGCCCGGCGCCAACAACCAGCCGCGCTTCAAGGCGGAGCATCCGGTGACCAAGCTGGACGGCGACCGGGATGTGTTTGGTGATGGCAATGTAATGATCCTGTCGACGCCCGGGCACACGCCGGGCCACCAGTCGCTGTTGGTGAAACTGCCGAAGACCGGGGCGGTCGTACTTTCCGGCGACGCCGTCCACTTCAGGGACAACTGGGATAACCGCCGGGTGCCGTCGATGAATGCCAGCAAGGAGCAGACGACGGCCTCGATGCAGAAGATCGCGGAGACGCTCACGAAAGAGAAGGCGCAACTCTGGATCAATCACGACAAGGCCCAGCGCGATAGCCTGAAGACGGCACCGGCGTTTTATGAGTGATGGGGCAGATGGAATGGCTGCCTATTGCGGTGCTGGCTTGTTGTCGCGCACCAGGAGCAGCGCCCCCAATGCCGCAAGACTGAGTGCGGAGGAGACGATCAGGATGCCGCTGCCCATGCGTTCGAGCAACAGCCCGAACAGCAGCGGGGCCGCCGCCTGCGCCATCCGGGCCGGGGCGCCGATGATGCCGAGGCGGTAGGCGTAGTTCTGCGAGCCGAAGATCGCGAGCGGCAAGGTGCCGCGCGAAATGGTCAGGATGCCGTTGCCGGCGCCGTGGCAAAGCGCGAAGACGCTTGCCGCGCCACCGCCGGCGATCGCCACGATCGCGGCGCCGATCGGGTGGCCGAGACAGGCCAATTCGGTCGAGAGCAGCGGATGGTAGCGGCTGAGCAACCACGCCTCGACCACGCGCGCGCCGACCTGCGCCGGCCCGATCAGGGCGCCGGCGGCAATTGCCTGCACCGGGGTCGCGCCGGCCGCTTCCAGGATGCGTGGGAAGTGCGCCGCCATCGCGCCGGTGACGGTCCAGGCGGTCGCGAACGCAAACGCCAGCAGGATCATCGGCCGGTCGATCGGGATATGCGGCTTCACCGCATTGGCGGCCGCGGCCTTGGCGCCGGGGATCGGCGGCAGCATCAGCCAGTTGAGCGGCAGGCCGATCAAGAGCTGTGCCGCCGCCCAGGCAAAGCAGGTGTTGCGCCAGCCGATCGTCTCCAGCCCCCACGCGCTCAGCGGCCAGCCGACGGTGGAGGCAAAGCCCGCCATCAGCGTGATGCCTGTGATCGGGCGCCGCGCCGCCTCGCCATAGATACGGCCGAGCGCACCGAAAGCGGCATCATAGAGGCCGTATCCCATGCCGATCCCAAGGAAAAGCCATGCGAGCAGCAGCAGAGGAATCGATTGCGTGAGGCCGAGCAGCACCAGTCCTGCGGCCAGCGTCAGATTGGAGATCGACAGCACGGACCTGCCGCCGACCAGGTCGATCTGGCGGCCGATCCGCGGGCCAAGGAGGGCCGAGAGCACGAGCGAGGCGGAGAAGGCGGCGAAGATCCAGTTGGGGCCGATGCCGAGATCTCTGGCGATGGGATCGGCGAGCACCGCGGGCAGGTAGTAGCTCGAGGCCCAGGCCAGGGTCTGGGTGGTGCCGAGCGCCAGAATGATCGGAAGCTGCCGGGCGCTCATCGGACCGTCGCGTTTCTGTCTTGTCTCGTTATTCCCGACATTTGCCGCTGTCACGGAACTGTCGTCAAGTCGCGCCCAGGGCCGCCAACCGATCTTTCGCGCGACACGATTGCCCGGCATAATCCGCGCATGGAACTGACGCCCCGCCTGCGCCTGATGAACTGGCTGGTCAGACAGGGTCTGACCGGCCTGCCCGAAAACGATCTGCTGCGCGGTTTCTGCGAACGCTGCCGCGCGGCCGGAATGCCGCTGTCACGTGCAATCGTCTTCATCGATACGCTGCACCCGATCTTCGAAGGCCACGGGTTCCGCTGGAGCGACAGCGAGACCAATGAAAGCGACGCTTTCGAATACGGCTCGACCTCCAGCGGTGATGCCAACCAGAATTGGCGGCGTTCGACCTTCTACCACATGCTGCAAAATGGGCACGAAGAGATGGTGATCGACCTGGCCGATTGCGCCACGCTCGATTTCTCCATGATCAACGACCTCGCGGAAAAGGGCCACAAGCATTTCGTCTCCTTTGTGCACCGGTTCGGCGAGGCCGGCACGATCGGCGAGATGGACTGCTTCTACTCCTCCTGGACCACCCGCCAGTCCGAAGGATTTGGCGAGCATCACATGGCGGCGCTGCGCGATCTGGTGCCGGTGCTGGGCTTGGCGGTGAAGTCAGCGGCGCAAGTCGACATCGCGCGCACCTTGGCGCGGGTCTATCTCGGGCGCGAGACCGCCGAGCAGGTGATGCGCGGCCGCATCTCGCGCGGCGTCACCGAGCGCATCAAGGCGGTGTTGTGGTATTCGGACGTGCGCGGCTCGACCGCGATCGGCGAGCGCATCGGGCCGGACGAGATCATCCCGTTCCTCAACGATTATGCTCAGGCCTCGATCGACGCGATCCACGATGCCGGCGGCGAGGTGCTGAAGCTGATCGGCGACGGCGTGCTGGCGATGTTCACGCAGGAGAACATGGGAGGCGCAAAACGGGCTGCGCTTCGGGCCGAGCATCGCTTGCGCCGCAATCTGAATGCGCTCAACGTCCGCCGTGCCGGCGAGGGTCGGCCGACCACCTCAGCCTATGTCGGGCTGCATGTCGGCGAGGTGTTCTATGGCAATATCGGCAGCGAGGACCGGCTCGATTTCACCGTGGTAGGGCCGGCGGTCAACGAAGTCAGCCGGATCGCTTCGATGTGCAGCTCGGTCGATCGGGAACTGCTGACCTCGCAGGCGTTCCGGGATGGCCTGGATGGAGCAGGGCGGAACTATCTGGTTTCGACCGGGCGCTTCGCGCTGCGCGGCATCAGCCGGGCGCAAGACCTCTATACGCTCGATCCCGACGTTGCGGCGGACGAAGTCGTGGCCGGAAAATACGAGCGCTATCTCGCGAGCTAGCCCTGCTTGGCCCGTAGCGCGTATAGGCCGACCGCTATCAGTGAGAACGCGGTCAGCACCACGCCGAGCCCGAACATTGCCTCATGCGACACGATTGCTGCGAGCCAGACTCCGATCGCCGCGTTCATCATTTGCCAGAAGCCGAGCAGTGCGGAAGCCGCACCGGCCTTTTCGCCGAACGGTGATAGCGCCTGCGCGACGCCGAGTGGGTTGACGATGCCCATGCCGAGCAGGAACACGCTCATCGCAGTCAGGAACGGCAGGAAGCTCGGGGTGAAGAGCGAGACCAACAACATGGCGGCGCCGCCGATGGCTGCCGCCAATAATGCACCCTTGATCGAGCGGTCGAGGCCAAACCGCGGCGCAAGCCTTGTCGCGAGCCAGCCGGAGGCGAACACGATCAGCACCGTGCCGGCGAAGAACAGGCCGAGCTCGATCGGTGAGAAATGCAGCGCCTCGATCAAGATCCGGGGCGCGGCCGAGAACATCGCAAACAGGCCTCCCATGATCAGGCTGACGGTCGCCGTCGGCACAACGAAGCGGCGATCTGCGATCAGACCGAGATAGGTGCTGATGACGGCGAGAGGGTTGAGCGGGATCCGCGTCGAATGGTGGGTTTCTCCGAGCGTGGCGCCATAGGCGAGCGCGCCGAGAGCCGCAAAGGCCGCGACGAGCACGAATTCCGAGCGCCAGCCGAAATAGTGATCGAGCGCGCCGCCGAGCAGCGGCGAGAAACCCGGCGCGGCCGCCATCGCGATCATGATCAGCGCCATCGCGCGTGCCAATGCGGCACCGGTGAACAGGTCGCGGGCTATGGCGCGCGACAATACCGAGGTTGCGCAGGCGCCGGCGGCCTGGACGACGCGGCCGATCAAGAGGTTCGGGAGATCTTCTGCCAGGCTGCACCAGACGCTGCCGGCAAAGAACACGGCGAAACCGATCAGAACCGGCCAGCGACGGCCGAAGCGATCCGAGATCGGACCAACTATGAGCTGGCCGAGCGCGAACACGGCGAGAAAGATCGTGATGGCCGACGTGACCGCCGCGGTCGTCACATTCAGCGAAGCCGCCATCTGCGGCAGCGACGGCAGCAGGATGTTGGTGGCCAGCGTGCCGGTCGCCGCAAGCGCGGCCAGAACCGCGATCTGCAGGGCGCCGGAGGAGGATTCGGGGCGAGATGCGGCGGCGTCAATGGTTGCAGTCTGATCGGTCATGGTGCTCCCGCTCGGCTATTGGATGACGTGTATCATACAAAGCGGGAAAGACCAGCCACTAATTTGGCCGTCGTGGCCGGCCCTCGGCTATGACGCAAAACATTCTCCGATCGCAGATCAGATCAGTTGAATTTTTCTCTCATCAACATCCCGCCGGTTCGCTGACCATGTCGGGTTGTCTGACGAGGGAGACCGCCGGCGACAGCAGGATCACCAGCGCCTGCGCGGCGAAAATTGCCGCGGCAAGGCAGAGGCAGGTCTCGGCGCCGAAAAGCCCGCCGACGATCGCACCCAGTGCGGAGCCGAGCGGGCGCGCGCCGTAGCTCATGATGTTGATGGCGGAGACACGGCCGAGCAGCGAAGGCGGCGTCACCGATTGCCGGAGCGTGGTCGTCGAGATCACCCACAGGATCGGGCCGACGCCGAGCAGGAAAAAGCTCAGGCCCGCAAGCAGAGGCGTAGGGACAATTGTCGTCAGCGCCATGATGGTGGAGGCGATGAAGCCGGTCACCGGGCCGAGCCCGATCACAGTGCCGAACGCAAGACGTCGCATCACCCGCGTTGCCGCAAGCGCACCGACCACCATGCCGACACCATACATCGCGAGCGTGGTGCCGACGCCGGTTGCGGAGAGGCCGAGATGCCTGACGGCATAGGGCACGAACACCGCGAGCAGTAGGAAGGAAGCGGTGTTGAAGATGAACTGCGTGATGAACACCGGTCGCAGCAGCTCATGACGGAACACGAACACGGCGCCTTCCTTGATCTCCAGCAGCGGATGTCGGCGCGGTGCCGGCGCGCGGGCCGGCTCGTGGATACCGGCCAGCAGCACCACGGCGATCACCGAGAGTGCGGCGGCAAATCCGAAGGCCGGCGCGGCACCGACCCATCCGACCAGCACGCCGCCGAGCGCAGGCCCGCTGGCGAAAGCGACGGTGCGGGCCAGTTCGATCCGCGCATTCGCCGTCGGCAACTGATCTGGCGTCACCAGCGACGGTACCAGCGCGGGCGCGGCGACGCTGTAGGCAACCGTCCCGCACACGGCGATGAAGCCGAGCACGGAGAGCAGGGGCAGCGTCAACAGGCCGAGCCAGATCAGGAGCAGCGTTACGGCCAGCGCCGCCGCACGCAACGCTTCGGAGCCCGCCATCAGGACCCGCCGCGAGAAGCGGTCGGCGAGCAGGCCCGCGGGGATCGCAAACAGGATGAAGGGCAGTGTCAGCGCGGTCTGCAGCAGGCCAGTCTGGCCCTCGCCGACGCCGAGCAGGAGCACCGCCACGATGGGAGCGGCTGCCAGCGCGATCTGCTCGGCCGATTGTGCGGCGAGATTCGACCAGGCCAGACGGCCGAAGGTCGGAGGCAGGTGAGGGGCCTTGAGGGCGGACATGGCAGAAATTCCTCGGAATGTCGTTTGTCGACATTGTCCGACCCGAGGACGGCCAAACCCACCCGCTTTCCGACAGCGCCGGCGTCAATCGACCGCCGCGGTGCTTTCAAACTGGCGATAGACCGTGGACAAGTTCGCCCACGGTCAGGATCAATAGACCGCTGTTCTCAGCCGGTCAGAAGTTCCGCTGGGCGCGAAGCTGCAGGTGGAACGTGTCCTGATCGCTGAACTCGTAGCGCGCGGTAGGCTTCG